>JBIJAC010000063.1:0-5749 GCA_044345935.1 Polynucleobacter sp. | reverse complement strand
CCAGTTGCTTCAATTTGTAGATTGGGATTATTGCTGCTTTGGGCATAAGCAATCACAGAAAAAGACACAGCCAGTGTGGTGGTCAGACTAACTGATTTGAGTAAGCTAAACGCATGTCGCTTGGCTATAAGCGATCGGGAATCGGGTTTCATATAAAGCTCCAATTGCACCCTTACATAAGAAGGGTGGAAAAATAAATGGCACGTAATAGCAGTGCCGCTTAGGGGTTTACAACTGGAGGAATTGCGGCGGAGCGCGGGATTGGTAGTAGCTTAAGACTGCGCCAGTATTAAAAACGGCGCTATAGATAATGGGTTCACTGGCCAGCGCTTGAACTGCAGATAGCGCAATACTGGTACTGCCAACAAAACCGGCTAAGGTGAGCGCATCAAATAGCAAGCAATTGGCACTGATGTGATCGCCATGCGATGCCGGCATAACCATGGCATGGTGGTTCGCATCGCAGTCATCATGCTCCAGGGCTAATTCAGATAAGCCAAACTGGGTTAGTTGAGCCTGACCGCTATGGGGGTGAGCAATGCTGTGTTGATAGCCCAGCCAGTGGGTGCCCAAGAGGCTGATGGTGAGGAAAGCAATTGCCAGACAAGCCCGAGCAGGACGCTGGATTTGAGTGGCAAAAAAGGCATTCATAGGGGCAAATGGTACAGGAAATGCAGAGTGGGCCCAATACTGTGTAAAATATCGATTCCGTCGGAGTGTAGCGCAGCCTGGTAGCGCACCTGCTTTGGGAGCAGGGGGTCCAAGGTTCGAATCCTTGTACTCCGACCACTTTCTCTTCCCTTGATTTACTCTGCCAAGAGCCTGATCCACCTCAAAAACGCCACGTGACTCCTGCTTCCGATCGTAAGGAATATACGCCTGATCCGGAGAACACAGTCCCAAAATTGGCCGCACTGCGCATGATCGATAGCCCTAAATCAACATCTGGGGTAATCGAATAAAGTGCCGCCACCATGCCGTAGTCTGAAAATCGGTTTGCATTAAGCAAAATATTGCTGCCCGCGCCAAAATCCAGCGCTAAACGCCAGCGCGCATTTACTACCCAAACGGGTGCAATCGAAAATGCGTAGGCATTGGTGCGTAAGGGCTCAGTACTTCCGCTGACCGGGTAATTGGTGTTGTAGGGATTGCGGGCATAACTTACGTTGCTGTGCACATGAATTTGATCCCAATAATAGGAGCTGATGAGATTCACTTCGTAATTGGTGCTAGCAAAACCAATGCCGACGGCTTGTTGGCTTGTTGACGCAGGTAGGGTAACAGTAGGTTTGACGGCAAATGCCCAGCCTCGCTCGCCATCGCCCCAAAAACGCCATTTGAGTCCTAGTACATAATTGGAAAGGGGTGAGTAGTTGCCATTTGGGTTTGCATAGTAGGTGCTTGCAAACGAGGCTTCAACGGTTTCACTTAGACCGCGGGTGTATGTAAACGGCGCTGCTGTTGCCCGCCCAAGCCCCCTAAATTCCTCACCGTTACTATTGATAACGGAAATATCCCCAACTGTCTGGTTATTTAAGAGATAAAAGTATTGCTCTATTTGGTTGACTTGATAACCAACAGTAGCAGCATCATCCGTATTTAAGGGTTCAAAAGCCTGTGCCGTAAAAGTAAGGGCAGTAGCTAGCGTAGAAAAAAGAACGCGAAGAGGAAAATGCATGAACTAGAGCAGCTTCAGATGGAAATAAGACAACTGTATTGCAGTAGGATGACATTTAAAAGTCATGCTGACCCTCTAAATCCAGAGCGTTTTATTTCGGCAGAAGCTCTTTTTTGGCACGCAGGAACAGCAATGCCACCACACCCACCAGCATCACATAGAGCGAAATCGTCACCGCCCCTTTGCTATGTGCATAGGCAAAGCTCGAGTAAGCCAAATAGGCGCAGGAAGCGCAAAACACCATAGGCGTTAGAGGGTAGAGTGGTACGCTAAATTCCCGCTTGGTATGGGGGTGTTTAAACCGCAGAATAAATACCGAGATTCCAACCAGTAATAAGAAACTCCAAAAGACTGGAGCGGTAAATTCCACCATAGCCTCAAAGCCATCCGACTGCAGGGCGCCAAAGCAAACCAGCGCAACGCAGATAATGCCTTGCACTAAATACGCTAGGCTCGGGGAGCCGCGTTTGGCTTCCCAGCGGCCCATGAAGCGCAGGCCATACCAATCTTCACCCATCGCAAAGTTGGTGCGTGCGCCCACAATCATGGTGGCATTAATGCTGGTCAATGCAGCAATAGCAACAAAAAGACCGAGGAGTTTTTCACCAACGGGGCCAAAAGCAAGGCCGAGTAAATCCGCGGGAGCCGCTTTACTGCTTGCCAGCTGCTGCATACCAAGGCCGCTGATCAAGGCCCAATTGACTAGCAAGTAAATAATAGTGATGAGCAATAGACTAAAGACAATGACGTACACCACCGTCTTGCTGCCGCCTTTAACCTCAGCTGAAATGTAAGCGGATTCATTCCAGCCACCAAAGGTGAGCAGCACAAAGACCATCGCCAGGCCAAGTAAGCCCAGCGGTGGCGTGCTTGAGAAAAAGGCTGCATGCTCTACCGCAGGCAAGGGGGCGCCCATCAGACCAAAGCCAGCCACAATAATGGCGAGTAGGCCAGCCACTTCTAATATGGTGAGCAAGGTTTGTACTTTAGACGAGGCATGAATGCCGATTAGATTAACCAGAGTTAAACCAATCACAATCAATAGGGCCCAAATAACGGAAGAGTAAGCACCTAAAGGCAAAACCTTAGTCATGTAATCGCCGAACACAAAAGCGAGCAAAGCGATTGAGCCAGTATTAATTACCGTTGCTTTAGCCCAGCCATATAAAAACGAGGCATTTTTGCCATAGGCCTTGAGTAAGAAGTGATAGTCACCACCGGCATGCGGATAGGTGGTTGCGAGCTCTGCGTAGCAAAGGGCGCCCGCCATGGAAATGATGGAGCCAATAATCCAAACGCTCATCATCCAACCGATGTCGCCCGTAATGCCGGCAACCATCGATGGGGTCTTAAATATCCCCGCACCAATCACAATGCCCACAATGATGGCGATTGCACCGATGCGCGAGAGCAGGCGCTCCGGCACCGTATTGGCGGGGTTATTCATGCTGAAATGTGAAAGTAAGCAAAGGCAAGCAATTGCTTACCGACGTACTCCAGTAAATTCATTTTGAAGGTAGCCGCCTTTATCGTCACCCTTCAAGGTATTGCCGCTAACAGTCACTTGCGCTGTACGGAAATTACCATTGCGGTCTTTGTAGCTAAATTCCATTTTGTTGCCAGTGAGTTTGGCATTAAGTAGAGGCTGGCTTCTGCGATCAATCAATACGCTGCCACCAATGCGCTGGTAGTGCTGCGAAAGACTCAAGGTAGCTGGGCCTTGGGCATCAAAGTTCGTCAAAGTCCATTCACCAGCCACGTTGGCAGGCACCACCCAGAAATACCCTCTAGCGGGGCTATCCACTTCAGCGTCTGCTTCCCAATCACCCATGGTGAAGGCATGCGATACAACGCGGGTACCTGGCTTCATCTTGAGGATGGTAGGACGCAATTTGAGGTTAAGCTCAGGCAGGAGGTACATGGTAACAACCGTTGCCTTAGAGAAATCCTCTTTAAAGATATCGCCCTGAATAATTTTGACTTGCTTTGATACACCAGCACGCTCGGCATTGCGCTGACCGAGCGCCGCCATTTCAGGATTAAATTCAATGCCGACTGCAGTCGCGCCAAATTGTTTTGCCGCCGCAATCGCAATCTTGCCATCACCGGCTCCTAAGTCATAGACCAAATCCGATGGGCCGACTTTGGCCATCTTGAGCATATTGGTTACCAATTCATCGCCAGTGGGGACCCAGATGACATCTTTGCCCTCTTGGCCAACACTGGGTTTGTATTTGTCGTCGCCGCCTTCAGTCATGGCTTGTGCGCCGGCACTAACGGCAAATAACATGGAAAGGGTAAAAAGGAGTCGTTGTATGTTCTTCATGATGGGCTTATGGGCTTGTAATGGGTTAAATGAAATAACCCTACGATCATAAATTAAATCAATAAAAAGCCCTAAAAAAGCCCCAAAACCGTAAACCATGTCCATTAGAATAGGGCCTACAGAAGCATACTGCCCATAGCTCAGCTGGATAGAGCAACGCCCTTCTAAGGCGTAGGTCGCACGTTCGAATCGTGCTGGGCAGGCCAAATTTCATATCGATTCATATAAATCTAGGCTGGTCAATTGTGTTCGATTGGCTCAATCATGATCTAGCTTGGGTAGCGTATGTGTGGCCTTGGATCTAGCGTTGAGGATCCAGTTAACTATGTGCGACTCAGACGAACTTTTGACCCTGATCTTCTAGTGTCGGTTTTAACCGACTATCGAATGTCCGGCTAAGTGACGGTTGGGCGGCTCTGATACGGCGCCTGTTAAGTCACTTTAGTTTTCGATCCGATCCCAAATCGGAAACGGATCACCTGCGTTAATCCAGTGGGACTCAGGCAGTTCTTTTTCTGCGGCAGTAAGCTGACAGGCCGCAAGAATTGCCTCAATTGCAGGGCGATCTAGGTACTGACCAATAAATACAATCTCGTTGACACGATCGCCATAGGGCTCTTGCCAGTTTTCTAAAATGAGGGCATGCTCAGGATCATTTTTTTCTGGCCAACGCGCGCGCTCGGTTGCAGCCCACCAATAACCAACGGGCTCGACGTTAGCAATATTGCCAGCCCGTGAATACGAGATAGCCCATTCAGGTCGACTAGCGAGCCATACATAGCCTTTGGCACGCAGAACGCCTGACAAGGACAGCTCTAAAAATGCGGCAAATCGACCTGCATGGAGAGGTTCACGAGAGGTGTAAATGAAACTTTGGATTCCATACTCTTCGGTTTCTGGGGTGTGGTGCCCCTCTAGCTCTCGTATCCAGCCAGGCATAGCACTGGCCTTCTCAAAATCAAATAACTCGGTACCTAAAATCGATTTCAGCGGAACGTCCCCCTGGGTTGCATAGATTACATTCGCGCTGGGGTTGAGGGATTTCACTACAGCCCTTACTTTCTCGAGTTGCTGCTGATCTACCAAATCAATTTTGCTGATGACGATCACATTGGCAAATTCAATTTGCTCCGTTAAGAGGCTAGCTAAACTGCGATTGTCGGCCTCATCTGCAACGGTTCCACGATCGGCGAGTAAGTCTTCGGAGTGATAGTCATTAAATAAATTAACGGCATCAACTACGGTAACCATCGTATCGAGCCGGGCAACGTCATTGAGTGAGTTCCCATCTTCGTCCTCAAAATCAAAGGTCGCAGCAACCGGCATGGGCTCTCCAATGCCTGTGGACTCAATTAGCAGATGGTCAAATCGATTTTCTTCAGCCAGCTTACGTACCTCGATGAGCAGGTCCTCGCGGAGCGTGCAACAAATGCAGCCATTACTCATCTCTACTAATTTTTCATCCGTGCGAGATAGGGCTGCCCCTGCATTGTTAGTCCCTTTGGCAATCAGGGAGGCATCGATGTTGAGCTCGCTCATATCGTTAACGATCACTGCTACTTTTAGCCCCTCTCGATTGGCCAGTACCCGGTTCAATAGAGTGGTTTTGCCGGCCCCCAAAAAACCGGATAAAACCGTAACAGGAAGGCGTGGTGCTGGACTGGGTTTCATGGTTTCGCCTTCGAGCAGAAATGGGTGAGGGATATAGCGCTGCTTGTTATTGCAACTAAACTGCGATATGATCT
>JBIJAC010000036.1:0-21166 GCA_044345935.1 Polynucleobacter sp. | reverse complement strand
TAAACAAATGATTCCGCTTTTTTAATTTGAATGGGCGTATGTGTGAGGTTTGACACCATAAATATTAAATCTTATAGAACCTTATAAGATGATTAAGTAACAAGACTACGGCTAATATTGGACAATACAATCTGCGCAATCTGAATCGCAATTAATAAAACCAAGGGCGATAAATCCAGAGGCCCCGTGCTCGGTAGGATGCGTTTGATCGGGGCGAGCAGTGGATTGAGTATCTCACTCAGCATGTATTGCGTCGGCGATCCACGGCCAACCCACGACAAGACCACGTTGGCGATGATTAAAACAATTAAGATCGATAAAATAAGGCCGATGAGCTCTAAAACCGAGCCGATGAGCAGGCTAAGAATGGGTGGAATACTGCCTAGCAAAAGCCCGAGCAAGAGGAGTTTGGCAAGCACAATTAAATAAGCTCCCAATACGCAGGCGCTATCAATACGGCCGACGCTCGGAATCACTTTGCGCAGGGGCATAACGAGCCAGTTTGTCAGCGGCATCAAGTAGAGACCAATCGGATTGTCTGAGTGCGGCGATAAATTGAATTTAAGGTATTGCAGATAGCAACGCAATAGGCAGGCGCCGCCAATGATCGTGATGGCGATTTCAGAGAGTAGGTTGGCAATTTCTAGTAACACCATGGATTCAATTCCTTTTATTGCTCTTCTTCGCGGCGCAAATGAGGGAACAAAATCACGTCACGAATATTAGGTACATCGGTGAGCAGCATCACCAGTCGGTCGATGCCAATTCCGCAGCCGCCGGTTGGGGGCATACCGTACTCTAGCGCGCGGATAAAGTCATGATCAAAGTACATCGCCTCTTCATTACCTGCTTCTTTTTGCTCCACTTGCTTATGAAAGCGCTGCGCCTGATCTTCAGCGTCGTTGAGCTCAGAAAAGCCATTGGCAATTTCACGGCCAGTAATGAAGAGCTCAAATCGTTCAGTAACCCCAGGACGGGTATCGGATTCGCGGGCGAGGGGGCTGACTTCAATCGGGTAGTCGATGATGTAGGTTGGCTCCCATAAATGGTGCTCAGCTACTAATTCAAATAAGGCGAGCTGCAGGGCCCCAATGCCCGCATTCTTGAGTGCCGGTGCATTGATATCCTCGCCGCCTTTTTTCAGTTCAGCGCGAATGAATTCAGCGTCCTCCAGTTGATCGGGGCTATAGCTCTTTTTGGATTCGGGACCGTACTTTAGGATTGCCTCGGTAATCGTCAAGCGCTGAAATGGCTTACTTAAATCCAGTGGACGGCCCTGGTGGGTCAGGGTCGCAGTGCCCTGCGCATCAATTGCCGCAGCCCGAATCAAGCCCTCTGTGAAATCCATCAACCATTTGTAATCGGTGTACGCCGCATAGAACTCCATCATGGTGAATTCGGGGTTATGGCGTGGGCTGACACCCTCGTTGCGGAAATTGCGATTGATTTCAAATACACGTTCAAAGCCGCCGACGACCAAACGCTTGAGGTAGAGCTCGGGGGCAATACGCAAAAACATCTGCATATCGAGTGCATTGTGGTGAGTCATGAATGGCTTTGCCGTTGCGCCACCAGGAATGGGGTGGAGCATGGGGGTCTCGACCTCCATGAAGTTGGCCTCGAGCATATGGCGACGTAAAGATGCAATGGCTTTACTACGGGAGATAAAGGTTGCGCGGGTATCGGGGCTGACGATCAGGTCAACGTAGCGCTGGCGGTACTTGGTTTCTAAATCGGAGAGGCCATGAAACTTATCTGGCAGGGGGCGCAGCGATTTACTGAGGAGTCGTAAGGTGCTGCACTCCACCGAGAGCTCGCCCTTATTCGTTTTAAACAAGTGCCCCTCAGCCGCAATGAAGTCACCCATGTCCCAGTGCTTGAATGCATTGTGAATATCAGCGCCACTGATTTCATCGCTAATATAAAACTGAATTTGCCCTGTACGATCTTGAATCGTTGCAAAACTGGCTTTACCCATCACGCGCTTTAGAACCATGCGTCCAGCCACCTTAACCATGACCTTCTTCGCAGCCAACTCTTCTTTATTGAAGCCATCGTAATGCGCATGTAGATCGGCTGCATGATGCGTCGGGACAAAGTCGTTCGGAAATGCAACGCCTTTAGTACGTAGCTGCGCTAACTTTTCACGGCGCTCGGCGATGATGTGGTTTTCATCCGGGACTTCCGGCGCATTGTCTGGGGTTTGGGCTTTATCGTTCATGGGGTTTGGGCTAATCAGAGTAATTAAACGCCTTGCTTCAGGCTGGCTTCAATAAAGGCATCGAGATCACCATCCAATACTTTTTGGGTATTGGAAATCTCAACGTTGGTGCGCAAATCTTTAATTCGGCTTTGATCTAAAACATACGATCGAATTTGATGACCCCAACCCACATCGGTTTTATTGGCCTCTAATTTATCTTGCTCGACCCGGCGTTTTTGCATCTCGTGCTCGTACAGGCGTGATTTGAGCATGGTCATGGCCTCGGCACGGTTACGGTGCTGACTGCGGTCATTTTGGCACTGGACCACAATGCCCGTTGGCATGTGGGTGAGTCGGACTGCAGAGTCGGTTTTATTGATGTGCTGACCACCGGCACCCGAAGCCCGGTAGGTATCGGTTCGAATGTCAGCCGGATTGACGTCGATCTCAATCGAGTCATCAATTTCAGGGTAAACGTAGATGCTGGCAAAGGAGGTATGGCGACCGCCCGATGAATCAAATGGAGATTTACGTACTAGGCGATGTACTCCAGTCTCGGAGCGCAGGTGACCGTAGGCATATTCGCCATCAATCTTGATGGTGGCGCTCTTAATGCCCGCCACATCGCCATCAGACTCTTCCAGAATTTCGGTTTTATAGCCTTTACGTTCACAGTACTTGAGGTATTGACGAAATAGCATGCTCGCCCAATCGCAGGCCTCGGTTCCACCGGCGCCCGCCTGAATGTCAATAAAGCAATTGCAGGGATCCATCTCGTTGTGAAACATGCGCCGAAACTCGAGGTCGGCAATTGTTTTACTGTATCCCTCGGTATCGACTTCAAGCGCGCTTAAAGTCTCAAAATCACTCTCTTCTTTAGCCATCTCAAATAATTCGAGGGCGCCCGTGATGTTGGTATTTAAGTTTGTGAGGGTAGAGACCACCCCATCCAGTAATTTTTTTTCTTTACCAAGCGCTTGTGCTCGCTTTTGATCATCCCAAATGGTGGGATCTTCCAGTATGGAATTAACTTCCGTTAGGCGACGTGACTTGACGTCGTAGTCAAAGATACCCCCGAAGTGCTTGCTCGCGTGTGAGCAGATCCTGAAGGGTGTTGGAGATGAGGTTAAGTTGTTCGGCTTCCATGACAGCGATTATAAAGTCAAGCTGCCTTTAGGCCTCTGTTCTGCTTGGTTCATCCAAGGCTTCAATCATGAGTTGTACCCGTGCTTGGCCGCCGTAGCGATCTGCAACCAAGCGGTAAGCCAAATGCGCCCTAGCTGGCAGGGTTTGGGTGTGATTGAACCACACCCCACCCACCGGCTTGTCCCCCGGCGGGCTACCGAGCGGCAAGAGTTGCAGTCGCAGGTGCTTTTCTTTCATTAAGGCTTGGCTAATCACTTCAAATTCACCATAAAAGACCGGCGGTGGGAAGCCTTGGCCCCACAGTTCTTCTGCTAACAGGTCACCTATCTCTGCAGTCAATTCATCCAGGCGCAGGCTGCCGTCATGAATGTATTGCCTAGCTAACAGCGCATCGTCAAGCAATTCATCGGCAACCGCCTGAAAGCAAGCATCAAAGCGGGCAAAGCTCGCTTGATCGATCGTCAGGCCGGCTGCCATGGCATGGCCACCAAATTTGAGAATGAGGCCAGGCTCGCGCTTAGAAACCAAATCCAATGCATCGCGCAGATGAAAGCCACTAATCGAGCGACCCGATCCACGCAATTGCGATTGCGCATCCTCGGTATCGGCTGGGGCAAATACGATGGCCGGACGATTGAAGCGTTCTTTGAGCCGAGAGGCGACAATGCCGACCACGCCTTGATGCCAGTTGGCATTCCACAGGCAGAGGGCAGAGCGGGCTGCTGCAAGACCATCCAACTGTTCTTCTGCTAGATGAGCCAAGGCCGCCTCTTGCATACCGCCTTCAATCACCCGGCGTTCGCGATTAATGCGATCGAGTTCTTGGGCGATGCGCAGCGCGACATCCGCATCGTCTGCCAGCAGCAGCTGAATTCCCAAAGTCATATCGGCTAGGCGTCCTGCTGCGTTGAGCCTTGGACCAATTGCAAAACCTAAATCGCCTGCCGTAGCTTTGCGAATATCACGACCCGCGACACTAAATAAAGCGGCAATACCCTGCTGTCCAACTCCTTGGCGCATACGCCGGAGGCCATTGGCAACCAAAATGCGGTTGTTGTAATCGAGCTGCGCAACATCAGCCACTGTTCCCAGAGCAACCAAGTCGAGCAGATTTTCAATCTTGGGTTGGGTGTCTTGGGTAAACATACCGCGCTGCCGGAGTTCCGCACGTAAAGCAATCAACAGGTAAAACACCACACCAACGCCCGCTAGTGCTTTACTAGGAAAACTACAGCCTATCTGATTGGGATTGACGATGGCCAGCGCATTGGGTGTGCAATCGCCGGGAAGATGGTGATCTGTGATGACGACTTCCATACCTAACTCGCGCGCACGCTCGACACCATCACTACTGGCAATGCCGTTATCCACCGTAATCAGAATTGCAGGCTTGGGTGTTTGGGTAGCAGCAAGATCGACCACTTCGGGCGTGAGGCCGTAGCCCATCGTAAAGCGATTAGGGACTAAAAAATGAATATTCGCATTCTGGCCGCCCAGTAAACGCAGGCCACGGACAGCAACGGCGCACGCGGTAGCCCCATCGCAGTCATAGTCGGCAACAACCAACATCGGTTTCTTTGCTGCAAGCGCATCGGCAAGGATGGAAGCAGTAGAAAGGCACTGACTTAACTGGGTTGGTGAGATTAAATGCTTAAGCTCTAAGGCGAGTTGATCGCTATTGGTTACGCCACGAGCGGCATAGAGTCTAGCCAGTAGGGGATGCAGGCCTCCCGCAGTAAGGGCTTCCGCCGCTTCTGCCGAATAGTCACGCTGCCGAAAGACAGAAGTCATCATGCCGATTTGGACCCCGTTAATTCTTGCCAGCTCAGTAATGCAGGTGCGCGCCAAAATGCCCAGGATCCTTTTTTGACATCGCTCTTTTGAATGGTGCGCTTACGCAGTACGCCGTTCGGAAAGTCAATCAACTCGAGTTCATCAAGTGTTTCATCCAGCAAAGCAGATTGCAATTTCGGCCAAATGGCGGCTGGATCGGCAAGCCAGGCAAATCCGCCAACAAGGGTATCGGCAGCGACGTCACTGCGATGGGGAATATGAAGATGAACAGCCAGCCCCTTTAAAACTGAATGGTCAGTGATGATGTGGCTTGCCGTGCGAATAGCGTCCGGAGCCTGTAAATCGGAAATGGAGCCGATGCCGCTAATCCAAATCGAATTGATGGCAGGCTGACCATTGGCCTGGCGTACTTCGTTAATCGGGCTAATGTGCCACAGCATCTGAATCTCGTTTTGTAATTTACGCCAAGCTCTAGCTCTGCCTACTTCCGTGGTATCGCGCGGTAACCACCAATCAATATTGCGGCCGTGCGCTTGATCAACGGAGTGCGTTGCCAGGCTGGCAAAGTGCGCTGGGTTGATAAACCAGCGGCATGGATCAGCAGCAATCACATCGGTCTTGAATTCATCCTGAAGGAGGGGCTTTGCCTCTTCGAGTAAAGCCGCTGACTCAGCGGCGGAAAGTGGAATGTGATCTGGGTGCATCAACACCAAATGGTCGCGGGTAGCGTGCAGGTGAATCGGCTGAATGCAGGCGAATACCGAGTTAGGGTCAACGGTTCCGCCTTGTAGTCCAAGCAATGCAAATGGGGCTGCAGGCACGGCATCGCCGAGCAAAAAACGCTCGTGTGGCAAGCCCTGTGTGGGGACGGTCTGTAAGGAATCAGCCACAGCATCGTCACCCGACAAAAGGAGGGTAAATTGTCTTTTTGTTGTCATTCTTCTGATTTTAGGTGGCATTTACCCATTTCTCCAGCTAGGGCGTCACTATTCACTAAACTAAGGGTATGTTTAAAGTCCCCATCGAACTGGAAATTGGCCTGCGGTATACGCGCTCTAGGCGCAGTAAAGCGGTAGGCAAGCGCGATGGTTTCCTGTCTTTTATCTCCGGGATATCGACTGCAGGCATTGCCCTTGGGGTTGCAGCCCTCATCGTCGTGCTGTCGGTGATGAATGGCTTCCAGAAAGAAGTGCGCGATCGCATGCTTTCGGTACTCTCCCATATTGAAATTACCGCCCCAGATGGCCTTTCCGATTGGCAAACTCTTTCAGCGAAGGTGGCCAGTCAGCCCCATGTACTTGGTGTAGCACCCATGGTGAGCTCCCAGGGTTTGCTGAGTCGGGGTGAGGTGATGCGCGGGGTTGCTGTACGCGGCGTATCGCCAGCGGAAGAAGGGCTGGTATCGGATTTGCCCAAGCAATTTGTGGCGGGTGATATTGCCGATCTGCGCCCCGGAACTTTTGGCGTGGTACTCGGAGCGCAGTTAGCCAATATGCTGGGCGTCCGTTTGGGCGATCGTGTCAACTTAATTGTTCCGGAAGGGGATTTGACGCCAGCCGGAGTCATGCCGCGGATGCGCGCACTCAATGTAGTGGGCGTGGTCGACAGTGGTCACTATGAATACGATAGTTCTTTGGCTATTTTGCATTGGCAAGATGCCGCTGCTTTACTCCGCTTGCGCGACCCATCTGGCTTGCGCGTTAAGGTGGATGACATGCAACGTGCCCCCCAAATTGCCAATCAATTAGCTGCCCTTGTGCCGCAGGCTTTGTGGGTAACCGACTGGTCACGCTCCAACCGCAATTGGTTTGCAGCGGTGCAGACTGAAAAGAAGATGATGTTCATTATTCTGACGCTCATTATTGCAGTCGCTGCGTTTAACTTGGTTTCGACCTTGGTCATGACCGTCAATGAGAAGCAGGCCGATATCGCCATTTTGAGAACCATGGGGGCAAGCCCGGGTTTAATCCAGCGGATCTTTTTGATTCAGGGCTTAGCGATTGGTTTGCTGGGCTCGCTCGGTGGTGTTGGACTAGGTTTACTGGTGGCGCTCAACATTGATGTGATTGTGCCAACGATTGAAGCGATCTTCCGTGTGCAATTTTTACCACGCGACATTTACTTTATTAGTCAGCTGCCATCCGACGTACGCCTTAACGATGTCCTAACGGTAGGCTTGATGGCATTTGGCCTCTCCATTTTGGCGACGCTGTACCCCAGCCGCCGAGCGGCAAAAGTTCAGCCTGCGGAGGCATTGCGCTATGAGTGATCACGCATTGGTTTTAAGTGCGCGTGGTCTTGCTAAGACCTATGGCAAGGGCACTACCGCAGTCGAGGTACTGAAGGCGATTGATTTGGATGTGGCGCAGTCGGAGAAAGTAGCGATTGTGGGTTCATCCGGTTCGGGTAAAAGTACCTTGCTGCATTTATTAGGCGGGCTAGATGTGCCGAGCGCAGGCCAGGTGACCTTAGCGGGTTCGGATTTAAGTCATCTTTCCGTCTCTGCTTTAGATCGCTTGCGTAATCAGTATCTCGGCTTTATTTATCAGTTTCATCACCTCTTAGATGAATTCACGGCGGCGGAGAACGTGGCTTTACCACTGCGCATTCGGGGCTTAAGTAAAGACGAATCGCTTGAGCGAGCCAATGCCATGTTGATGGCCGTTGGACTACAAAAGCGGGTCATGCATACCCCAGGCGAACTCTCTGGTGGCGAGCGCCAACGCGTTGCTGTCGCACGCGCCTTGGTTGGTAACCCCGCCTGTGTTCTAGCAGACGAACCAACCGGCAACTTGGATACCGAAACTGCCGATAGCGTATTTGATTTGATGCTGGATGTGGCCAAAGAGCAGGGCACTGCCTTTGTGATTGTGACCCACGACCCCGTAAGGGCGCGGCGCTGTGATCGCATCTTGCGACTGGACCACGGTAGCTTAAATCCTATTTCAATTGAGGCCAGCTAAGGCATGTGGCTTGATACCCACTGCCATCTTGACGCCCCTGAATTCGCATCCCATTTAAGCGAAGTCATCAACGCAGCTGCAAAAAATCAGGTGCACGGCATATTGCTACCGGCAGTCAAGTCCAGCGATGCAGCTAACATCCGTAAACTTGTAGCGCAATATGCTGCAATTATGCCGGGATTGGTTTACACCCTCGGCATCCACCCGCTGTATGTCGAACGCTCTACACAAGCTGATCTTGATTTACTCGCTACCGAAGTGAAGGATGCGCTACACGACCCACGTTTCGTTGGTATTGGTGAAATTGGGCTCGATTACTTTGTTGAAGGGCTTGATCGTTCTCGCCAAGCCTATTTTTTTGAGCAGCAATTGGATTTAGCGCAGGCTCATGACTTGCCAGTAGTCATGCACGTTCGGCGTTCGCAAGATGCAATCCTAAAAGCCTTACGTCAGCGCCGGATTCGCAGTGGAATCGCCCATGCGTTTAACGGTAGCATGCAGCAAGCGGAGCAATTTATTCAGCTGGGGTTTAAGTTGGGCTTTGGCGGCGCTGCAACCTATACCCGCGCATTACAGATCCGTCGCCTCGCTACGCAATTACCGCTCAGTAGCATCGTGACGGAAACCGATGCGCCCGATATACCGCCGGCTTGGTTACGTGATGAAGGAGTGGCCCATAATGCACCGCAATTCATTCCACGGATTGGGGCTGAACTCGCCAACTTACGGCAGATGGACGTCGCTGCTTTTGCTGCGGCAACGTGGGGTAACGCGCTGACCGCGCTGCCGCGTTGGTCGGCAACCCTCAATCCACTTAACAGTAAATAATTCCCTTGCGCTATGCAATGACGGCGTGGATCGCCGGGGGAGCGCTTCCCTTTTTATTTTCAACACTGCCAGCGGGTGCGCTGCTTTGGGCTGTTTCGGCATTGATAGTGACTGCATTGTTATTGCTGATTCCGATCGCACTGCTTCGTAAGGCAGCAATTGTCTTGATGTGTGCCCTAGCGGGCTTGGCTTGGAGTCTGTATTTTGCCCAGCAGCGATTGCAATACGATTTTCCGAGAGAATTGGAAGGAGTCGATCTACAGATTGAGGGGCGGGTCGATGGTTTGCCGCGGGGCGATCACCAAGGTGCGACCTTTGCATTTGTGATTACAAATTACACGCGCCTACCACGCGGGATAAGTGTTGATGTTGAGAGATTACCGCGGCGAGTTTATCTAAGCTGGTCATCTGCCTGGCGGGAGTCAGAGCGTATACCAATGATTCAGCCCGATCAGCAATGGCAGTTGCGCGTCAAGTTCAAGCGACCCCACGGTGTGATTAATCCCCATGGGTTTGATTTTGAGCAGTGGCTTTTTCATCAGGGTTATGGCGCGTATGGATCGATTCGCTCGGGCGAGAAGATGGAGCAGGCAGCCCCATGGTCATTTGCACAATGGATTGAAGGCCATCGCTGGAATTTGCGTGACAAGATAAAGCGCTTATTGCACGACAACAGACCCTATGCTGGTGTCCTGGTTGCACTCGTGATGGGCGATCAAAATGCGATTGATCAGGCGGATTGGCGGGTGTTTAATGCAACCGGAATTGGACACCTGATTTCGATATCGGGTCTTCATGTCACCATGCTGGCTGGATTGGGCGCGCTACTGGCATCGCGCGTGTGGCGCCGCGGCCGTTTTCCTCTGGCGATGCCAGTGCCTCGCGTAACAGCAGCAGCCGGTTTTATTACCGCTTTTTTCTATGCCTGGATTGCGGGCTTTCAGATACCGGCGCAGCGGACTATGTATATGGTTGGGGTGGTGGCGGTCGCGGTTTGGTCCGGCAGACTACCCCGTGCCTTTGACATCTGGTGGTGGGCCTTACTTGTTGTCTTAGTGCTGGATCCAATGGCAGCATATACCCCCGGCTTTTGGCTCTCCTTCGGCGCAGTTGCCGCCATTCTGTATGCAATGGGTGATTCCAGTAGCTTAATCGGCATACCGACTGGAAAAGAACTCGAGATAAGTACCGTTGCGCGAATAACGCAGGCACTGAAAGAAGCCTGCCGCCTGCAGGCGGTAGTGACATTAGCATTAATACCGTGCACGCTGTATTGGTTCTATCAATTCTCGGTAGTGTCACCTCTAGCGAACGCGATTGCCATTCCACTCGTGAGTTACATCGTGACGCCGCTTGCCATGATTGGTGTAGTGATGCCAGATGCATTAGCGAGACCGCTCCTACTGTTGGCACATACCGCGATGGAGTGGCTTGCACTTCTCTTAAAGGTAATGGCAAGTTGGGATTGGGCGGTGGCCTATTCACATCAGCCTAGCCTACTACTGCTAGCTTTATCACTCATTGGCATCGTTATTGCCATTCGTCCAGGATCAATCCGCGAGACCATTGCATCGCGACTGGCGGGTTGCACTTTATGTGCCTGCCTGTTTATTCCGCCAAAGACGGATTTAGCCTATGGTGACTTTCAGGCTACCGTGCTCGATATTGGGCAGGGCACCGCAGTACTAATCGAGACCCAATCAAAACGACTGCTATACGACACCGGGCCAATCCAAGGTAAGAAAGATGACGCGGGGGAGCGAATCATCTTGCCGTTTTTCAGGGGGGAGGGCATTCATCACATTGATCGCATGGTGATTAGTCACAGCGATAGTGACCACGTAGGTGGCGCCCAAACTCTATTGCGTGAGATTACCTTTGACTCCATGCTGGGCTCTTTACCTGACCATAATCCATTGCTGCGCAAATTGCGCCAACAGCGCATCCCGGTCCTACCGTGTCGATATGGTCAATCGTGGCGTTGGGATGGGGTCGACTTTTTAGTCTGGCATCCGCACCAGGAGATGAATTTTGATGCGAGCCACTATGGCGGTAAACCCAATGAAATGAGTTGCGTGCTCGAGGTGCGCAATCGCAGTACTTCTTTTTGGCTGACTGGGGATGCGGAGCGCGATGCGGAGGCGGCGCTAGTAGTGCGTTTACGCCATCAACCCATTCCAAGGCAAGGGCGCAGCATCGTATTCATGGCGCCGCACCACGGTAGCAAAACATCATCCTCATTGGACTTACTAAAGACGATCAATCCGGATTGGGCCTTTGCACAAAATGGATATCGCAATCGCTATAACCATCCACACCCAACGGTGCGAGCCCGTTACCAGGATTTAGGGATTCCGTTTTTACAAACCCCGAATACGGGCGCCCAGTTGTGGCGCTTCGGAAAAACACCTGGACAAAAAAATACGCCTACCCTGTTGCGTGAGGATAAGCGTCGTATTTGGCATGACCGCAGCGGTCAGCCATAAACCGCAAACAGCCTTAATGCTGCTTGAGTTCTTTATTCCAATTGCGTTCCTGAAATACGGAGCGGGGTGCATCGGGATCGAGGTCCTCGACCGGAATCAATTTTTGCCTGGAGCTCGACTTGCTTGGCTTTTTAGGCAGCTCTGCGGGGGCTTCAGTTGCGACCTTTGCATCCACGGGGTTTTCTGTTGGTGATTTCATATATTGGTACTGAGTTATTCACTGCATATATCGCATGTGTATTTGTAAAAAATGCGCTTTGGTTTTCGACCAAACGACCCGTAACTTAGCATTTTTAGTCTAATAGTGTCAACAACTCAATGAAATCTAAGGGATTTACTCCACATTCGGTTAAAACAAGGCAGTAAAGTCGCTTCTTGAATGATGCTTTATAACTCCCTTGGATCTTAAATATGCCAATATAGTGGCTCAAGATACGCCTCTAAAAAAATGTACAGATGAAAAATTCCATTTATTCACATGGGCTTGATAAAAATCCTGCAAACCACGTTGCGCAAACGCCGCTGACATTTATAGAGCGTTCTGCGCGGGTTTATCCAAACCATACGGCGGTTATTCACGGTTCGATTCGGCGTACCTGGCTGCAGACCTATGAGCGCTGCTGTCAATTTGCCTCTGCATTGCATCAATTCGGGATAAAAAAATTCGATACGGTAGCGGTGATGTTGCCAAATATTCCAGCCATGGTTGAGGCACACTTTGCAGTACCCATGACGGGGGCAGTACTGTGTGCACTGAACACTCGCCTTGATGCAACTGCAATTGCCTTTATGCTGGAGCACAGTGAGGCAAAGGTAGTCTTAATTGATCCGGAGTTTTCTGCGGTGATGCAAGGAGCATTAACTATTCTTGCGGAAAGAAAACAAGCAAAACCTTATGTGATTGACGTAAGCGATTCCCTGTATTTAGGGGTAGCAAAGCCAATCGGCTCGATTGAGTACGAACACTTTATTGCAAATGGTGACCCGCATTTTCAATACGCATTACCTGAGGATGAGTGGGATTCAATCTGCCTCAATTACACATCGGGCACTACCGGCGATCCCAAAGGCGTGGTCTATTCCCATCGTGGCGCTTACACCAATGCGATCTCGAACATTCTGGAATGGGATATGCCACGGCATCCGGTTTATTTATGGGTATTGCCTTTGTTTCATTGCAATGGCTGGTGTTTTCCGTGGTCGGTTGCTGCGCGAGCGGGAGTTAATGTGTGCCTTCGTAAAGTGGAGGCCCACGCTATTTTTGATGCCATACGCGAACACCGTGTCAGCCATTATTGTGGCGCCCCCATCGTACACAATATGCTGATTAATGCCCCCGATGCGCAAAAGCAAGGCATACACCATAAAGTGAGCGCCATGGTAGCGGGAGCGGCACCCCCTGCAGCCATGATAGAGGGAATGGAGCAGTTGGGTTTTGATCTTACCCATGTATACGGCTTAACTGAAACATATGGACCTGCTGCGGTATGCGTGCAGCATGCGGAATGGTCGGCCATGGATATTGGCGAGCGTGCCCGATTGAATGCAAGGCAGGGTGTGCAGTACCACTTGCAGCAAGCGGTTGCCGTCATGGACCCTGCAACCATGCAGCCCGTACCTGCAGATGGTGAAACGATGGGCGAAATCATGTTCAAAGGCAATATTGCGATGAAGGGTTACCTCAAGAATGCCAAGGCAACCCTCGAGGCATTTGCAGGCGGCTGGTTTCATTCTGGCGACTTGGCAGTAATGAATCCGGATGGCTACATTAAGATCAAGGATCGCAGCAAAGACATCATCATTTCCGGTGGTGAAAACATATCTAGTATTGAGGTTGAGGATGTGTTGTATCGCCATCCATCAGTATTGGCTGCTGCGGTAGTAGCAATGCCCGATCCAAAATGGGGTGAATCCCCATGCGCCTTTATAGAATTAAAGCAAAATGCCGTCGCAACACAACACGATATCCAAGAGCATTGTAAAAAGCACCTAGCGCGCTTTAAAGTCCCCCGTGCCGTTGTGTTTGGTGAAATTCCTAAAACAGCGACAGGAAAAATACAAAAATTTGAGTTACGCAAACGCGCTGGTTCAGTAACGGCGATTGACGTTTAATAATGCCAATCGATTACCACGCTCCCCTCGATGACATGCAATTTGTATTGCATCACCTCACACCAATGTCGGTTATAGCCAACTTACCTGGATATGAGGATGTCAGCGAAGATTTAGTGAATACCATTCTGGATGAGGCCGATAAATTTGCCAGTCAGGTATTAAGCCCCCTAAATTGGAGCGGTGATCAAGCTGGGTGTGTTTATCAGGAGGGCGCTGTACAAACGCCCGAGGGATTTAAGCAGGCATATCAGCAATACAGTGAAGCCGGTTGGATGTCACTGGCAGCCAATGCGGATTTTGGTGGCCAAGGATTGCCACTGAGCTTAGCTACCCCAGTCAATGAGATGTGGCATTCAGCAAATATGGCTTTTATGCTTTGCCCAATGCTGACTGCTGGTGCGATTGAAGCAATTGAGCACCATGCAACGCCCGAGCAGCAAGCAATTTACTTGCCTCCCCTCATTTCAGGGCAGTGGGCTGGAACCATGAACCTTACTGAACCATCAGCAGGCTCTGATTTGTCGGCGGTTAGTACAAAGGCAGTGCCTGAGGGCGATCACTTTCGAATTATCGGCACAAAGATCTACATCACCTATGGCGAGCATGACTTTACGGAAAATATCATTCACTTGGTATTAGCGCGTCTGCCAGATGCGCCACCAGGGGTAAAGGGAATTTCTTTATTTATTGTGCCGAAATGGTTGATAAATCAGGATGGCAGTTTGGGTGCTCGTAACGATGTCCGCTGCCTCTCGATTGAACATAAATTAGGAATACATGCCAGTCCAACCGCTGTCATGGCATTTGGTGAAAAGACCGGAGCGATCGGGTATTTAGTGGGTGAGGCAAATCGCGGCCTAGAGTATATGTTTACGATGATGAATAACGCTCGCCTAGCAGTGGGTCTTGAGGGCGTTGCCATTGCAGAGCGGGCGTATCAACACGCAGCCCATTATGCAAAAGAGCGAGTACAAGGCAGAATCGCAGGTCGATCTGAAAAGTTGCCGATTGTGCACCACGCCGATGTGCAGCGCATGCTCATGCGAATGAAGACCCAGACGGAGGCGATGCGTGCTTTGACTTACCTCGCTGCTGCACAATCCGATTTTGCACAAAAGCACCCTGACATGGCGATAAGTCAAGCGAGTCAGTTGCGTGTGGATTTATTAACGCCGATCGTGAAGGCCTGGTGTACAGAACAAGCCATCGAAATTGCCTCCTTAGGTATTCAGGTTCATGGCGGCATGGGTTACATTGAAGAAACAGGCGCCGCTCAATACCTGCGAGATGCACGGATAACTTCGATCTATGAGGGCACAACCGGCATTCAGGCTATTGACTTATTGGGTCGCAAGATTATTCGGGATGAGGGCGCTGAGGCGCGCCGTCTTCTTGCTGAAATACAGGCCTGCGCTACGGATTTGAGTTCATCCTCCAGTATTCAACTTCAACAAATTGCTACCGATTTACAAAAAGCAGTGCAATCCCTTAGCAAAGCCCTGGATTGGGTGCTACATGAGCACGCGACAAATCCCCAAGCGACCTTCGCTGGGGCATATCCACTCTTACAGTGTTTTGGGTTTGTTTGTGGTGGCTGGCTGATGGCCAAAGCAGCATTCGTATCGGAGGGGATCTTGCAAACCGATACAAGCAATGCATTTGCTTTGCAAAAAATAGCCAGCGCTACTTTTTATACTCAGGCGATCTTGCCTCAGGTTCATGGCCTTGCAGATACGGTTTGCGCTGGAACATCTTTGGCGCAAGCCATGCGGGACAGCCTAGCGGATTTGTTGCGTTAGCCAATCCCAGCGCAAGACAACCCAATTTCCGCCAATAGCCCCGATTTTTTTCCATTTTCAGCTGCGTCTGTAGCGCTGGCATTGCCGTCAGCCGCCCGTTGAGCCACCCCATGCAAGATGGCCGCTATCCGAAAAAAATTGTATGCCATATAAAAATTCCAATTCGCTTTGACTATTCGGCCTGAATTGGATTCATACATGCTGATGTACTCTGCTTCCGATGGAATGCCTAAGCGGACTAAATCCAAGCCATGAATGCCGCGCCAAAGCGATGGTGGAATCCGCCAAGCCATGCACTGGTATGAAAAATCTGCGATCGGGTGACCTAAGGTAGAAAGTTCCCAGTCTAAGACACCAATCACTTTATTTTCATGGCGATCAAAGATCATGTTATCCAACCGAAAATCACCATGCACCAGAGTTGTTTCATCATCAATCGGAATATGGTGGGGCAGCCATTCAATTAATGTGCTGAGGGCTGGCGGAATCGGAATAGTAGACTCTTGCACTTGCCGTGACCACCGACCTACTTGCCGTGCAAAATAATTTCCAGGCTTGCCAAAGCTCTCTAAGCCCAGGGCCTTATAGTCAACCCTATGAATGGCTGCAAGGATGCGATTCATTTCAGCATAAATGGCTGCTCGATCTACTGGCTCAAGATCCGGAAGAGATTGGTCGTTAAAGGTACGCCCATCTAGATAAGACATCAGGAAAAACGGAGTGCCGATGATGGATTCATCCTCACAATAAGCGAGCATCCGCGGAACTGGAACGTCGGTTTGGGCGAGGGCTGCCATAACCCGATATTCTCGATCAATGGCATGTGCGGAAGGCATCAGCTTGCCAGCTGGCTTTTTTCGTAGAACGTAGTGGTTTGTGCCAGTGCTTAGCTTAAATGTGGGGTTTGATTGCCCCCCGACTAGCGCCTCTATCTGAAGCGAGTCAGCATTTAGTCCAATCTGTTTGAAGTAACGCGTTAATGCAATAGTATCGATGGATTGATTCATGCTTGCGCTAGAGTGAGCTGACGAGATGGCCGCCGTCAATCGCAATAGCGCTCCCGGACATTGCTTTGCCAGCATCCGAGGCTAGCAATAGAATTGGGCCATCTAAATCGGTGAGTTCGCTAAAGCGACGGCTGGGTATGCGCATTCGGAGCTTTTCACCAAGCTCGCTATTCAAGAAGTCACGATTTAAATCAGTGATGACATACCCAGGCAGTATTGCGTTTACTCGAATGTTGTATCGCGCTAATTCAAGCGCCATAGTTTTAGTTGTTTGTATAACACCCGCTTTAGAGATCGCATAGGGCGCAACGCCATTAATTTGACGTTCACCTAAGATGGAGGCGATATTAATAATCGAACCACCTTGCTTGGCTGCCATCATCCGCCGCGCTGCCTCAGTGGCTACCAACCAAGCACCCTTTAAGTTGGTATTCATCACGAGATCCCAATCGGATTCGCTTTGTTCTAACAGGGGTTTGCTAATCGATGTTCCTGCGTTGTTGATTAGTATGCTTGGGTTACCCAGAGTAGCTACAGCATCGAAAAATGCCTTGACGCTATTGGCGCTGGTTACATCGAGGGGAAATGCGTGTGCCTTGCCACCACCTTGTGTTATCTCGGTTACGGTATGTTGGAGTTGATCGATTCGCCTTGCACCCAGCGCAATACTTGCGCCCATCCCAGCCAACATCATGCTGCAATGACGCCCAATGCCGCTGGATGCCCCAGTGACTACTGCCAACGAACCATTCAAGCGAAAGCGGTCAATCGGCAATGCACTCATTGCTTCTGATCCAATATTTTTCTAGCCATGCTCCAGCGGTGGACTTCGCTCGGACCATCGTAAATTCGAAAGCCACGCATGTCTGTAAAGATTCGCATCACTGCGGTCTCTCCAGTTACGCCTTGCCCGCCTAAGATTTGCACGCACCGGTCAACGACGCGCCACTCTGCTTCAGAGCAGATGACCTTCGCGCGGCTTGACTCGTAATTGCATTTATTGCCTTGATCCAATAACCAAGCGGTATGCAAAATATGCAACCGAGCGGTTTGCAGATCCATATCGTTATCGGCCAGCATAAATCCAATGCCTTCATGATCCCCCAGCCGCTTTCCAAATGCTTGGCGTTTTTGTGCATACGCTAAGGCGATATCGTGGGCTCGACGCGCTTGCCCGAGCCAACGCATGCAGTGGGTGAGCCGTGCTGGCGCAAGTCGAATTTGGGCATAGCGAAAGCCTTGCCCGAGTTCACCTAAAATCTGATCGGCCGGAATGCGCAGTTGGTCAAAGCGCAACACACCATGGCCACCAGTGAAGCACTGATCCATTGCATCCATATTGCGTTCAATGCTGATGCCTGGACTATTCATGTCTGCCAAGAACATAGTGGCTTGATCATCCTCAGTGCGCGCCATAATGATGACGTAGTCAGCGCCATCGGCGCCAGTAATAAACCATTTGCGCCCATTGAGAACGTAGTCAGCGCCATCCCGTACTGCGGTCGTTAATAGCATCGACGGATCTGAGCCTGCGCCAGGCGAGGGTTCTGTCATCGCAAAACACGAACGTAATTTTCCTTCTACCTGGGGAATGAGCCAGCGTTTCTGTTGGGCCGCATTGGCCACGTGTTCCATTAAATGAATATTGCCTTCATCTGGAGCATGAATATTCATTGCAATGGGGCCTAGGCGCGAATATCCGGCCTCCTCAAACACTACGGCTTTTTCAACGTGACTTAGGCCAAGACCGCCATGCTTTTTGGATGCGTGGGGAGTCAATAAACCCGCTTTTTTAGCTAAGCCAATAAGCTCTTGCCGGAACTCTGGGGTTGGCCCATGCTGGGTTTCACGCGGGTCACCTTCGAACGGAATGACCGTTTCATGAATGAATTGGCGCGTTTTTTCTTGTAGGGCAATTAACTCAGGGGCGAGGGAAAAGTTCATATCCCATTGTAATAGTAGGAATTTACAGAAATTTGTTAAATCATAAATCCACGATCCATTTATGGATTAGGGTTTTCGCTATGCAAATAAATGGAATAGATCCGCTATCCTCAATAACCTATATAAATTCGGGTATTTTTACTGTGCTTGCAGACGATTGCATTTTAAAGACGGAAAGTCTGACGAAATCTTTTGGTGGATTTACGGCGGTGAGTAACGTTAACCTTCGGGTTCAGCGTGGAACCATCCATGCCTTAATTGGGCCTAATGGGGCTGGTAAAACGACCTGCTTTAATTTATTGACGAAATTTTTGGAGCCGACTGCAGGGCATATCAAGTTCAATGGGCTCGACATAACAAAGGAAAAGCCAGCGCAGATTGCCAAGCGCGGCATCATTCGGTCGTTTCAAATATCGGCGGTTTTTCCCCACATGACTGCGCTCGAAAATGTACGCATTGGCCTGCAACAAGAGCTGGGTACATCCTTCTATTTTTGGAAAAGTGAAAAATCACTTGATGTTCTTAATGCAAGGGCGATGGAGGCGCTCAAACAGGTTGGCTTGGAGGCATATGCCGATGAATTGGCGGTCAATCTGCCGTATGGGCGCAAGCGGGCTCTCGAAATTGCGGCAACGGTGGCAATGAATCCAGAGCTAATGCTATTGGATGAGCCAACCCAAGGAATGGGTCACGAGGATGTCAGCTTGGTTACGGATTTGATTAAGCGGGTATCGGCTGGCAGAACGGTCTTAATGGTCGAGCACAATATGAAAGTGGTCGCCAATATTGCAACCACGATCTCGGTTTTGCAACGGGGCGAGATTATTGCTGAAGGTTCGTACGAGGTGGTATCTCAAAATCCACTCGTGATGGAAGCCTATATGGGCACCGTAGATACCGAATTACAGGGCCATTAATTCAAGATGACTACCCCAGCCCTAGAAATTCAGGATCTCAATGCATGGTACGGCGAGTCGCATGTACTTCACGGGATCAATGTGACCGTTGAAAAAGGGGAGGTAGTTTGTTTTTTAGGTCGAAATGGGGCCGGCCGAACCACTACCTTGCGATCCATCTTGGGTTTGGTGAGTAGCCGAACTGGCTCAATTAAAGTCAGTGGCCAAGAGGTAATCGGGATGCCGACTTACCAGGTCGCTAAATTAGGCATCGGATACTGTCCTGAAGAGCGCGGCATATTTACAAGCCTTACCTGCGAGCAGAATTTTTTATTGCCACCTAAAGTTGGGGATGGCATGGCCATGTCGGTGGATGAGATTTACCACATGTTTCCGAATTTATATGAGCGCCGCGCTAGTCCAGGCGGCAAACTCTCAGGTGGCGAGCAGCAAATGCTGGCCATTGCGCGCATTTTACGAACGGGTGCAAACCTGCTGTTATTAGATGAAATCACAGAGGGGCTGGCGCCCGTGATTGTGCAAAAGCTAGCCGAAGTGGTGCGGGCCCTGAAAGAGCGTGGCTTCACCATTGTCCTCGTAGAGCAGAATTTTCGATTTGCTTCCAGGCTTGCTGACAGAAACTATGTCATTGAGCATGGTCAAGTTGTAAAAATTGTCGAGAGAAATCAACTGGACGCGAGTCAGGAAGAGCTCAAGACATTGTTGGGTGTTTAGTAAAAAAATAAGTTCAAAAGGAGAAGTTCAAATGAAAAAAACTGCAATTGCAACATTGGCTGCATCCTGTTTTTTAGCAGCGGCGATGCCGGCTCACGCCCAAACTGTCTCGGACAACGAGGTACGCATTGGCGTCTTAACCGACTTATCTGGTATTTATTCAGCGATTGAAGGTCCTGGCGCGGTATTGGCTGCACAAATGGCAGCGAGGGATTTCGGCGGACAGGTACTGGGCAAGAAGATTGTGATTACGTCAGCTGATACCCAGTCAAAAGCCGATTTAGCAAGCTCGAAAGCCCGTGAAATGTTTGAGCGGGATAAGGTCGATATGATCGTGGGTAACGTTTCTACTGCATCCGCCTTAGCGGCAATGGAAGTAGCAGAGCAATTCAAGAAGGTATCGATTGTTACGGGCGCAGCTTCCCTGCAAATTACCAATGAAAAATGCACCCCATACAACGTGCATTACGTGTATGACACCTATGCTTTATCACGCGGTACCGGTAAGGCAGTGGTTGACTCAGGCAAAAAAACCTGGTTCTTTGTCACAGCTGACTACGCCTTTGGCCATACCTTAGAGCGCGATACCACTGAGGTTGTCGTGGCGAATGGCGGTAAGGTTCTGGGTAGCGTAAAGCACCCCATTAATACCCAAGACTTTTCGTCTTTTATGGCGCAAGCACAAGCTTCCAAGGCAGAAGTCATTGGCTTGGCTAATGCCGGCGGCGATACGATTGGATCGGTTAAGCAGGCAGCCGAGCTTGGCATCATGAATTCGAAACAAACCGTCGTTCCCCTCCTAATGTTTACGAGTGATATTCAAGCCTTGGGCCTAAAGCAAACCTCGGGCATGACGTTTACCGAAGGGTGGTATTGGGATCACAGTGATGCCAACCGGAAATTTGCTGAGCGCTTCATGAAAGAGTTTAAAGGTAAGGCTCCAACGTCTCCTCAGGCGGGTGTTTATTCTGCTACCCTGCAGTACCTAAAGGCGATTGATGCAGCTAAGACGGATAACTCCGATGCGGTGATGAAGCAAATGAAAGCAGTTGAAATAAACGATGGTCTCTTTAGGGGCAAAATTCGTGCAGATGGAAAGTTTGAGCATGACATGTATTTGTTGGAAGTCAAAAAGCCAAATGAATCCAAAAATCCAAACGATGTCGCTAAAGTGATTAAAGTCATTGCTGCGAAGGATGCAACCTTGCCATTGGCCCAGTCCAAGTGCAAATTGGTTACTAACTAAGCAA
>JBIJAC010000035.1:0-21234 GCA_044345935.1 Polynucleobacter sp. | reverse complement strand
TGTGCTCATGGTGAATTTGATCCTAATTAGGGGGAAAGGCAATTTACAATGTTCACATGATATCGAGCATGACGGGTTATGGCAGTGCATCCCGCCCCGTTTCCCTGGGCGCAGGGGTAGTTGCGGATTTGCAGGTCGAATGCCGGGCGGTCAACAGCCGCTTTCTGGATTTGGGCTTTCGCTTGCCAGATGAGTGCCGGGGAGCTGAGCCCCTGCTGCGCGATATGGCTACCCAGGCCTTGGCCCGCGGCAAGGTGGAGTTTCGGGCGGCATGGCGCATTAATGCCCATTCCAGCACGGTTGCGCCATCCAAAGCAACCAGCACCCTCAATCAAGAGCGCCTAGCTGCCTTGAAGGCACTCCAAGCCGAGGTACTGAACACATTTCCACAAGCGGGTGAGCTGCGTATGGCTGACGTCTTGCGCTGGCCAGGGGTGGTAAACGAGCCTAGAGGCGAAGAAGAAGGTTGGATTGGCGCAACCGCTGAGGCCGCAAAGGCAGCTCTTGATGCCCTGATGGCCAGTCGCGCTGCAGAAGGCGCCGCTTTAGTGGGGGTATTGCATGCCATTACCCAGCAAATGCAGGCCATTATCGCGAGCCTGGAGCCGCGCATCCCTGAATACGTTCAGCAATACCAAGACAAACTCAGCGCCCGTTTGGCGGAATCCCTGGCAAGCCAAACCTCCCTCAATAATGGCGCCGTTCCAGCTGAAGTTCTTGATCGCATTCGGCAGGAAGTGGTGCTGTATGCCGTCAAAATTGATGTTGCTGAGGAATTTGCGCGCTTAAAGACGCATCTGCAAGCGGTTGCGACTGCGCTGAAAGGCAAAGGACCAGTTGGCAAGCGTTTGGACTTCTTGATGCAAGAACTCAATCGGGAGGCCAATACTCTGAGTTCGAAGTCGGTATCCGATGAATGCACTGCGGCTGCGGTAGAGCTCAAGCTCCTGATTGAACAAATGCGCGAGCAAGTGCAGAATTTAGAATAAGCCGATGACTCTATCTCCCCAAACCTACCAAGGCAGCATGCTGATGATTGTCGCGCCCTCCGGCGCTGGTAAATCATCCTTGGTGCAGGCCTTGCTGCAAGCCGATACCGGTCTAAAACTATCCTTATCGACAACGACACGCCAACCCCGCAGCGGCGAGGTCGAGGGCAAAGACTACCGTTTTGTCAGTAATGATGCATTCAATGCGCAGCGCTCCAGTGGTGACTTTTTAGAGTGGGCAGAAGTCCATGGCCATTTTTATGGCACCTCGCGCTCGTGGATTGAGCTGCAAATGCAGGCCGGGAACGATGTCATTTTAGAAATCGACTGGCAGGGCGCGCAGCAAATTCGGCAGCTGATTCCCTCGGCCCAGTGGATCTTTATTTTTCCGCCATCAATTGATGCCTTAGAGCAGCGCCTGCGTAAGCGTGGGCAGGATGACGAGGTCACCATTCAGCGCCGTTTGGCTGCTGCCCACGTCGAGCTCCAGCATGCGGCAGAGGCTAATTTCATTGTGATCAATGATGTTTTTGAGCAGGCCTTGCTCGATTTGCAGCAAATCATCGCTACCAGTCGCCTACGATCTGGGCCGATGATGGCCCGCAACCCCGCTCTTTTAAGGCGCCTTGGGGTTTAATCAGTTATCCTATGGGTATTGATCCCCATTTAAAGTGAGTAGCACATGGCTCGTATTACTGTAGAAGATTGCCTCAAAACCATTCCAAACCGATTTGAGCTGGTATTGGCTGCCACCTACCGTGCGCGCCAGCTGGTTCAAGGTCATGCCCCCCGGGTCGATGCTAAAGACAAAGCAACTGTAGTGGCTTTACGTGAAGTCGCTGCCGGCGTCACCGATCGGGATATGCTGACCAAAGTCCCTCTTTAATTGAGAGGCCCGTTGTGGCGCAGCCGCTGACCACATCGGGATCCACTGGGGTACGCTCGCCCAGCGAAGCCCTTACTAGCGCTAGCATCCATTCTTCAAAGACCTTAGAGCCAGGTCTCTTTGGCGCATCTCCGAGTAGCTCCTTAAGTGGCTCAGCCGTTCTTGAATCGCTCTTGGCTCAATCCAGTCGGCATTTGTTTGGTCCAACGTCTCAGCCAATCGTGCCACCCAAGCAGCAAGTCGTATCCATTGGCGCATTAACTGCAAAGCTCCATTACCTTAAGCCAGATGAAATTGCCTTAGTCAAAAAAGCCTTTCAGTTTTCTGATTCGGCGCACTTAGGGCAATACCGTCAAAGTGGCGAGCCCTACATTACCCACCCCGTTGCGGTTGCAGAATTGTGCGCCAGCTGGCGTTTGGATGCACCATCGATCATGGCGGCACTTTTACACGATGTGATTGAAGATACCGGCTGTACTCAAGATGATTTAGTTGCGCAGTTTGGTCCCAAGGTTGCTGAATTGGTTGAGGGCTTAACCAAGCTCGATAAGCTTGAGTTTCAGAGTCATGCAGAGGCGCAGGCCGAGAGCTTTCGTAAGATGTTTATGGCGATGGCACGCGATGTACGGGTGATTTTGGTGAAGCTTGCAGACCGTACCCACAACATGCAAACCCTGGATGCGGTTCCAATTGAAAAGCGCCGCCGGGTTGCTTCAGAGACCCTCGAGATTTATGCGCCCATTGCGCATCGCTTGGGATTAAACGTCATTTACCGCGAGCTTCAGGATTTGAGTTTCCGCTACTCGATGCCAATGCGCTTTCGGGTAATTGAGGACGCAGTCAAGCGTGCCCGTGGCAATCGCAAAGAGATGGTTGAGAAGATTCTGCAAACCACGCGCATGAGCTTTGCCAAGGTGGGTATTGAGGTGGATCTGCAGGGCCGAGAAAAAACCCTGTTTTCAATTTACATGAAGATGCGTCACAAGCACGTGAGTTTTTCCCAGGTACTGGATGTCTACGGCTTTCGCGTCACGGTTCAGTCGATTGATGCGTGTTACCGCGCATTGGGTGTGTTGCATGCTTTGTATAAACCCATGCCAGGCAAGTTTAAAGACTACATTTCGATTCCCAAACTCAATGGCTACCAATCCTTGCATACCACTTTAGTAGGCCCATCGGGTGTGCCGGTGGAGTTTCAGATTCGCACGGGTGATATGCATGCTGTAGCAGAGGCTGGTGTAGCAGCCCACTGGGCCTATAAAGAAGGCTCTCCTGAAATGAGTGAAGTGCAAAATCGGGCGCACCAGTGGTTGCAGTCCTTGATTGATATTCAGGATAGCAGCGGCGATTCGCAAGAGTTTTTAGAGCACGTCAAGATCGATCTGTTTCCCGATGCGGTGTATGTATTTACCCCAAAAGGGCAAATTCGGGCCTTGCCGCGGGGCGCGACGGCGCTTGATTTTGCTTACTCCGTTCACAGCGATATTGGTAACTCTTGCGTTGCGGTCAAGATTAACAATATGCAGCTGCCACTGCGCAGCGAATTAAAAAACGGCGATATTGTCGAGGTGGTCACTTCCACCAACAACCAGCCCAACCCAGGTTGGCTGGCCTTTGTGCGCACCGGTAAGGCCAGGGCATCGATTCGCCATTCGCTAAAGACTAAACATTACGGCGAATCTTTGCAGCTGGGCGAGCGCTTGTTAGCCAATGCCTTACGTCAGCAAGGGGTTGATGCTGGACTTTTATCGAGCATCATCTGGGAGAAGTTATTGCACTGGACTGGCGATAAGACCCGCGAAGAGGCGTGCGTCAATATTGCCTTAGGTCGCCGTTCGCATCAAGAGCTCGCCATACGCTTGAAAATCCTGCTAGAGGAAGAGGGCGGTGATGAGCAGATGCGTTTGGGTTCGGGTGATTGGGCGGTACACCACGAAACGCATTCACATCAGAAGCAGGCGATCTTAGTCGATGGCCGAGAGGGCATGTCAACTAGCTTTCAGAGTTGTTGCCACCCCATTCCAGGCGATGCCATTATTGGATATTTGGGTAAAGGCGAGGGCCTGCAGATTCATGTGAACGATTGCCAGACGGCGCTGCGCATGCTGTCCAAAGACAGTGATAAATGGGTTGAGGTGGAGTGGAGCAAAGACATTCACCGCGAATTTGAGGTGAACTTAGCAGTCGATACCCACCAAGGCAAGGGCGTATTGGCTCGGGTTGCGAGCAGTATTACCTCGGCTGATTGCAACATCATGAATGTGTCGATGGAAGATCGGTATAAAGAAGATGCTGTCGTCATTCGCTTTACTTTGCAAGTGGCTGATCGTTTGCATCTATCGAAAGTGATGCGGAGTTTGCGCAATAACCCGGACGTGATGCGCGTTGTGCGGACCCGTACTTAGCGGTATTGCACGTCCAAGACCTCAATCTCCGTTGACCCTGTTGGTGTTTGAATGCGTACACAATCCCCAATCCGCGCTTTAATTAGGGCCTTGGCAATGGGTGATACCCAGCTGACATACCCCCGATCTAAATCAACCTCATCAACCCCAACGATGGTGATGGCTTCTTCTTTCCCGTGATCAGATCCGCTGGTAGGGCAGTAAGTCACCGTCGCTCCAAAAAAGACCTGATCGGCATCCTGTTCACCGGATACTCGGGCGGCATTATCGACAAGCACCGCAAACTCAAGCCGCTTATTTAAAAAACGAATCCGCCGATCGATCTCACGCAAACGTTTCTTGCCATAGATGTAGTCGCCATTTTCAGAGCGGTCACCATTGGAAGCGGCCCAGTGGACAATCTCGACGATTTTAGGGCGCTCCACGTCCAAAAGCTGTAAAAGTTCCGCTCTAAGACGCTCGTGTCCGGCCGGCGTAATGTAGTTCTTTTCTTCCATGGCATAATTATGGCTGTTGCGGCTGTAGCTCAGTTGGATAGAGTACTTGGCTACGAACCAAGGGGTCGTGGGTTCAATTCCTGCCAGCCGCACCAGTATATGCACTAAGGCCTAGCTACCCGCTAGGCCTTTTTTTGTACTTTCACGTAAATCCCTTATAGTCTCTGAATGACAATCAGCACGCCACTTCGAGCTCCATTTGACTGGAAGGTCATGGATGGTACGCATGCGCAATTAGTGCTGCGGGGCAGAATTGATGTGTATACCTTGGGTGGCAATTGGACAGTTGCTCGCCAGAATCAGGATGCTTGGCTTGGGCAGTCGCCTGGCCAAAAGATGCTCAGTGTTGACGCATCCCAAGTGGAGTACCTAGATGGTGCTGGCGTCGCATTTTTGATTGACTTACAGGCCAATCAACAAAACAGCAGGAGTACGCTTGCCCTAACAGGACTTGATAAGCGCTATTTGCCCTTGCTGCAACAGTTTGATCCCATCGGTAAGTTGTTCCCTGTGGCGACACCCAAACCAAAAGAGGGCTTTGTGGTTTCCGTGGGTCGTACGAGCAGCCTCTTCTTTCAAGACGTGGCTTCGATCATTGCCTTTGCTGGCCATGTGACTGCCGATTTAGTTTGGGCTTTGTTGCATCCCCGCCAAGTGCGCTGGGGTGATTTTGTCAATGCCGCATATCAGGCGGGCGTCGCTGCTTTGCCGATTGTCGGTTTAGTGGCTTTTCTGATTGGCGTGATTTTGTCGTTTCAGTCAGCGATTGGCATGCAAAAGTTTGGCGCCATTTCATTTGTCGGTCCGATTGTTGCTTTGGGCATCTTTCGGGAACTGGGGCCGCTAATTACTGCCATTTTGTTGGCAGGACGTTCCTCTGCGGCCTTTGCCGCCGAAATTGGCACCATGACCGTCAATAGCGAGGTCGATGCTTTGGTGACCGGGGGCCTCAGCCCAGTGCGCTTCTTGGTGGTGCCGCGGGTGCTTGCTGGAATCTTAGTGGCTCCGATCTTGACCCTGTATGCCGATATCGTTAGCGTCTTTGCTTCTTCGCTGACGATGGTGGCTTATGGCGTACCCCTGGTTAATTTCTACGACGGCGTTTTAAATACCGTGGACCTGGAAGATGTGTTCTCGGGTCTTACGAAGTCAGTGTTATTTGGCATCGTGATTGCAGCGGTAGGCTGCATGCGCGGTATGCAAACCGGAACGGGCGCGGCGGCAGTCGGTATTTCAGCAACGCGTGCGGTGGTGAGTAGTATTGTCATGATCGTCTTGGTGGACGGCGTGTTTGCCTATATTTCGTATAAGACGGATTTCTGATGGCCGCTATCAACGTACGCAATCTCTCCGTAGGTTATGGGCAAAATGTGTTGCTGCAAAACCTCAATTTCTCGGTGAATGAAGGCGAGATCTTTGTGATTTTGGGCGGCTCAGGCTGTGGTAAGTCCAGCCTATTGAAAAACCTCTTTGGCTTATATGAGCCACTTGCGGGTAGCGTACTGATTGAAGGCCAGGATATTACCGATGCGCATGGCGAAGATCGTCAAAAAATCATGACCCATTTTGGGGTGATGTACCAGCAGGGCGCCTTGTTTGGTTCGATGAATTTACTCGAAAACGTGACGCTGTTTATGGAGGAGTACACCACCCTCGACCGTGAGCAAATGAATTTACTGGCCCGTTGCAAACTCGATCTGGTTGGACTCTTGCCTTATGAGCAATACATGCCCAGCGAGATCAGCGGCGGGATGCAAAAGCGGGCTGCGATTGCCCGGGCGATGGCGCTTGATCCGAAGATTTTGTTTTTAGACGAGCCATCTGCCGGCCTTGATCCGATTACCTCAGCCGATCTAGACCGAACCATTTTGGATTTATCCCAAAACCTAGGTATTACCTTTGTTATCGTGTCACATGAGCTAGCTAGTATTTACTCGATTGCGAATCGGGTGATCATGCTTGATAAAAGTGCTAAAGGCATTATCGCAGAAGGGGATCCAAAAGTATTGCGGGATCAAAGTCCCGATCCACGTGTGCATCAATTCTTTAATCGCATCATGAGCAAGGAAGCGGTATGAGCAACTCCAATCCCAATTACTTTCGCCTTGGCTTATTTGTATTGGCTGCCATAGGTACATTGATCGCCGTGATTCTGGTTTTTGGATCAGGGCAAATCTTTCAAAAAACCTTTGAAGTGGAAACGTATATTAAGCAATCGGTTACCGGTTTAGATAAGGGTGCGTCGGTACGCTTTAGGGGCGTCAAAGTGGGGCAGGTCATTTCCGTTGGATTAACTGGTGAGATCTACGAAAGTGAAATCCCGCTGACTAAGCGAAAAGAATATGTGATTGTGCGTATGCTGATTAATGGAGATCCAAAACACCTCCTAGGTGATATCAATATTCTCGTCGCAGCTAACCTGCGAGCCCGAGTAAAAACAATGGGCATTACCGGCGTGAACTACATTGAGTTTGATTTTAATAATGAAGATCATGACTATGCCGATTTGTCCTTCAGTTGGAAGCCAGAATACCCCGTTATTCCATCGATACCCAGTCCTGCCGATGAAATCTTCTCTGGCTTGCAAAAAGTAGTCAGTAATTTAGGTGCATTGAATTTGGTAGAAACCCAGCGCAAATTTGATTCACTGGTAAGCAATCTCAATACCGTATTAGCAGGGAACGGTAAAGGTAGTCAAGGAATAGCCCAGTCTGTGCAGGAACTGAATACCTTGCTTGCGAGAATGAATGGCGTGACGAGTAATGCTGAGCTTGAGTTACTAACGCAAGAGCTGGTGGCTAGCTCAGTGGTATTGCGGCAAATGCTGAGCAGCGCCCAGGGTGACACTGCAACGACCATTGAAAATCTCAAGCAGGCCAGTGAGCAGCTCAATGATTTAATGCGCGTTGCCAGTCGCTCGCCATCCTCTTTAATTTGGGGCGAACCGCCAGCCCGCATTCAACTTCCAGCTAATGCTGCTTCGACCGGAGTTCAAAAATGAGCTTACTGACCTTAGACCCATCGACTAGCCAAACACATCCATTTTTGCAGCGCATTGCTGGTGTAGTGTTACTACTCTTATTCGGTTTTTCCTTGTCGGCATGCGCCCCAACGCGGCCCTCAATTGAAAGCGCTAATTGGCTAGTGGCACCAGAACGCACTGGCTCTCCGCGGAAAATGCAATCGCCACTGTGGTTAAAGATGGGGTCATTCTCTGTAAGCACACCATTTGATACCAAGTCATTGGTTTATCGTCTTGGCGACCAACGCTACGATAAGGACTTTTATAATGCCTATATTGCTACGCCAAGCAGTATGTTTTCGAATGCAACGCGGCAGTGGCTGGATCAATCGGGTATTTTTCGGCTTACGGTAGCGCAGGGCACCAGCTTTTTCCCGTTCTATACACTCCAAGCAACCATTGATGAGCTCTATGGCGATTACCGCGCAAAACCAGAGGCGGTGGTGTCTGTGCAATTCTTTTTGACGGTGACCAATCCCAATATACCCACTCCATTGATTACGGCCAAGCGCTATACGCAACGCGTAGCTTTGGCAAATAACCTGCCGCAAACCTTGGTATTGGGGCAGCAACAGGCTCTCGCTGAAATTCTCCAGCAGTTAGAGGCCGATCTATTTGCGGCATCGGCTAATTTACCGAAGCCAATTACGCGCAAATAAAGTGCGGTCTTGGCCTCGTGGGTAGGATCTGTACTTTTAAGCTACAGTGCTATCTAATTATTGACATTTTGTTTAAGGAAGAACCATGGACTTAGGGATCAAAGGAAAGACGGCACTGGTCTTGGCATCGAGCCGAGGATTAGGTCAGGCAATGGCAGTGGCACTCGCCCATGAAGGTGTGAACGTTGCAGTGACAGGCCGCAATCCTGAGGGTTTAGCGCAAACCGTGGCCATGATCGAAGCTGCCGGCGGCAAAGCAATGGCTCTTAATTGGGATCTATCGGATTTATCGGTCATCGACGCACACGTTTCCGCGGTAGAGGCTGCTTTTGGGCCGATTGATATTTTGATCAACAATACCGGCGGGCCCGCACCATCTCCAGCAGCAGGTCAAGATCCACTCTTATGGGCAAAAAGTTTTAATGACATGGTGCTTTCACTCATTGCCATCACCGATCGCGTATTACCCGGTATGCGTCAGCGGGGTTGGGGCCGCGTTATTACGAGTACTACATCGGGCGCGATTGCCCCGATTAAGAACTTAGCGATCTCCAATACCCTACGCGCATCCTTACTGGCTTGGTCTAAAACCTTGGCTGCTGAGGTTGCAGGCGAGGGCGTCACGGTGAACGTCATCATGCCGGGCCGGGTTGCAACGGATCGGCTACGGCAATTGGATGAAGCACGGGCCAAGCGTGAGAATGTGCCCTACGACGCGGTGGTCGCTGCGAGCATTAAATTAATACCAGCTGGACGCTATGGCGATCCAAAAGAGTATGGCGATACCGCTGCATTCTTGGCTAGCGCCAATGCCTCTTACATTACTGGCTCTGTGATTCGCGTGGATGGCGGACAGGTTCAGGGGATTTGAGCCAGTTGTGATTCAGCAGGCGTGGCGGTGGTTTAGGCGAGACCTGCAGTCGCCTGAACTGCTATGGCTTGGGATTGCACTCAGCCTATCGGTTGCAGCCCTCTCGAGTGTGGGCTTTTTAGCCGACCGCATGCAACGCGCATTCGAATTTGATGCCCGCCAATTGTTGGCATCCGACCTTTTGATTGCAGCCGATCAGCCCATTCCAGCACGCTTTATAGAGGCAGCAAAGGACCGCAAACTATCGATTGCACAAACGGTGGTTTTTCCGAGCATGGCAACGGTAGGTGAGCGAGGAAAGTTATCGTCACTCAAATCCGTGAGCAATGACTATCCCTTGCGCGGGGAGCTGCAAATTAGCCGCAGCACAAATCCGACAGACAAAGAGAAAGTCAATAGCAGTAATGGCCCAGCACCCGGTAATGCCTGGGTTGATCCGGCTTTACTTGAGGTCTTGCAAGCCAAGATTGGCGATACCCTTGCATTAGGGCAGGCACGCCTGCGTATCGATGCTGTCTTGCTGCGTGAACTGGATCGCGGCGCCGCGTTCATGAACTTTGCCCCGCGGGTCATGATCGCTTTAGATGACTTGCCCAAGACGGAGTTGCTTGGCTTGGGTAGTCGTGTGACTTACCGCTTGCTGATTGCGGGATCCAATGCAGCCGTTGCCGATTATCAAAATTGGGTAGTCAATGCGATCGAGGCCGGTCAGCTGCGCGGCATGCGGATCGAAACCTTGGAGACGGGGCAGCCGGTCATGCGTAAAACGCTCGATCGAGCCGAACGGTTTTTATCCTTGATTGCACTCTTAACTGCGATGGTCTCTGCAGTCGCGATTGCCTTGGCTGCGCGCCGTTATGTGGTGCGACAGGCCAATGTGTGTGCGGTCATGAAATGCCTTGGCGCCACTCAAGCTACGATCCTGCGCCAGCAACTAAAAACGCTGGCCTTGTTGGGTTTAGTGGCTGCTCTATTTGGAATTGCAGTGGGTTGGCTGATTCAATATGGACTGATGTGGTTCTTGGGTAATTTATTGTTGGCTGATTTACCGCCGCCATCCTTATGGCCTGTTCTGTGGAGCGCGCTGCTCTCCTGGTTTTTATTATTGGGTTTTGCAGGACCCCCCTTGCTTACCTTGGTGCAGATTTCACCGGTACGTTTGGTCCGTCGTGAGTTAAGCGGGGTTCCAGTTGCGGCGCGCTGGGTTGCCTTATTGGGGCTCTTCAGTTTTGCTGTCTTGCTGCTGTGGGCAGCGCGCGACTGGAAACTCGCTAGTTGGGTTGGGCTAAGTTTTGGCGGTGCGATTGCGGTGTTTGCATTATTGTCATGGGCGGCTCTTAAGCTATTGGCGCGTTCTTCAGTGAGTGGGGCACTAAGCCGACTTGGATTTGCAGGCCGTTTTGCATTGCGTGCGCAGGCGCGTAGCCCTGCCTTTGCAGTGATGCAAATCACGGCGCTCGCAATTGCCTTGATGGCGCTCCTCATCATTTTGCTGTTGCGACAGGATTTACTGAAAACCTGGCAAGGCAATGTGCCAGTCGATGCACCAAACCGCTTTGTGATCAATATTCAGAATGATCAGCGCGATGCCTTAACGCAGGACCTTGCAGTAGCTGGGCTCGGTAAACCGGATTTGTATCCGATGGTGCGCGGGCGATTAATTGAAATCAATAATCGGCCGGTGATGCCAAACGATTACACTAAAGACAACGCTCGCCGTTTAGTGGATCGCGAATTTAATCTGTCCTACACGATGGATTTGCCAGATGGTAATCAAGTAGTTGCTGGTAACTGGTTTAAACAAAATGAACCCCAAATCTCCGTTGAGACTGGTATCGCTAAAACTCTGGGATTGAAATTGGGTGATCGATTGGCGTTTGAGATTGCCGGTGAGACCGTCAGCGCTGAAATCACCTCCTTGCGTACATTGGAGTGGGGCTCCATGCGCGTGAATTTCTTTGTGATCATGCCGCCAGTGCTCTTGCAAGACTTGCCGCAATCTTGGATTACCGCGTATTACCAGCCACCGAACACCGAAGTGCTCGACTTCCGCTTAACCCAGCGTTATCCAAACATCACCGTAGTGGATGTAGCGAATTCCTTGCAACAAATTCAAGATGTATTGAATCGCTTAGGCGCCGCCTTGGGTCTCTTGTTTACATTCACGATTGCTGCAGCCATCTTGGTTTTGTTTGCGGCGATTTCTGCAACGCAAGACGAGCGCTTTCGGGATGCGGCGCTTCTCAAGGCAGTCGGCGCTTCGAGCCCTACGCTGGCTGCCATTGCGAGTTTTGAATTAGCGATTGTGGGTGGATTGGCTGGCCTCTTAGGCGGATTTGCCGCTGCGATGGCTGCATGGGCGCTGGGGCATTTCGTGCTTGAAATTGAATTCAATTCCTTTGCATCGTCGATTGCGATGGGAGTAGCATTTGGACTCGTTGCCTGCGCCATTGCAGGCTACCAATTTCAACGCAAGATCCAAAGAGCTACTGCAATGGACTGTTTACGGGAAGCCTAGGACTACTTGTAAAGAATCGCACGAAGTCGCTTTACTTTCGTTTCTCCATCTTCGGCAAGGTAATTAACTTTGTTTTGCCCAGCCGATCAGGAATGCTTTGGCGGTGACGTGGGTCCAAGTAAATGGAGAGTGGCCAGAGAAATAGGGAGACTGCAAAGAGCAGGCCAATGATTCCCCACTTTTGTAGTTCTGCGCTGGCTTGAATTAGGATGCAGGGCACCAGCCACAGCGAGCCGTAGACGTAGCGCCACAGGGCTTGCCTGCGGGTGAGGCGGGCGCCAGAGACGTTTACCAACTTCACGCGCCAGGTTTGCATCGCCAAGGTTTGGCCGGTATGCGTCCAGTACCAAACAAAGTAAAAAGCCAGCACGGCGTATAAATAGAAAAACGTTAACCAGCTGGGAAGCGATACTCCAAACACAATGCCCAGTACGAGATTGGGTAACAGGAAGAGCAGCGCAATTACGCCCAACAGAATCAGTTGCTCGTAGAGAATGCAGAAGACGCGCTTCCAAAAGCCGGGTGGCGGTAAGGCAGTCATCGGGGTATCAACGGTACTGCTAACGCTATCCAAAGGGGTTTGGCTCATGCGCCATCGTCTTTATTGGGCGCAGCAGCCGGGGTTACGGTAGGCGCAGGGTTAGGGCGATTTTGCAGGGTGGGCGAGCTGGCCGCGGTTGGCTTTTTCTTATTGTCTTCCTTGACCGCCAATTTTTTCTTATCTTCTGGGCTGAGTTGCTGATAGGCCTGCCATGCGGAGGCTTTTTCTTCCGCAGGGAAGCGCAAGCTGCTGAGGTAATTGTCGCGCGCGATGCGGCGATCTTTTTGCGATAGTTTGGACCACTCGTTCATGCGCGACTGCAAGCGTTCCTGATCGGCCCGCTTCATCTTGGGGTAAAGATTGGCAACCTGAATCCACTTTTGCCGGCGCTCTTTGGAGAGGTAGCTCCAATCTTCTTCGAGTGGAGCCAAGATCTTTTGTTGTACTAGGCTTAAGTCATCCCAATTGCCGCTGTGTTTTGGGGTGTTGGCTGCAGCTGGCTGTTTGGTTTGCGCCGCTACTTCGCCCGCGGGATTAATCGCTAGCAGGCTAAAGACAAATAGAAACGCGCCCATGCCCGCAGCCCATGCACCTTGCTTTATAGCAAGCGCAGGTTGAGTGTGCGGGAGGTGTGTGGACAGCATGGTTATCTATTTCAGTTCTCAGTTAGGATGGGTCAACTGCAACCTCAGCCTTTTCGAGGCTGCTTGCTTCCAGTTCCCGCTTCGCAGTGCTACTGAGTTTTAAGAATGCCAGAAAGCCGCTATCCATATAAGCGTCGGGTGGAACGTCATCCGACAGTAAGGCAATGTCGACTGCGGCAATATCGTTGATGCGTGCATCTTGCTGCCATTCGGCAATCGCCAATAAGCCCAAGGCCAGGACAATAAAAGGCGCAAACCAGCTTAATCGACTCCAATTGGAGGAGGACTGGCTGCTGCTACCGCCCTGATTCATGGCGAGTTGTGGACGCAATAGCTGCTGCAATTGCGGCACGAATTCAGGCTTGCGCGCTGCCATTGCCGATAGGCGTGCGTGATACAGGCGATCCGTGACACGGCTGGGTAATTGTGCGGTTGAGCCGTCGAGGCATTCGCGCACGGCACTGCCAATCCGATCTTGCTCAAATTGGGGGTCTTGGTCACGGTTCATAATGAAATTCCTTTTATTTTCAATGCATTAGCTAAAGTTTGAGTTGCTCTGGAACAATGGGTTTTGACACTTCCTTCGCTGCAACCCATGATTTGGGCCGTTTCTGCAATGCTTAGCTCATCCCAATAACGCATCAGGAAGGCTTCTCGTTGACGTGCTGGTAATTTTGCTATTTCAGCCTCTAGACTACGCAAAAGCTGGCTTTGTTCCAACTTTTGGGCACCATCTTGGTGAATTTGGCTGTCATCGGCGGCCTGCAGGTGCTCTAAGGGGTCGTAATCATCGGATTCATCCGATTTCTTACCCATATTCGAAAATAGGGTAACCCAGGCATTACGCACCTTTTGGCGCCGAAACCAGTCGTGGATGCGGTTTTGAAGGATGCGGGTAAAGAGCAAGGGCAGTTCTGCGCTGGGTTTATCCCCATACTTTTCGGCCAGTTTGATCATGGCGTCCTGAACGATGTCCAATGCCGCGTCCTCATCCCGCACAGCGTAAATAGCCTGTTTGAATGCGCGTTTTTCAACGCTACTGAGAAAATCAGCGAGTTCGGGGGCGGATGCCATGCAAAAACAGGAAGGCCTTGTGTAGGAAGAATGCTTCTATTTTAGGGTATTGCTTTACAATTAAAGGTTCACCGATTAGAGAGCCGTCCAAGAAGCGGTTTTTTATTCAGTTCAAGCGCCGTTCGAACTCGGGCCATAAGCACGGGACAGAACAGCCTAAACAATTTTTTGCCGAAAATTGCAAAGGACCTTACCAATGAATACCAGCAGCGCCGAATTTTTAGCCTCCAAGGCCGATTCCACCCCAATTCCTACCAAAACCGGACCCGAAATGATTGGTGCCGAGATGCTCGTCCATGCCCTGCATGCAGAAGGCGTCGAGTTTGTGTGGGGTTACCCTGGTGGAGCAGTTCTATTCATCTACGATGAAATCTACAAGCAAGACAAGTTTGAGCACATTTTGGTGCGCCACGAGCAAGCGGCTGTGCATGCTGCCGATGGCTATGCCCGCGCTACAGGCAAAGTAGGGGTGGCATTAGTAACCTCCGGCCCTGGCGTCACGAATGCCGTCACTGGAATTGCAACTGCCTACACCGACTCCATTCCCATGGTCATCATTACGGGTAACGTACCGACCTATGCGATTGGTGAAGATGCATTCCAAGAAGCCGATACGGTGGGGATTACGCGACCCATCGTCAAACACAATTTTTTGGTGAAAGACATCAATGATTTATCGCTCACGCTAAAAAAAGCCTTTCACATTGCGCAGACCGGAAGACCCGGCCCTGTGCTGGTCGATATTCCGAAGGACATTTCAGCGACCAAGGGTCAATTCATTTACCCCGAAGAGCTGACCATGCGTTCGTACAACCCGGTTTTGCGCGGCCACAGCGGTCAGATTCGCAAGGCGGTTTCTTTATTGCTGGAAGCCGAGCGTCCGTTCATTTACACCGGTGGCGGCGTGATTTTGTCGGATGCTGCGCCTGAGCTCAAAGCCTTTGCCGATGCCTTAGGCTACCCAGTCACCAACACCTTAATGGGCCTTGGTGGTTTCCCAGGGACCAGCCCCCAATTTGTGGGCATGCTGGGTATGCACGGTACCTATGAAGCCAATATGGCCATGCAGCATTCGGATGTATTGATTGCCATTGGCGCGCGTTTTGATGACCGCGTGATTGGCAATACGCAGCACTTTGCGAGCCACCCACGCAAGATCATTCACATTGATATTGATCCGTCTGTGATTGCAAAGCGCGTTAAGGTCGATGTGCCCATCGTTGGCAATCTGAAGGAAGTTTTAGTGGAGATGACCAGCCAAATTAAAGCGGCCGGCCCACTCAAAAACAACGCCCACCTGGCGAAGTGGTGGGAGCAGATCAACGAGTGGCGCAAAAAAGATTGCCTGAAATACGACCGTGATTCGCAGATTGTGAAGCCCCAATACGTGGTTGAAAAGTTATGGGAACTCACCGGCGGCGATGCCTTTATTTGCTCTGACGTTGGTCAGCATCAAATGTGGGCAGCGCAGTTTTACAAGTTCGATAAGCCGCGTCGCTGGATTAATTCAGGCGGCCTTGGCACCATGGGTGTTGGCTTGCCATACGCTATGGGCATCAAAAAAGCCTTTCCTGATCAGGATGTATTCACGATCACGGGCGAAGGGTCGATTCAGATGTGCATTCAAGAACTGTCAACCTGTAAGCAGTACAACACGCCCGTCAAAATTGTGTCGCTCAATAACCGGTATTTAGGTATGGTGCGCCAGTGGCAGGAGTTGACCTACAACCGCCGCTATTCCAGCTCGTACATGGACTCTTTGCCTGACTTTGTGAAGTTAGCTGAGGCCTTTGGTCACGTCGGCATGCTGATTGAAACCAAGGCAGACGTTGAGCCTGCGCTGAGAGAGGCAATTCGCTTGAAAGATCGTACAGTCTTTATGGACTTCCAAACCGATCCGGAAGAAAACGTCTGGCCAATGGTGCAAGCGGGTAAGGGCATTACTGAAATGCTCTTGGGTAGTGAGGATCTGTAATGCGCCACATTATTTCTGTTTTACTCGAGAATGAGCCGGGTGCGTTGTCTCGCGTCGTCGGTCTCTTCTCGGCGCGTGCTTACAACATTGAAACACTCAGCGTTGCACCGACGGAAGATCCATCCCTATCGCGCATGACGATCGTGACGATTGGCTCTGAAGACGTGATTGAGCAAATCACCAAGCACCTCAATCGTCTGGTTGAAGTCGTGAAAGTGTTTGATTTAACCGAAGGCTCGCACATTGAGCGCGAACTGATGTTGATCAAAGTCCGCGCGGTTGGCAAAGAGCGCGAAGAGCTCAAGCGCACCACCGACATCTTCCGCGGCCGCATTATTGATGTGACTGACAAGAGTTACACCATTGAGCTTACAGGCGATGGCTCGAAGCTCGACGCCTTTATTGATTCGATCGACCGCGCTTCCATTCTAGAAACAGTACGCTCTGGCGGCTCGGGTATCGGCCGTGGCGAGCGTATTTTGAAGGTCTAATTTGCTTCATTCGGAATGTACTCATAAACCCATTTGTTTAACCCATTTATTACGATTCAAAGACAAGGAAATAGCATGAAAGTTTTTTACGATAAAGACGCGGATTTATCCCTGGTTAAAGGCAAAAAAGTCACCATCATTGGTTATGGTTCACAGGGCCACGCGCATGCATTGAACTTAAACGATTCAGGCGTTAAGGTAACTGTTGGTTTGCGCAAAGATGGCGCATCATGGAAAAAAGCAGCCAATGCTGGCTTGACCGTGAAGGAAGTAGCAGAAGCGGTAAAGGATGCCGACATTGTCATGATGCTTTTGCCCGATGAGCAAATTGCAGAGGTCTATAAGAATGAAGTTCATGGCAATATTAAGCAGGGCGCCGCCCTGGCGTTTGCCCATGGTTTTAATGTGCACTACGGTCAAGTGCAGCCCCGCGCTGATTTAGACGTCATCATGATTGCGCCAAAAGCGCCAGGCCACACTGTTCGTGGCACCTATAGTCAAGGCGGCGGCGTTCCCCACTTGATCGCGGTCTACCAAGACAAATCCGGCTCGGCGCGTGATCTGGCCTTATCGTATGCAACCGCTAATGGCGGTGGTCGTGCCGGCATCATCGAAACCAATTTCCGCGAAGAAACCGAAACCGATTTATTCGGTGAGCAGGCTGTTCTGTGTGGCGGTACTGTAGAGCTCATCAAGGCCGGTTACGAGACCTTGGTTGAAGCCGGTTACGCGCCAGAGATGGCTTACTTTGAGTGCTTGCATGAGCTCAAGTTAATTGTGGATTTGATCTACGAAGGCGGCATTGCCAACATGAACTACTCCATCTCCAATAATGCGGAGTACGGCGAGTACGTTACGGGCCCACGCATCGTGACGGAAGATACCAAGAATGCAATGCGTCAGTGCCTCAAAGACATTCAGACTGGCGAATATGCCAAGAGCTTTATCTTGGAGAACAAAGCAGGCGCGCCAACCTTAATCTCCCGCCGTCGCTTGAATTCAGAGCACCAAATTGAAATCGTGGGTGAGAAACTGCGCGCGATGATGCCTTGGATTGCAAAGAACAAGTTAGTCGATCAGTCGAAGAACTAAACCACTATTCAAAAAGGCGCAAAGCACCCATGATGTATCCCCACCCCATTATTGCGAAAGAAGGCTGGCCATATTTGGCAGTCGTTGGGGTGGCGACGGTGCTAGTCCAGCAGTACGCTGGCTTTACATGGGCTTTGCCCCTGTGGATTGTTTTCTTCTTTGTACTGCAGTTTTTTCGTGACCCGCAGCGCATTGCGCCACTGGGTCGTGATTTAGTTCTATCCCCAGCGGATGGCCGCATTGTTGTGGTTGAAAAAACCCAGGATCCGTATGCTAATCGCGAAGCAATCAAGATTAGCGTGTTCATGAATGTATTTAACGTCCATTCCAACCGCTGCTCGGTCAATGGCCTCGTTAAAGAGGTGCAGTATTTCCCGGGGCAGTTTGTGAATGCGGCGCTGGATAAGGCCTCGATCGAAAATGAACGTAATGCGGTGGTGATTGATGCTAATGGCCAAACGGTTACCTTGGTTCAGGTGGCAGGTTTAATTGCACGGCGTATTTTGTGCTACATCCATGTGGGTGAACACGTTAAGCGGGGATCCCGTTACGGCTTCATTCGCTTTGGATCGCGAGTCGATGTATATTTGCCATTAACGGCGGAGCCTTTGGTCAGCGTGGGCGAAAAGGTCTCTGCAACCAGAACAGCGTTGGCTCGCCTACCGGGCCTTGATTGATTCAGCTGATTTACTTGAGTAATTATAGGAAGCGCATTGACTCCATTTCGTCGCCGTAATCGCCTTGATCGTACGCGCATTGCACGCGGACGTAATCGTGCTGATGCACAAGACCAATCCGATGACTCCGTTGATTTTGAGGTCGAGGATCTTGAATTAGTTAAGCCCCGTGCCCGCAACAAGGGCATTTATCTATTACCCAATGCATTTACAACGGCGGCCCTGTTTTGTGGCTTCTTTGCCATTGTTCAAGCTATGAATCATCAGTTTGAGGCGGCGGCAATTGCTATCTTTGCATCCTTGGTTTTAGATGGCATGGACGGCCGGATTGCGCGGATGACCAATACGCAAAGCGCTTTTGGTGAGCAATACGATTCCTTGGCCGACATGGTGTCTTTTGGTGTTGCCCCGGCCTTAGTTGCGTACGAGTGGGTGCTCAAAGATTTTGGTAAGTGGGGCTGGTTGGCCGCATTTACCTATTGCGCGGGCGCAGCCTTACGCTTAGCGCGTTTCAACGCCAACAACGGGGTTGTCGATAAAAAGTTTTTTCAAGGCTTGCCTAGTCCAGCGGCAGGCGCATTAATCGCTGGATTTATATGGCTTGCAGACGACAATAAGATGCCCGTGCGTGATAGCGCTATACCCTGGGTCACCTTTTTCATCACCATCTATGCAGGCTTAACCATGGTCTCCAATGCCCGTTTTTATAGTGGCAAGGCCCTCGACATCCGTTACCGCGTTCCCTTTGGCGTTATGGTCTTGATGATTTTGACCTTTGTGCTGATTTCATCTAACCCGCCCTTAACCTTGTTCGGCATCTTCGTGATTTATGCCATTTCAGGTTATGTGATTTGGGGCTGGGAACGGCTTAGCGGTCGTAAACTGACTTAAACGGGTATTTAAGGTATATTAGATTCATGTTAATGAATAAACCGCACGCAATTAAGCTACTTCTTCTAGCACTGAGCCTTGGGCTCGGGGCGGGTAACGCTTAGGTGATGCAAGTGCAGTAAATCATCAAGCAGACTTACCGGCCCCAGCAAATTTGCTGGGGTTTTTGTTTTGGATTGCGCAGTACCCTTTATAAATGATGGCAGTGAATTGGAGAGCAGTGATGACCGATAAGTTAATTATTTTTGACACTACTTTGCGCGATGGCGAGCAGTCGCCAGGGGCGTCCATGACCAAAGACGAAAAGGTCCGCATTGCTAGGCAGCTCGAGCGCCTGAAGGTAGATGTGATTGAGGCAGGCTTCGCGGCCAGCTCCGAAGGTGACTTTGATGCTATTTCAGCGGTAGCGGCTGCAGTCAAGGATTCGATTGTGTGTTCCTTGGCCCGCGCCAATGAAAACGACATTACCCGCGCATCGGATGCCCTGAAGGCGGCTAATGCAAAACGCATCCATGTCTTTTTGGCAACCAGTGCATTGCATATGGAAAAGAAGTTACGCATGACGCCTGACCAGGTGTTCGAGCAGGCCAAAAAATCGATTCGCTTTGCCCGTAATTTAGCGGCCGACATTGAGTTCTCGCCCGAAGACGGGTACCGCTCGGAAGTGGACTTTTTATGCCGTGTATTGGAAGCAGTGATTGCAGAGGGCGCAACCACGATTAACGTGCCGGATACCGTTGGCTATGCCGTTCCTGAGTTGTATGGCGAGTTCATCCACACCTTGCGTACCCGCATCCCCAATTCCGATAAGGCCATTTGGTCGGTGCATTGCCATAACGATTTGGGCATGGGCGTTGCCAACTCCTTGGCGGGTGTCAAGATCGGTGGGGCGCGGCAAGTGGAGTGCACCATCAATGGTCTGGGTGAGCGCGCCGGCAATACCGCCCTTGAAGAGATTGTGATGGCGCTGCGTACCCGCAAGGATTACTTTGATTTAAGCGTGGGTATTGATGCAACGCAAATCGTGCCGGCATCCAAATTGGTTTCGCAAATTACCGGTTTTGTGGTGCAGCCGAATAAGGCGGTCGTGGGCGCCAATGCGTTTGCACATGCATCCGGAATTCATCAGGATGGAGTATTGAAAGCCCGCGATACCTATGAAATTATGCGCGCGGAAGATGTGGGTTGGTCAGCAAACAAAATCGTACTGGGTAAGTTGTCGGGTCGTAATGCATTTAAGCAGCGTCTGCAGGAACTGGGTATCACGGTTGAGACTGAGCAAGAACTCAACGATGCATTCTCGCGCTTTAAAGCCTTGGCAGACCAAAAGTCAGAAATCTTTGATGAAGACATTATTTCCATTACAAGCGGTTCTGCCTCAGCCGAAGCGAGCGAATTTTATCGCTTTGTTTCCTTGAGTCAGCACTCGGAGACTGGCAAGCGCCCGATCTCGCAGGTGGTCTTTCACATGGGGGGCGAGAAGATGACGTCCGAGGCGGAGGGCAACGGCCCGGTGGATGCGAGCCTGAATGCCATTGAAGCAATGGCCAAAAGCGGGGCAGAGCAGCTGCTTTACTCGGTAAATGCGATTACCTCCGGCACCCAATCACAGGGTGAGGTGACGGTACGCCTGGCCAAAGGGGGGCGAATTGTGAACGGCGTTGGCACGGACCCCGACATCATCGCCGCTTCGGCTAAGGCCTACTTATCGGCCTTAAATAAGCTGCACGATCCACGGCAAGTGAAGTTAAACGCCCAAATGGCACCGTGAGCGAGGATATCGGCCCTAGAAAAATAGCTAAACCATTGTTTTTATTGGATTTATTTTAATAGACCCAGTCTTGCGGCAATGCGCTTTGCCACTTTAGCCCTCGAATCTCTGCTACAATTCGAGGGCTTTGATTTATAAAGCTTTTTTGTTTTTATGTTTAATCGCACGACACAATTTAGGGTGAAAGCTCTTGTGTTCGCAAGTTAGGAGTAGAAAATGGCAGTTGCTGAT
>JBIJAC010000034.1:0-21320 GCA_044345935.1 Polynucleobacter sp. | reverse complement strand
CCCGAGTACAACACCATCATATGCAAAGATCCTTAAAAATGTACTTCATTGATGCCACAGCAAAACGCTTACTTCACATCTTTCCAGTAGGCCTTATTCAAGCGCCATGCAACAAATGTAAAGATTGCTAAGAACAAAAGCACAATCACACCAATGCGCTTGCGCTGCAACTGCATTGGCTCAGCCATCCACGACATGAAGGACACCAAGTCAGCGATGTTGTCATCGTATTCTTGTGGCTTCATGCTTCCTGGGGTGACTTGCTCGTAACCAACAAATACTTTTTGCATGCGCGTTGGATCCTTTGGATCTTTACGCTCTTCAAAGTTGGCTGTACGAATGCCTTGCAGTTGCCAAAGGGCATGGGGCATACCAACATTGGGATATACCAAGTTATTCCAGCCGGTTGGCGTGGAGTCATCTTGGTAGTAGGTGCGGAGATAGGTGTAAATCCAATCAGTGCCGCGAGCGCGTGCTTCAACCGATAAATCCGGTGGCACTTTACCAAACCACGCCTTCGCGTCTTTCGGTGTCATCGACACTGTCATGACATCACCCACTTTGGCGCCATTCAGAATCAAATTATCTTTGATCTGCTGATCGGTGAGGCCAATATCGCGCAAAGAGGAATAACGCACACTAACCGCAGAATGGCAGGCTGCGCAATAATTAACATAAAGCTTAGCGCCATTTTGCAAAGCGGCGTTACTACTAACGCGATCCGGCGCTTTATCCAGTGGATAGTCACCACCAGCGGCATGTACGGTGCTTACTGCAAGACCCAATGTTGCTGTTACAGCAATCGCACGAAGGCTCGCTTTTACAGTGTGCAGAATATATTTCATACTGATTCCTAATTGTTCTTTCGTTCTATCTGCAATCATGATTAATGCGCATGGAAGACAACGCGGTCAGGCACTGGCTTAAACGTGCCCATCTTGCTCCAATACGGCATCAAGAAGAAGAATGCCAAATAGTAAATGGTGCAAATTTGCGACATCTTGTCGAACAGGGGTGAAGGTGGCTTAATTCCCAAGTAACCCAGGATGATGAAGCTCACTACAAAGCTGCCGTAGATGTATTTATGAAATGCTGGACGCATGCGAATTGAGCGCACGGGCGATTTATCGAGCCATGGCAAGAAGAACAGAATCACAACCGTACCGCCCATGATGACCACACCCCAGAACTTCGCATCAAGGAAGTAAAAGCCGGCTGCCAATCCAAGCAATATTGCAAAGTAGCCGCCTTTGAGGCGAATGTCTTTGGCATTCTTAATTGCAAGACCGAGAACAATTGCGAAGAAGATCCATAAAGGCACTAAGAAGTCGGTTGTGGTCGCACGCAACATCGAATAGAAAGGCGTGAAATACCAAACTGGTGCAATGTGCAATGGCGTCTGCAGTGGATCAGCCGGAATGAAGTTGTTGGCTTCTAAGAAGTAACCGCCCATCTCCGGAGCAAAGAATACGATCGCAGCGAAGATAAACAAGAACATACCTAAACCCATTACGTCATGCACTGAGTAATAGGGGTGGAATGGAATACCGTCAACGGGTATACCTTTGCTGTCCAAGTTGGCTTTGATATCTACGCCGTCTGGGTTGTTTGAGCCTACTTCATGCAAGGCAATGATGTGGGCTGCTACCAAACCAACCAAGACCAAAGGCAATGCAATCACGTGGAAGGCGAAGAAACGATTCAGAGTCGCATCGCCAACCACGTAGTCACCACGCAGCCACAAGGAAAGGTCTGGGCCAATCAGTGGAATGGCCGAGAACAAGTTCACGATCACCTGCGCGCCCCAATAGGACATTTGGCCCCATGGCAGGAGGTAACCAAAAAACGCCTCGCCCATCAAGCACAAGAAAATCGCGCAGCCAAAAATCCAAACGAGCTCGCGTGGCTTTTGATACGAGCCGTAGATCAAACCGCGGAACATGTGCAAGTAGACCACGGCGAAAAACATCGAAGCGCCAGTGGAATGCAAGTAACGAATCAACCAACCAAATGGCACTTCGCGCATGATGTACTCAACCGACTCAAACGCCTTAGCCGCATCGGGCTTGTAGTTCATCGTCAAAAAAATACCCGTGATGATTTGCAAGGCTAAAACGACAATGGAAAATGCACCAAAAAAATACCAGAAGTTTAAATTTTTGGGTGCGTAATATTCCGTAAGGTGCGCCTTGATTGTGGAGGTCAAGGGAAAACGCGAATCAACCCAAGCTAATACTTTCTCTTGGACGGGTGCATTTTCAGCGGTTTTAATTTCATGAAACGCCATGGTATTTTTCCTTACGCTTTCTTATCGTCGCCAATCAGAATCTTGGTATCGCTCAAATACATGTGTGGCGGTACTTCCAAGTTATCTGGTGCGGGTTTATTTTTGTAAACACGACCGGCCAAATCAAAGGTCGAGCCATGGCATGGGCAGAAGAAACCGCCTGGCCAATCATTGGGCAAGGAAGGCTGTGGGCCTGCTTGAATTTTGGGTGATGGGGAGCAACCGAGGTGGGTGCAAATGCCAACGACCACTAAGTATTCTGGCTTGATCGAGCGATATCCATTTTGCGCATACTTTGGTGTATACACCGCAGGGTCGCGTAACGACTTAGGATCAGCCAACTCGCCATCGAGTTTTGCCAATTCCGATACTTGCTCAGGTGTGCGACGAATGACCCAGACTGGCTTGCCGCGCCATTCAACGGTAATCATTTCATCGGGCTTCATCCCGGAAATATCCACCTCGACTGCGGCGCCGGCTGCTTTGGCGCGCTCGGATGGTTCAAAACTATTTACAAATGGGTACAGGGCTGCTGCGCCGCCAACACCGCCTACCGCGGTAGTGGCGATCAGCCATTTGCGGCGATCCGGATCCATGCTGGGCTTATCACTCATTTACAAAACATCCTCAAAAGAAACAAGATAGGTGGAAATTGCTTAAAGCATCGATTTTAATGTAAAAAGTGGTTTAGCATCGGAGTTGCGCACCCAATAGCGTGACTTGCATCAAGGACTCATCTGAAAGGATTGGATTTATGGCAGTTTTAAAGGAATTTAGGGAATTTGCCGTCAAAGGCAACGTAGTTGATTTGGCCGTTGGCATCATTATTGGCGGGGCTTTTGGCAAGATTGTCGACTCTCTAGTCAATGACATTGTGATGCCCGTCATTTCCTCCTTATTTGGCGGGAAAATCGACTTCACCAACCTCTTTATTGTGCTGGGTAACGTGCCCGATGGCGTGCCCAGTACCTTTGATGCCCTCAAAAAGGCAGGTATCCCCATTTTTGCCTACGGTAACTTCATCACGATCTCAATAAACTTCATTTTGCTGGCCTTTGTGATCTTCCAAATGGTCAAGGTCGTCAATCGTATCCGCTCAGCCGAGGCCCCGCCCCCTGCAGTTACACCAGAAGACATCATCCTCTTGCGTGAGATTCGGGATAGCCTGCAGAGCAAAAAAGGCCTTGGGCCTCAATGAGCGGATCTGAATGATCTAGTCTCCATGAATTGATCTTAATAAACCATATAAATCAATTACTTAGATAGAATAATGAACCGCCTTTGGCTCCTCTTTTGCCAAGCCATCACCATCTTGCTGGCTGCGTGGTTCGTGGTAACCACCCTCCAACCGGGGTGGATTTCCAGCCCTCAGGTCAGCTCCTTGGTGGGTCAAGTGACACTGCGGGAGGCCCCTGACAGCATTAGCCACAACCCAGGCTCTTTATCCGAGGCGGCGAAGCTATCTAGCCCAGCGGTCGTCAATATTTTTACGAGCAAGGTTAATAAGCGAAAGCCAGGCAAAAAAGGGGCTCCCCATCAGAATGAGCCCTGGTTTCAGTTCTTTTTTGGTGACCAAGCGCCAAACGAAGAGCCTAGCTCTAGCCTCGGGTCTGGGGTCATCGTCAGTCCCCAAGGCATTATTTTGACCAATCACCACGTGATTGAAGGGGCAGACGAGATTGAGGTGGCTTTTGCAGACGGCCGCAAGCGCAACGCCAAGCTCATCGGCAGCGATCCCGAAACCGATATTGCAGTCCTCAAGATCGATGCGACCGACCTGCCCAGCCCAATTACCTTGGGGAAAATAGAATCGGTGCAGGTAGGCGATGTCGTTCTCGCGATTGGCAATCCCTTTGGTGTGGGTCAAACCGTCACATCTGGCATTGTCTCGGCCCTCGGCCGCAATCAACTGGGTATCAATACCTTTGAGAACTTCATTCAGACCGATGCAGCGATTAATCCAGGCAACTCTGGCGGCGCCTTAGTCGATACCAAAGGTAACTTAATCGGCATCAATACCGCCATCTACTCGCGCAGCGGCGGCAATATGGGCATTGGCTTTGCCATTCCCGTCAACACCGCCAAACAGGTGATGGAATCGATTCTGACGAGTGGCTCGGTAACGCGAGGATGGATTGGCGTCGAGCCCCAAAACCTCAGCAAGGAACTCGCTGAATCACTGAATCTCCCCAAAGACACCACAGGCGTACTCATCTCCGGAGTATTAGAAGGCGGGCCTGCCGATAAAGCAGGCATGAAGCCGGGTGATGTACTTACTCAAGTCAATGGCCAAGCAGTCAATGATGTGGTCACCCTGCTAAACCGCATTGCGCAGACAGGCCCAGGCGATGAGGCCAAGATCAATCTGTTGCGCAAAGGCAAGCCAATGACCCTGAAGCTGCAAGTCGGAAAACGGCCTAAATCGAAAGCGGCCGCCCGATAGGTAGGTGGCTTAATGTGCCAGTATTTTTGATAAGAAATCTTTTGCTCTAACTGAGCGCTCTTCGGGCTTACCAAAGAAATCGTCCTTAGAACAATCCTCCACAATGCGGCCTTGATCCATAAAGATCACACGGTCGCTCACTTTACGGGCAAAGCCCATCTCGTGACTGACGCAGCACATGGTCATGCCTTCGTTCGCTAGCTTAACCATTACATCCAAGACTTCACCAACCATCTCGGGGTCAAGTGCGGATGTTGGCTCATCAAATAGCATAACGATGGGGTCCATCGTCAATGCGCGCGCAATCGCCACGCGTTGCTGTTGACCGCCAGACAGTTGACCTGGAAATTTATCCTTTTGCGCCATCAAACCCACACGCTCTAGGTATTTCAGTCCGTGCTTTAAGGCATGGTCTGGTGAGCGTCCCAATACTTTGATCTGCGCAAGGGTCAAATTTTCAGTCACGCTTAAATGGGGAAAGAGTTCAAAGTGCTGAAATACCATCCCCACCCTTGCTCGCAACTGAACCAGATTGGTTTTGGGGTCGCTTAGGCTGATGCCATCGACAATGATCTCGCCCGACTGAAAAGGTTCTAGGGCATTCATGGTTTTGATCAGGGTTGACTTACCCGAGCCTGAGGGGCCGCAGATAACCACTACCTCCCCTTGCTTGATAGAGGTAGTGCATTCGGTCAGCACCTGAAAGTCGCCGTACCATTTAGAAACGCGTTGAAGTTCGATCATGCTGTAATTAAATAAATTGATGTGTCATTAACGAATGATGGCTACTTTGGTTTGAATTTTACGCACCAACTTCGATAGCGAAAAACAAATAACGAAATATGTGACTGCAGCCAAAATATAGGTTTCCATAGGACGCCCATAATTTTTACCGGCGATTTCAAAACCCTTAAGTAAGTCGTATGCGCCAATCGCATATACCAAGGATGTATCTTGAAACAAAATAATGGTTTGCGTCATCAAAACCGGAATCATGTTTCTGAAGGCTTGCGGCAAAATAATCAAACGCATATTTTGGCCGTAGTTCATTCCCAAGGCTTGAGCGGCATACGTTTGTCCTCTAGGGACCGACTGAATACCGGCGCGCATAATTTCGGCAAAATAGGCAGCCTCAAAGGCGATGAAGGTAATGATGGCGGACAGATTGGCGCCAATGGGTTTGCCAATCAATAGCGGAATTAAAAGAAAAAACCACAAAATCACCATAACCAATGGAATAGAGCGCATGGTGTTGACATAGAAACTGGCGCAGCAGGACAAGACTGGGTTACCAGATAAGCGCATCAAGGCCAATAAAGTGCCGAAGATGATTCCGCCGACCGTAGCTATTACCGTCAATTGCACGCTAAACAGCAAGCCCTTTTGGATGTAATCCGTAAAAAGTGCCCAATTGTAAAAACTGAGGTCTAGGCTTAGCATGGTGCGATAAAGAAGATCATCGGTTTAGTGGGCCAAGCTGGGGTCAGTGGATGTGCCAACAAAACCCGGAATGCGGGTCCGTCGCTCAATCCAGGTCATCAGGCGATTGACTGCAAATGCAGATAGGGCATAGAGCAAGGTCACTGCCAAATAAATTTCAACGCCACGGGAGGTTTCCTCTTGCGCCTGCATGGCAAACAAGGTGAGTTCCGGCACCGACACTGCAAAAGCTACGGATGAGTTCTTCACCACATTCATGCCTTCTGAAGTCAAGGGCGGAATGATAATGCGCAGCGCCATGGGCAAAATCACATAGCGATAACTTTGGATGCGATTCATTCCCAGTGCAGTAGCTGCTGCCATCTGGCCACTTGGTAGCGACTGAATACCTGCACGTACCTGCTCCGCAATTCGCGCTGATGTAAAAAAGCCCAAGGCAATACTCACTAATAAATAGGAGGGCAATTCTTTTAATGGAACAACAAAGGATGGGATAACGTGATACCAAACAAAAACCTGAACCAAGATCGGTATGTTCCGAAATAGCTCCACCCATGCAGTGGCCCCGCGCACAAGTAAGCGACTGCCAAAGCCGCTATTGGGCAAGGTACGCAGCGTACCCATCACAGCGCCAATCACTAAAGCAATAACTAGGCTTAGACCTGCGACTGCAATGGTCCAAAGCCATGCCTGCATTAACCAATCTAAGTAACTTGGATCAGCATTTTGCGCAATGCCAAATATCGACGATATGCAGTGCTGAACTGGCTCTCCGTCTAGCGTGCTCTTACAAAAAACGCCAAAATCCATATTCATGGGTTTTGGCGTTCACGTGCAATGAAGCATGGCATACAACTAGAAAGATTCAAAATTATTTCTTTTGATAATCTTCCGCAGGCCTGTCATTTAAGTTAGCCCAGGCATTTTTTGTTGCAGCAGACAACTCGAGGCCAACCACGCTATTTTTTGGTGGAATGGGCTTTAAGAACCATTTATCCCACAGCTTTGGCATGCTCCCATTCGCAACTATCTTTGCGATGGCTGCGTTAACCGCTGCCTTAAATTGAGGATCGTCTTTGCGTACCATAATCGCGATCGGTTCAGTGCTTAGTACCTCGCCCACAATCTTATAATCCTTTGGATTTCTTGAATTGGCGATATTACCCGCCAAGATCGAGCCATCCATCACAAAAGCATCGGCACGGCCAGACTCTAATAATAAGAAGCTATCGGAATGGTCTTTTCCAAACACTTCATCGAAGTTTACGCCGGTTGCTTTTTCATGCTTACGCAAAAGCTGAACGGATGTAGTGCCCGTAGTGGTCGCTACTTTTTTACCAGCTAACTGTGAAATCGAGTTAATACCTGAATTGGCCTTAACAGCAATACGCACTTCTTCAACGTATAGGGTATTAGCAAAGCTCACATCGCGTTGTCGGGCAGTGTTGTTGGTTGTTGTGCCGCACTCAATATCGACTGTTCCATTCTGAACCAAGGGCATGCGATTCTGCGCAGTAACTGGCTGGTAATTAATGCGCAATGTACTCATACCCAATTTATCTTTAATGTCATTCAGAATCATGCGACACACTTCTACGTGGAATCCATCGAAGCGACTATCGCCAGTGGTATAGGACATTGGAATCGACGATTCACGCACACCCATGGTTACTGCACCGGATGCCTTAATCTTATCTAGAGTAGCGCTGGCAGCAAATGCGCCTTGGGCATACACTACAACGGATGCCAGTAATGCTGCTTTTATTCCTGACTGTATTGATGCAGGGAAGTACATAGTTAACTCCTTTTGACTGTTTAACTTTTATGGGCATCGCCAGCGCATCATGCTGCACTGACAACTTTTTGCAATTTTGGATGAATTTTGCATGCATAGGTTAAACCCTAGGATTTAACTCTAAAATTTATAGGGATACTTCCTTGTGAAGGCACCTAAAGCCTTTATTAGCGCGGCCAAAAGGGGGTAGGATGAAAAGACTGAATCCACGCGAAAGAAAAAACCCACCGTGTTGCCACGGTGGGTTGATTTGATACCAGACTAATTGTCAACTAGCTTGCGCTAGCGTTAAATTAGAAAGTGTGACGTGCGCCAATAGCATAGTTAGTTGCATTGAAGCTATTGTTGGTGCCAGAAGCGTTTGATGTGCCACTTGCGCCATAAATTGCATATAGGTTAGTACGCTTGCTCAAGATGTAGTTTGTGCCCAACTGATAACCTTGAATATTGGCTGTTGGGGAGTTTGTACCAAAGGTAGTGATACGGCCATTACCCACGCTTGCATAAGCCTCAATCTTAGGTGTGAAGTTTCCACGAACACCAATCTCTTGTGCAGTACGCTTAGCGTACTGATTTGAGTTGATCTGTGAAGTTACTTTACGATCGATCCAACCTGCATAGGCCTTCAAGATACCGAAGTCATACGTTGCACCAACGTAAGCTTGGTTGTCCTTGACGTTTGTGCCTGTTGCCAAGCCATAAGCAACTGGTGTACCTGCGGTTGTGGCTTTAGTTGCTGCAAGGCCAGTTACAGGATCATAAGCTTTGGATAGCGAACCATATGGATTGGTTGCTGTGAAAGATTGATATGCCGCTGTAGCAGTGAATTTCTTGAATGTGTAATTCGCACCCAAGCCCCAACCGTTTTGGTTGTTCTTACCACCACTATAACCAGTTGTACCATCTTTGGCAGGAGTAGTCTGATTGTCATTCTCATTGTTCATTACAAGCATGGCGCTACCAGTAAAGCCGGCAATATTTTCAGACTGAAGCTTCAGGGTGCTGGCTGTACGGAATGTAAACGCATCGGTGTTACCGTTTGCATTTCCTTCGGCAAGTGTCTTCGTGCCACCCAATGAAGATGGGCCAGTAAAGCTGGTAAACAGCATGCTACCAACCATGTTGTTGAACTGACCAGTGATTGTTGGGCCAATAGCATCAGTAACTACTGTATTTTGCGTACCGATAGTAGCGCGGCCCATGCCTTTTTGTGCCAAGCCAACGTTTGCAGCACGGGTTTGCAGGGAAGAAAACGTAGCGCTATTTGGCTGCAGCTGTGTCTCAAAGTTAAAGAAAGCGGATGTACCACCACCTAAATCTTCAGTACCGCGGAAACCTAAGCGGCTAGTAGACTGAGCACTGTTGCCGATTGTGTTGAAAGTTTGCTTTTCTACGCCTTTGCTTGTTGCCACACGCTCGTTACCACCAACATAACCAATATCTAAAATACCATATACAGTCACTGAGGACTGTGCTTGAGCAGCGCCAGCAAATGCTGTTACCGCTGCGAGTGCGAATAGCGATTTTTTCATTCTTTAAATCTCCATAAATTGAAAGTAATGCCCAAATAATTTGGGACTCATGAATTTTCTCTCTTTCGGGCTACTAGACTAGGTGTAGAGGCATAACAAGGTACTTTTGCTTGTGAAAAGGATATTTTTTGGCTTTCTTTGTTGTATCACGGCAACAAGGGCTTGGTTTTTTGCTCTTTTTAGCTTGTTAATGCCAAAATTGTCAGATGGCAAGCCGTGAATTTCTAAAAATCCTGCAATCCGCTCGTTTTGGTGATGTTTCTGCGCAACAAAATTTAGCATCTGCTTATTTGACTGGGGCCTTTAATACCCCGATTCAGCCGGCCAACTCCTTGGTTTGGCTAGAAAAATCCTATTTTTCCATTAAAAATCAGTTATTTGCAGATATAAGCTCAGACGATGTCTTTGATTTGGGTTTGAATGCTTCCTTAGCACCTATTTTTTGCCTGCTCAGCGCCATTCCCCTCGCCAATACCGTTGGGACCCCAGCATTCCCATTTGGCTGGAAGCTTTTTTGGAGGCTAGCTGAAACTACCCCAGATCCATCCTCTTCCGACTCTGAGTTGTCAACTCCCTCTCAGCTTGCACTAGATGCACGCTGGAAACTGATTCAGTTTTTATTGTCGCCGGAGTATCTAGAGGAACAAGCTCGCTTACGCGATTGGCTTGCATCCCTTGATCTGGCGGAAATGGATTTGCTCCCGGCCGCGGATTTGCCTGGGCTTCAGTTGATATGTAAATCCTATTTGCAATCGCTTGCTGAAACAGAAAGTGGTTTTACTCAAGCCGCTAAAGAATTATTACTGCGACTGCAGCCCAAAGACGAAACCCTCTCTGGACTTTGGTCGCAGTGGCTAGCAAGCGGTAAACCAGATCATTTGCTGGAAGCGGCAGAGATGGGCTTAACGATTGCACGCCTGACACTCGGATTGCAGTTGGCGCAGCTCGATACTGTTTCTGGTTCTGCTCATGCCACTTCTGTCGCATCGGGTGCCGCCGAAGTCGATAAGGGTCGCTCAAATGCCTCCCTTAAGAAAGCTGTCTATTGGTTGGATCTGGCAGCCAAAGATGGTGATCGGGATGCCTGGTTTGCACTCGGTGAGATTTATCGTCGCCCGCAATTCTCTGGATATAACGCAGCCGAGAGCGATCGCTGCTTTGATCGCGCCGCCGATCTGGGGCATGCACAGGCGCAGTTTCGAAAGGGGGCTAATCTGTGGCGCAAGCGCGAGAAGCTCGATGAAAAAGTCAAAGGATTACAAGCATCCTACTGGGTATGGCAAGCACAGCAACAGGGCGTTCAGGAAGCAAGGGACTTGCTTGCAAAGATTCTGGAAAGCTGCCCTAAGCCTATAGCGAACGATTGGCATGATCTAGCCCTGCTAGCGGAGCAAGCGATTAATCGGCATGCCGAATACAAAATCGAATACGAATGGCTTTTGCTATGCCATCGCCTCGTTATAGCGAACCAGTTTCATTTTAGTAAAGCCGAATTATTGTTGGCCGACATCGCCCAGCTGCAGCATGAGCACTGCGTGGTGGTCGATATTCGCTGGGAGCTGCCGAAGATTTTACCGAGGTTAATTCAGATTGAAACCATTGGGCAACGCCGGGCTTTGCTGGCTGCCGGAAAAGTATTTACAGGCAACTCCAGCAGTGCGCTTGGTACCAGCTCTGCATCACGCGATTCAATCACGCTGGATGCCGCAGATGAGGATGAAGTAATTGAGGTCAGGGCACGTGAAGGCAACCTGCGGCAACGGCGTTACCGCTTTGATAAAGTAACACGGTGGTTAATAGAAACATTTCCCTTGACCGCAAAAAGCGATGGGAGAAGAAACGCATTGAGTGTCTTCAGTTAATTTAATTTTTTCTAAGATGAGTCTCTGCGCTATTTGCGCAAATATTTCATCTGCAAACCTAATCCAGAAGGCTCACAATGAATTGCCAATGCAGCAATCGTACGATTGAAATTAAATCAACTATGCATTAAAAATTGCAATACCAGTAATTAAAAGAATCGGCTTACTAAGGATTTTCCTTATTAACAATAGCGGCTCAAATCATTAACTAAGGAATAAAAAGATGATCTGGTTGCATGCCTAACTGATCTCTTTCATACATTCTCATATAAGTAGATTCAAGATTTTTAACAAATAGAGGGGTATCAAATAAAGGGGTGGTCAGGCGGCCCTCAATTAACTTCGATTTAATTCCTGCGAGTCTCTGAGGATTCATGGCCAATTCGATCGCCAAAGTTTCATATTCTTTTTGGGTACTTGTGATGAGCTCAGGCAAACCAACTGCATTTAATAAACTTGCTGCAATTCGACTTGCAAAAGATTGACCCATGAGCGTAAGAACCGGCACCCCAGACCATAAAGCATCACTAGCAGTTGCTCCTGCGTTGTAAGGGAATGTATCTAAAAATAAATCGCAGGCCCGATATCTAGCTAAATATTCTTCTGTAGACATGCGCTTACCAAATACTATTTTTGCGCTATTAATGCCCCTAGCTTCAGCCTCTTTTTTTAAATTAGTCTCTGCCCATTGATTTTCCGCATATAAAAGAAGTACGCTACCCTCTGCGGCCTCTAATATTCTTGCCCAACCATCAAATGTAGCAGGCAGTATCTTGTAATTGCTATTAAAACAACAAAAGACAAAACCTTTTTCTGGCAATCCCAACTCCTGCCTTGTAAAGATCCTATCTGAAGCAATCCGCCTTCTATCATTGGCTTGATAGCTAGGTAAGTAGGCAATTTTCTCTGAGTAGAATCTCTGTAGTTCGTCAGGTATGAGCGTTTTATCTGCAAGTATGTAATCGATATACGGAGCACCCATTGTTCCTAAGTAGCCGATATAGCTTATTTGTACAGGAGCAGCTCGGTAGGAAAAGATAGCCGTACGAGAGTCAAGGGTGTGCCCGCCCAAATCTATTGCAATATCAATCTTTAGTTCTCTAGATAATTTTGCAATCTCGATCTCCGGCATATTACCTACGTCAATAAATTGATCAAACGCCTGCCTTAAACGCAATCGCATAGACCCTTCATCATCAGGGCCAAAAGAAAAAGCGATGATTTCATAATTATTTTTATCATGTAGCTCAAACATCTCTGCAGTCAAGATCGAGACAGGATGATTTTTAAAGTCAGCAGAAAAATAACCAATTCGAATTTTCGTGCTGCTTGTGCGTGGAGGGATTGGACCCAAAGCTAGATTAAAGGGGTATTTTTCCTGTACATACTTCTCAGCAGATTTTTTATGCAATGAAGCATCATCGATCAAGGCTAATAGCGCAAAAGGAACTGCAACTTTCTCACTTGCCAATATTTTTTTAACAATATTTTTACAGGAATCTGCAATGCCCGACCAGCTACAGATATGCATCTTTGCGTGAACTAAAGCCCCATGTAGCCAATCTAAGTCATCCTTCAGACTCAAGGCTTGATCGTAGTGAGCTATGGCCTCCTCATACCGATTGAGCTCTTGTAGGGCTGCCCCCTTGTTACACCACGCCTCGTGATAATCTGGTTTTAGACTTAAGGCTTGATCGTAGTGAGCTATGGCTTCCTCATACCGTTTGATCTCCTTGAGGGCCGTCGCCTTGTTGTATAACGCCTCGTGATAATTTGGTTTTAGGCTCAAGGCTTGATCGTAGTGAGTTATGGCTTCCTCATACCGTTTGAGCTCTTGTAGGGCTGCCCCCTTGTTACACCACGCCTCGTGATAATTTGGTTTTAAACGCAAGGCTTGATCGTAGTGAGTTATGGCTTCCTCATACCGTTTGAGCTCCTGTAGGGCTGCCCCCTTGATACACCACGCCTCGTGATAATCTGGTTTTAGACTTAAGGCTTGATCGTAGTGAGCTATGGCTTCCTCATACCGTTTGAGCTCTTGTAGGGCTGCCCCCTTGATACACCACGCCTCGTGATAATCTGGTTTTAGACTTAAGGCTTGATCGCAGTGAGCTATGGCCTCCTCATACCGCTTGAGCTCTTGTAGGGCTACCCCCTTGTTACACCACGCCTCGTGATAATTTGATTTTAAACGCAAGGCTTGATCGTAGTGAGCTATGGCTTCCTCATACCGTTTGAGCTTTTTGAGGGCTGCCCCTTTGTTCATCCAGCCCTCTGCCAAGTTCGGGCTTAGCTCTATCGCGCGCTCTGCAAAGGCTATGGCCTCTTCATAGCGGCCAAGCTCCTTAAGGGCTGCGCCTTTGTTTAAAACTGCCTGAGCATAACTAGGCTCTAGGCTCAATGCCCTGTCATAAAGAATCATGGCTTCATCATGTCGACTCAGATTGGATATTGTTTTTCCATAATTAAGCCATGCCTCTGGATTCAGGGGTGAAAGCTCAACCGCTTTTTTATGATGAGGGACCGACTCCTTATCCAGCCCACAATCCGAGAGGGCTTTCGCTAGGTTGTATTGAATAGATGGATCTTTCGGCTGAATTCGGGCTGCTTTACTCAAAAAATCAACCGCCTCTCTATAGCTCGCCTGAGACGCCTTTATTAACCCGAGAATATGGAGGGCAGGAAGATTCTTTGAATCGACCTGTAAAACTCTTTTTAGAATTAACTCAGCACTATCAAGATTACCGCCCTGAAAAGCTTGTATAGCCTGTTGAAGCATTGATTGGAGTTGAGGGGTCATGGTGGCATTTTATAACCACAAAACTTATTTTTGGATAAGATCAGCGGTTGTGCATTTTTAGGCTTGGGCCTTAAGAACGCGATAGGAGCATGTTCATTACCCTGTAATTTGCTTGAAGACGCAAGACGCCGTTACAAAAGAAGAAGTGATACGGCTCTGCACCGCACCTATGACTGCTGCTCTGCCTCGGCTCTGGCTTTGTCTAACTCCGCATCTTTTAAATCATCTGCAATGTCTTCGGCTGATTTCTTGGGCTGGTAGAAGCGTGCGATCAATAGACCAAGCTCATAAAGCAAGGTCATCGGGATCGCCAACAGCAATTGCGAGAGCACGTCGGGCGGCGTGACTATGGCTGCGATGATAAACGCGCCCACAATCACATACGGCCTGATTTCTTTGAGCTTTGCTAGGGTAACCAGACCCATGCGCACTAGAACGACGACGACAACTGGTACTTCAAAGGTAATACCAAATGCCAAGAAGGTGGTCATGGCAAAACTCAAGTACTTATCAATGTCCGTACTCATCTCCGCACCCAAGGGGGCGTTGTACTGCGCCATGAAATTAAATACCGTCGGAAATACTAAGAAGTAAGCAAAGGCCATACCGAATAGGAAGAGGCTATAGCTACTCACCACGAGTGGTATGACTAATGTCCGTTCGTGCTGATACAGGCCTGGGGCAATAAAGGCCCACATCTGATACAGCACCCATGGCAAGGCAATTATGAATGCCACCAGCATCGTGACCTTCATTGGCACAAAGAAAGAGCCCGTAATGTCAGTCACAATCATTTTGCCGCCAGCAGGCAGGGAGCTTAAGAGGGGCTGCGCAAAGATATGAAAAATATCAGGCGCCCAATAAGCCAAGCTTGCAAACACAATGATGATGGCAAGGCCCGCTTTAATAACGCGATCACGCAATTCAAATAAGTGCGATAAAAAACTTTCCTGCAAACCTTCGCCTACGGTTGCATCGGCCTTGGCATCGTGATCGGCTGCATCGTTGTTGAGTTTATTGTTGCTATCGCTCGGCTGTGTCATACATTACTTCACAGAAGAGGTATGGCGATAGCGCTTCATGCGGGCTGCGCCAGACTGCACACGGGTACGTGTGCCCGAGGAATGCTTAAACCAGCTTGGGCGATTGCCGCGTTTGACGCGCCAACTGTCACGGCCTTGGCGCAAACTCTCGCGATAGACGGCAGCCTCATCAAGACTCATAGTGTTGCTAAAGTTGGATACATAAGCACTTGAGTCAGCTTGATCGCTTAAGTTGAGCTGAGCCTCTTGTACCGTTGAATTAATGCTGCTTTCGACATCCTTGAACATCGAGGTGCTTTCTTCGCGGAGCTTCTTGAATTCATCGAGCTCCATTTGGCGGTTCACCTCACTGCGCACTTCGGACATATAGCGCTGAGCACGGCTAAATAAATTACCTGCCATGCGGGCGATCTTAGGCAAACGCTCTGGCCCGACTACTACCAATGCGACGACTGCAATCAATGCGAGTTTTGAAACTCCAAGATCAATCATGTAACAGCACTGCGGGGATTGCAATCATGTTTAGATTACTTATTGAGGTCTTTGGCCTGAACGTCCACGGTTTTATCAGCGGACGCCGTTTGCTGCGTTGCTGTCTGCGGAATTTGCTCTGCCTTGTCTTCGCCGGTTTTCATGCCATCTTTGAAACCTTTAACGGCGCCGCCCAAATCACTACCCATATTGCGGAGCTTTTTGGTGCCAAATACCAGCATCACGATTACCAGAACAACCAGCCAATGCCAAATACTGAATGAACCCATTTTCTGCTCTCCTTGTCTTATTTAGTCCAGGGGCGCGGCCCGCCCATCACATGCAAATGCGTGTGATAGACCTCTTGACCCCCATCTGCCCCATTGTTCAGCGATAAGCGAAAACCGCCATCCCGTCCAGGACGGCAACCCTGCTCAACTGCCAAGCGTGGTGCTAATGCCATCATTCTACCCAGCAATTGGGCGTCCAGGGGCGCATCTGCCTCTAGGGTGGTGACGTGCCGCTTCGGGATCAACAAAAAATGGATGGGGGCAGCCGGATTAATGTCCTTAAAACCAAAGACCTCGTCATCCTCATAGACTTTTTGGCAAGGAATGGTTCCGGCAATAATTTTGCAAAAGATGCAGTTTTCGTGATTTTCCATGGTGCGCTCGTTCAAAAAGGGGCTTTAGCACTACAAAAGCGATGGGTTTAGTTTGTTCTGGCGGCTTTCTCAGCAATGCCAGAAACGCCTTCCCGGCGCGTTAGCTCAGCTAGTACATCCTCTGGCCGCAGTCCAAACTGGGACAAGGCGACCAGGCAATGGAACCACAGATCGGCCATTTCACCAACGAGGAGGGCTTGTTGCTCTGGGGCTAAATGGCTGCTGCGGCTGTCTTTGGCGGCCATGACTGCCTCAGTAGCTTCTTCGCCAATCTTTTTGAGGATGGCGTCATCCCCTTTGGAAAAGAGCTGGGCAATGTAAGAGGATTTGGGATCGACCTTGCCCGCAGCTAAATCCGAACGGCGCCCATCCACCACATCCGCTAAGTGGGCCAGCACCGCATCTAAATTGGGGGAATTGCTGTCTTTGCTCATAGTTGCATTCTATTCCACGGGTTTTTTCCAAGTACTCGCGTTGGCATCCCAGCCCAAGAAAAAGCAGCTGTGCGCACCGGTATGGCAAGCAATACCGTCTTTTTGATCGACGAGCAGCAAGATCGTATCCCCATCGCAATCCAAACGAATGTCTTTCACCGTTTGCGTATGGCCAGACTCTTCACCCTTATGCCATAACTTTTGGCGTGAGCGTGACCAGTACACCGCCTCACCGATTTGCATGGTTTTAAGAAGAGCATCCCGGCTCATCCACGCCATCATGAGCACATCGCCAGAGCCAAACTCTTGAGCAATCACAGCTACTAAGCCTTGCGCATTCCAAGTCACCGCATCCAGCCATGGGCCTGGAGCAAGATTGGGATTTGGCTTAAACGATGTGGCGGGGGTATTCATAGGGTTTCATTTTGACAGAAGCACAAGGCTACTGCCAATTTAAATGCTTTACAGCCGAACCGCTATTCCCTGGGCCGCCATAAATTCCTTAGCCTGCCTAACCGTATATGTTCCGTAATGAAAGATACTGGCCGCCAGTACGGCATCAGCACGACCTTTGGTAATGCCATCCACCAAGTGCTGCAAGTTACCAACCCCACCACTGGCAATCACCGGAACCGGAACAGCTTTGCTAACAGCTGCGGTTAACGCAAGATCAAACCCGTCTTGGGTACCATCTTGATTCATGCTGGTGAGCAAAATTTCGCCCGCACCCCGGCGACTCACTTCAGTCGCCCATTCGACGACATCCAGCCCGGTTGCGGTTCTGCCGCCGTGGGTAAAGACTTCCCAGCGATTGTCGGCAACGCGCTTGGCATCAATCGCAACGACGATGCACTGCGAACCGTAATGCGCAGCAGCGTCCGACACTAAGTCGGGATTGGCTACCGCAGAGGAATTCATACTCACTTTATCGGCACCGGCGTTGAGTAAGCGGCGGACATCGCCGACTGCGCGCACACCCCCACCCACCGTCAGCGGAATAAAGACTTGCGCAGCTACCGCCTCAATGATGGGCAACAATAAGTCACGGCCATCGGATGTTGCGGTAATGTCTAAAAAGGTTAACTCGTCTGCGCCCTGCTCATCGTAACGGCGAGCAATTTCAACAGGATCACCAGCGTCGCGTAATCCTACAAAATTAATACCCTTCACCACGCGCCCTGCAGTCACGTCTAGGCAAGGAATAATGCGTTTCGTTAGCACCGTTTAGCTACTGAGCTTTTTTGCAATGAGTGCAGCGTACTTCGCTGTTTGCTCATCGGCATACTTCTGTGCTGTAGTCAGATCTAAATCGCCGGAGTAAATCGAGCGACCGGCAATCACACCCATCACGCCCTCTTCTTCTGCTGCACAGAGCGCTTCAATGTCTTTCTTATTGGATAGGCCGCCGCTCGCAATGATCGGAATGCGCACCGCTTGTGCCAGCTTAATCGTCGCATCCATATTCACGCCCTTGAGCATGCCATCGCGGCCAATGTCGGTATACACGATTGCTTCGACGCCATAGTCTTCAAACTTCTTGGCTAGATCAATCACTTCATGGCCCGTCAGCTTGCTCCAACCATCGGTAGCAACCTTGCCATCGCGGGCATCGATGCCCACCATAATGTGGCCACTAAAAGCCGTGCAGGCATCCTGCACAAAACCAGGGCTCTTCACGGCAGCCGTACCAATGATGATGGTGCTAATGCCATCATCGAGTAAGCGCTCAATCGTTTCCAGATCCCGAATGCCGCCGCCCAATTGCACCGGAATGTCATCGCCTACTGCTTTGAGTATTGCTTTGATGGCAGATTCATTTTTGGGTTTTCCGGCAAAGGCGCCATTGAGGTCAACTAAGTGCAAACGGCGTGCACCTTTACTGACCCAATGCTTGGCCATTGCAGCAGGGTCTTCTGAAAAAACCGTAGCGCGGTCCATATCGCCCTGCTCTAAGCGAACGCAGTGGCCGTCTTTAATGTCAATTGCAGGAATCAGCAGCATGATGAATAGAAAAAATTAAGGTTGCCAAGTAGTAAAGTTTTGATAAAGCCGTAATCCGTATTCTGCACTCTTTTCTGGATGAAACTGTGTAGCAAAAATAGTATCGCGTGCGATCGCAGAAGTAAACCATGCACCGTACTCCGTACTACCTACGGTGTTATTTTCGTTTGCGGGCACTGCATAAAAGCTGTGCACAAAATAAAAGGGGGTTAGATCCGGAATGCCGGCCCATAAAGGATGTTCTTTGTCTTGCCGAACCTGATTCCAGCCCATGTGCGGCACTTTGTATTCTGATCCGTCGGCTTGTAATTGACCAGCAAGTTCAAAACGCCTCACCTCACCCGGAATAAGTCCCAAGCACGGCGTAAACGCATCACTACTGCCCTCTTGTTCTGCCCGAACCTCGCTACTGCGATCGAGAAGCATTTGCTCTCCCACGCAGACACCGAGCATGGGCTTATTTTTTGCAGCGTGCAGTAATGCTTCCAATAAGCCGGATTCAGTCAACTGCTTCATGCAGTCGGGCATCGCGCCTTGACCGGGCAAGACCACGCGATCGGCTTTTTGAATCTGCTCCGCTTTAGTTGCAATGAGCACATTGGCACTTGGTGCAACCCGATGAAAGGCTTGGTAAACAGAACGTAAATTACCCATTCCGTAATCAACGATGGCGATGGTTTGGGTCAACGGGAGACCTGTGGCTTAGCGACTAATAAAAAGATTGGGGTGCATGCGATGCATCGCAAACCATGCACTTCCAGCAATGATTAGAGGCTACCTTTCGTTGAAGGAACCTGACCTGCAGCGCGCGGGTCTGGGGTCAGCGCCATGCGCAAGGCACGGCCGAAGGCCTTAAATACCGTCTCGATTTGGTGGTGCGCATTGACACCCCGCAAATTATCGATGTGCAAGGTCACACCCGCATGGTTTACAAAACCGCGGAAAAACTCAATGCTGAGGTCCACATCAAAGTCACCGACCCGCGCGCGGGTAAATGGCACATGGAACTCCAACCCAGGGCGGCCCGAAAAATCAATCACGACGCGAGACAGGGTTTCGTCCAGCGGCACATAGGAATGACCATAGCGCGTAATGCCGGCTTTATCGCCAACTGCTTTGGCGATGGCTTGCCCCAAGGTGATGCCAACGTCTTCTACAGTGTGGTGATCATCAATGTGGGTATCGCCTTTGGCGACGACCTTCAGGTCAATCATGCCGTGACGGGCAATCTGATCCAGCATGTGGTCTAAGAAGGGCACGCCAGAGGCGAGCTCGGCCTTGCCCGTGCCATCCAGATTGAGAACTATCTGAATTTGGGTTTCCGAAGTATTTCGGGTAACGTCGACTTGCCGCATACATCTAAGCGCCTATAGGCGAAGTGTTGAGTGAAGCCTCATAATATCATTGCCGTTGAATTTGTTGTATTTAAATCATTCACTTAGCCAGTCATTTTATTGGCCTGCGGCATTGTTTAACGTTACCGAGAAGAATTTCGATGAGTCGCTTTTGGAGCCCCGTTGTACAAACATTGACCCCCTATGTTCCTGGGGAGCAGCCGCAGATGGAGCGGCTAGTGAAGCTCAATACCAACGAAAGCCCCTACGGTCCATCGCCCAAAGCGATTGCAGCAATTGCCGCCGAAACTACCGACGACTTGCGCCTTTACCCCGATCCTGAGGGTGCGCGCCTGAAACAGGCGATTGCCACACTGCATGGCCTTGACCCCAAACAGGTATTTTTAGGCAACGGCTCGGATGAAGTCTTGGCTCACGTTTTTCAGGGGCTACTCAAGCAAAAATCGCCGATTTTGTTTCCAGACATCACCTATAGCTTTTATCCGGTCTACTGCAAACTGTTTGGTATCGAGTACGACACCATCCCCCTCAATGCCGATTTTGCAATCAATTTAGACGATTACGCCAAACTCAATGGCGGCATTATTTTTCCGAATCCCAATGCGCCGACCGGCAGATCAATCCCCCGCTCCGAGATTGAGCGACTACTCAAGAAAAGCTCCGGCTCTGTCATCGTGGTGGATGAGGCCTACGTCGACTACGGCACCGAATCCTGCATACCGCTTCTGCGTGGCCCAAACTGCCCTGAGAATTTATTAGTCAGCCACACCCTATCCAAGTCCCGCGCCTTAGCAGGACTCCGGGTTGGCTTTGCTGTGGGTCACCCTGCGTTGATTGAGGGTCTAGAGCGAGTCAAAAATAGTTTTAATTCCTACCCCCTGGGTCGCTTGGCACAAGCAGGCGCGATTGCCGCGATTGAAGACCAAACGCACCTTGAGGCAATGTCGGCCAAAGTGAGTAAAACGCGAGAGGTACTAGTAACCGCATTAGACCGACTGGGTTTTGAAACCCTGCCGTCTACTGCTAATTTTGTATTTACACGCCACCCCAAGCATGCAGGCGCAACCCTTTATCAGCAACTGCGTGAACACGGCATCATCGTGCGCCACTTTAAGTCACCTCGGATTGATGCCTTCTTGCGCATCACCATTGGCACCGATGAGCAGAATCAAGAGTTGATTGGGGCTTTAGAG
>JBIJAC010000062.1:0-6214 GCA_044345935.1 Polynucleobacter sp. | reverse complement strand
TGCTGGTCAATAACAAGTTACCCGTGAAAAATGCCAAAGAATTAATTGCGTTTGCAAAGGCGAACCCAGGGAAGCTGAGTGGCGGTTCTTCGAGTATAGGCGGCAGTCCTCATTTGGCTCTGGAATCAATGAAAGCAACGTATGGCCTTGATATTGTTCATGTGCCCTACAAGGGCAGTGCACCTGCTCTGCAAGATTTGATTGGCGGTCAAATCAGCATGATGTTTGATAATTTACCTGCTGCTTTGCAATTAATAAATGGCGGCCAAGTCAGAGCGCTTGGGGTTACCACTCTAAAAAGAACCGCTTCAGCCCCAGAAATTCCAACCTTGGATGAATCTGGCATGAAGGGCTTTGATTCACAAGGATGGTTTGCCTTATTGGCACCGGCAGGAACGCCCGCTCCAATCTTGGACAGAATTAATGTAGAGGCAAATCGGATTATTAGCACTCCAGAATTTCGTGAGCGCATGACTAAGGTTGGAGCCGATACTGTTGGAGGCTCAATTGATGAATTTAGGGCAAGGATTAAATCAGAAACCGAGCGTTGGGGTAAGGTAATTGAAGCGGCCAATATAAAAGCCGAATAAGCTACTCAGCCTAAAGGAAAACCGAGCCATTGGTGAACTGACCCGATTGCGTTAGCGATTCAATCTAACCACGAAGGTCAGTTCCCCTGCCCCCTTGTTGATGGGCAGCACGTTTTTAAGTTGTGCGGCGAAGGGTATACAAAAACTCTAAATGTGTGTTGTGTAAAAAGTCAGGAATATCTTGGTGGGTCGGGCGAGATTCGAACTCGCGACCAAGAGATTAAAAGAAGTTGTAGCTCTTCAAAACCCTATATAAAACAATAGGGTATAAGATCAATAAATGACCGTGCGATGGAGTGTGCGATTGCTTTTGGTAATGCTTAAGCTAATGCAGGAATTAATGCATGCTTGACTTTGGGAAGTCCAGATTTACGCACCTGCCATAAGTCATAAGATGCTTGTAGGGCAAGCCAAGCGCCCGCACTACCACCATGCTTCTCACCAAGCCAGGCTTCAATACGCAAAGCCATTTCTGGTGAAATGCCAGCTTTGCCATTGATCACCCTGGAAAAAGCGGCGCGAGTTACGCCAAGCTGTTCCGACGCTTCTGTTACGGTGAGCTCTAATGCTGGAAGAATGTCTTCCTTTAGCGTGAGGCCTGGGTGGGGTGGGTTGTACATTTTAGTCATCATCATTCCTATTCTTTTAGTGGTAATCCTGGTAATCAACCAGGATTGCATCTTCACCTTCAAATTTAAAAGTCATACGCCAATTTCCATTTACTGATATCGAATAATGGTTGGCTAGCTTATTTTTTAAAAGATGTAAGTCCCAGCCAGGAATATTCATATCCTCCCATTTCTTTGCAACATGTAATCTAGCTAATTGCCTAGCAAGCTTATTAGCATGGACGGCTTGGATTCCAGACTTTTTACCAGTTTCAAAAAAGAGTTGTAAACCCTTATGGCGAAAAGTTTTAATCATAATTTATTGTATACTGAAACTATACACTATGCAAGTAGTTTAGCTGCCCAGCGCCTTACATTCCGAAATAATTCGTTTTAACCAAAAGAAAAGGGACTGCATTTCTGCAATCCCTTAGTATTACTGGTGGGTCGGGCGAGATTCGAACTCGCGACCAACGGATTAAAAGTCCGCTGCTCTACCGACTGAGCTACCGACCCAGTAAAGACTGAAATTATAGCAATTATTTTGTTTTGACCTTGAAAACGCCAGGCACCTATTCTTAGGCCGCAGAGCGCCTTGCTACGGGGGGATTCTTGGCAAAGTAGTCCTTTATTCCCTGCAAAATCGCCTCTGCAATTTGCTCTTGATAGGCCTCATCATTGAGCTTTGCCTCTTCTTTTGGGTTGCTAATAAAGGCGGTTTCCACGAGGATGGACGGAATATCTGGAGCCCTTAACACTGCAAAGCCAGCTTGCTCTACTTTGGGCTTATGAAGGGCTGCAAATCCGCCAATGCGCTGCAATACTGCGCTACCTACCTGAACTGAATCCTTGATTTGCGCGGTGGTCGACATATCCAGAAGCAGATGGGCTACTTGGTTATCCGTCGTCTTGATGTTGATGCCGCCAATCAGGTCCGATGCATTTTCTTTGTTGGCCATCCAGCGTGCAGCAGTGCTGGTTGCGCCTTGTTGCGATAGGGCAAAAACAGAGGCGCCCTTGGCATGCGGTTGAACAAATGCATCCGCATGAATCGAGACAAAGAGATCGGCGCCGACTTGGCGGGCTTTGCGAACCCGGGTATGCAGTGGTACAAAGTAATCGCCATCGCGCGTCATAAACGCCCGCATATTAGGCTCATTTTCGATCTTGGTGTTCAGGCGCTTGGCAATCGACAGCACAATGTTTTTCTCATAACTGCCCCGAGCGCCAATGGCTCCCGGATCTTCGCCGCCATGCCCTGGATCCAAAGCAATGGTAATTAGTCGCTTAAAGCGTGGACTAGCAGCGCTGTCTTTGGGTGCCGGAATGGCTTGCGCAACCGGAGCATCTTGGCGATTCGCAAATTGGGCGATGAGGTCTTCCTCATTCTTTTTCTCGAGGGCCTGCTCTTTTTTTGCGCTGCTGCGAACCAGTTGCATGAGTGGATCGGGTGGTGTTGTAGGGTAAAGATCAAATACCGATCTAAATTTATATTCTGCAACGGGCTCAAGGGTGAAGAGTTGCGGCTTAATCGGCTCTTTGAGATCAAACACTAAGCGCACTACATTGGGCTGAAATTGCCCCACCCGAATTTGCGACACATATGGGTCATTGGGCTTTACCTTAGCAACCAAATCTTTTAATGTGGGATTGAGCTGCAAGCCAGTCACATCGACAACCAGGCGATCGGGCCCCGTCAGAATTTGGTGACTCACTTTAAGAGCGTTATCGGATTCGAGGGTGATGCGGGTGTAGTCTTCGGATGGCCAAATACGTACCCCCAGAATGGTTGCTCCCCATGCAATCTCAGCCTTACCGAATAGCAGTATTAAGCCTAGCGTTGTAGCCGAGCCTTTTAGGTGTTTGCGTCGATTGGGGTTGATGTGATCTGCCATTAGCCCGAATTTTAGGGGAGATCGCCTTGGAGTTGGGAGAGAAGCCTTAAGCCCAAATCGCTCAGGGCTATGAACTCAAACTGCCGATCGGTCTCTAGCTGGCCCGCACTAATACTAATTTGCAGATCAAGTATGGGTAGGGTACCTTCTGCTTTTTCTGGCCATTCAATCAGGCACATACCGAGCGCATCAAAATGCTCTGCCAAACCCGCTTCTTGCCACTCGAGGGGGGTGCGCATGCGGTACAAATCAAAATGAAAGGCATGCATAGTTTGCTTACCGCACTCAATCGGATAAGACTCGCAAAGCGAGTAGGTTGGGCTTTTGACTTTACCGGCATAGCCCATGCCCTGAATCAGGTAGCGCGCAAAGGCCGTCTTGCCAGCGCCTAAATTACCTTCTAGGGCAATATTGACATGCCGCTCTGGTGATGTTGGATCTGCGAAAAAATGCGCCAGTACGCTGCCGAGCCCCTTAGCGAGGTCAGCCGTTTCACTTTCTTGCCTACAATGTCTTTTAATCGATTTCAAATGGGAATCAGCTTGTGTGTCTACCGTGTAGCGTAGTTTATTCAGTAAATGCCGGTCGTGCCTAAAACAAGTGGCACTTCCGATAACTCGGCTGTGTTAGATGCCGTCACCGGCCCTGGCTTTCGGGCTTGGCTCGATCACGAAGCAGTGGCATTGGGCTTTGATCGCCTGCGGATCACGGATACCGATTTAGGGCAGGCACCGGAACGCTTGCGAGCCTGGCTCGCCGCTGGATACCATGGCGAAATGGGCTATATGGAGCGCCATGCCGCCTTGCGCACAAATCCAGAGCTCCTTCAGCCGGGTACGGTGCGTGTGATTTGTGTTTCCATGAATTACGCCCCTGATCTTGATATTGACGCGGAGTGGAATCGGATTGCTAGCCCCGGTGAGGCAGTGATATCGGTTTACGCACGCGGCCGGGATTACCACAAAGTGTTGCGCCAGCGCCTCCAGGATTTGGCTACGCGCATTGAAGCGCGCATCGGTCCGTTTGGCTACCGCGTCTTCACGGATTCTGCGCCGCTGATGGAAGTCGAGTTGGCACAAAAAGCCGGATTGGGATGGCGTGGTAAACACACCCTCTTGCTCAACCGTGAATCTGGCTCGGTTTTCTTTTTGGGGGAGATCTTGCTCGACTTGCCCTTGCCGGTCGATGCGCCAGTAGAGCCGCACTGCGGCACGTGCACTGCCTGCATCGATGTGTGCCCAACAGCAGCCATTACCGCACCCTATGTGGTTGATGCGCGCCGTTGCATCTCTTATCTCACTATCGAAAACCCAGGACCTATTCCACTGGAATTCCGAGCCGCCATGGGTAACCGCGTTTACGGCTGCGATGATTGCCAGTTGGCTTGCCCCTGGAATAAGTTTGCCCAAGCTACGGCCTTGCCCGATTTTGCTGAGCGGAATAGCATGGGCGGAAGTTCTTTGCTAGAGCTATGGTCTTGGACTGCAACTGACTTTGAGCGCCGCCATGAGGGTAGCGCCATTCGCCGCATTGGCTACAGCCGCTGGCGCCGCAATCTTGCAGTGGCGATGGGCAATGCCTTGCGCTCCGAAAAGACCACGCCAGCACTGAAGGTAGCCTTACGTAGCGCCTTGCAATTGGAGCAGGCTTTGGCCGATGCCTTGGTGCAGGAACACATTGATTGGGCTTTGGAAGCCCCATTCGCGGCATAAAAATCCGCCCATCTCTGCGGACTCATACAATCCCACTATGCCTGCCGATCGCGACCCCGTTTTAGAGCCTACCCCAGGTTCTGAGCTAAATCGTTTTACCAGTCGCAAGCATGCGTTTCGGACTGGTCTCAAGCATGCGAGCGGTGCCCCTGCTATGGTGCTCTTTGCTGGCATGGTCGGTTTTGGGGCGATGGGCAAAACCAGTGGCTTTGATCTCAGCTTTACCACCTTAAGTAGCCTTTTGATGTTTGCTCTACCGGGCCAAGTGGTGTTGATGGAGATGATGCTAGAGGGCGCATCACTTTTTGCCATTGCCCTTGCTGTGACATTGACTTCAACGCGCTTTATTACGATGACCGTGAGCTTGTTTCCGCAATTCGATCGGCGTGATCAAAATAAAGCCCTATATGCATCTGTTCATTTGCTAGCGATGACGGCGTGGGCTGTATCAATGCGGGAGTTTGCCCGCATTGAACCGCAGCACCGTTTAAGTTACTTTGCTGGCCTCGGTTTGCTGTGCTGGGCGATTTCAGTACCGGGGACGATCCTCGGTTATTTGCTGGCAGGCACAGTGCCCGTCTTTATTACGCTCGGCTTAATTTTTATTAACCCATTATTTTTCTTGCTGACCTTTGCTGAGGTTAGGCCGTGGATTAATCGGGTTGCGATTGCTTTAGGCTGCGTGATGGGCCCATTTTTCTATTTACTGGATCGCGACACTAGCTTACTGACGACCGGTATTGTGGGGGGTACTTTAGCCTACTGGATCGACCGTCAGTATTTGCGTAAGCGCAGGTCAGTAACCGACGGAGGCATGCTGTGATGGCCGCGCACTTACAGGGATGGGGTGTTTGGATCGCCCTCGCAAGTGCCTGCATTGGCACCTACTTGTGCCGTGCGATCGGTGTGATGCTGGCAGGAAAAATCAACCAAGACAGCGAGATCTTTCGCTGGTTATCGGCCGTCACCTACGCGATGGTGGCAGCCTTAACCGTTCGCTTGATTGTGTTGCCGATTGGTTTACTGGATACCGTACCGCTGTGGATACGCATTCTGATTTGTGTCATTAGTGTCAGCATCATGCTGTCAAAACCCCAGCAGCGTCTTGTCCCGGCTTTACTGATTGGTACCTTGCTGATGGTCTCGTACGGCGTGATTCGTTAAGACCGTACGCGAGCCTCGGTTGTGTTGGGGTTTTATTGCAAGTGGGCCGCCAAGATGCGAGCGATGTGCACGGCATCACGCTGCGTACCGTCGTGAATCTGATGGCGGCAACTGGTGCCATCGGCAACTACCCAACTGTCGGGCGCTTGCCGTACTGCAGGCAATAAACTCAATTCCGCCATTTGCTTTGACACCGTAATGTGTTCGACTTCATAACCGAAGCTACCGGCCATGCCGCAGCAGGA
>JBIJAC010000033.1:0-23148 GCA_044345935.1 Polynucleobacter sp. | reverse complement strand
CAAACCCTTTCCCTGCCTGGCTCGCCAAGGCCAATAGATCTTTGAACCGATGCGCAAGCATACGGAGCGATCTTTGCAATGTGGGCGTGAGCGTTTCGCAACCGTACAGTGGCAGCCTCGAGCTGTTCACTCCCTGCGCTGCTTAGTGCACCCGAAGCATGGCGGCCGCTCCACCTTGAACCCGAGGGTTCAGGATAAGGGCCTAGCGGCTAAGGCGGGGAATTCAGTTTGGAACTAATCGATATTTTGATTTTGCTTGCATGTGGGGCTGTGTCTGGCGTATTAGCTGGCATGCTCGGCATTGGCGGGGGGATGATTCTCGTACCCTTCATGATTATTGTCTTTAATCACCAGCAATTTGATCAGGGCATTATTGTGCACATGGCGATTGCCACTGGCATGGCTACCATTTTGTTTACCTCGCTCTCTGCCATTCGGGCGCACCACCAGCACGGCACGATTGACTGGAAACTCGTTGTTGCTTTAACACCCGGCATTATTGCGGGCGGCCTCATTGGTGGCAGTGAACTGTTTGATGCCTTTCCAACCAGTTGGCTTTCTCTATTTTTTGCCCTCTTTATTGTTTACACATCGATTCAGATGTTTATCAATAAAAAACCGAAGCCGGGACGTCAACTACCCGGAAAACTGGGTCTATTTTCTTTTGGCGCTCTTACGGGAGCCTTATCCAGCCTTTTAGGCGCAGGCGGCGCATTCGTCACAGTGCCGTTTATGATTTGGTGTAATGTGACTCCGCATACTGCGATGGCGTCTGCCTCTGGTTTGGGCTTTCCAATCGCAGTTGCCACCACTATTGGCTATGTACTTGGAAGCTGGAATCATCCGGGCCTACCCTCTGGCTCTATAGGCTATATCTACCTTCCGGCCGTTGCCTGCATTGTGGCGGCCAGTGTTTTTACAGCGCCGCTTGGGGCAAAAATTGCTCGTAACACGAATACTGCCAACCTCAAACGCGTCTTTGGTGGGATGTTATTTTTCCTTGCAGCCTTCATGTTCAATGAAAGTCGCAAGGCTTTTGGCCTTTAACGCACTAACGCCCTATTTAGCAGTGTATTGCTGACGCAGAATATTCTTCTGTACCTTACCCATTGCATTGCGTGGCAAGTCAGAAACGATTTCAATGCGCTTGGGTACTTTGAAGTTCGCAATTTGCCCCTTCAGTACATCAATCATGGCTTTCGAATCCAGCTTGGCGCCTGGCTTGGCAACCACAATCGCCATCACTGCCTCACCAAAATCGGGGTGCGGAATGCCAATCACCGCACTCTCGTCGACGCCATCCATATCGTCAATGAAGCTCTCAATCTCTTTAGGGTAGACGTTGTATCCGCCCGAGATAATTAAGTCCTTGCTGCGCCCCACGATGCACAAATAGTTGTCCGGCACTTGAGCGCCGTTGGCCATGCCGCCGAAACGACCCACATCGCCGGTTTTAAACCAGCCATCGGCAGTAAATTCTTCCGCGGTTTTTTCTGGCATGCGCCAGTAGCCCTTAAATACATTGGGGCCCTTTACCTGAATACTGCCAATTGTATTGACTGCACATGGCTTATTGTTTTCATCGACCACGCGAACCTTGACGCCCGTGAGTGGCAAGCCAACCGAACCTCCGACCCGAGCCCCTTTGTATGGATTTGAAACCAACATCACGGTTTCACTCATGCCATAACGCTCAAGAATGGTTTCACCGGTTAACTCTTTAAAGGTATTGAAGGTCTCGGTTAACAGCGGTGCCGAACCAGATACAAAGAGGCGCATATTGCGGCATACGGCCTTAGTAAAGTTTTTATCGGCCAAGAGACGAACATAGAAGGTTGGCACGCCCATCATGACAGTCGAGCGCGGCATATTCTGAATCAAAGCAGCGGTATCAAGGCGGGGAAGCCAAATCATTTTGCTACCGTTAATCAGGGCGCCATGGGCTGCAACAAACAGTCCGTGCACATGAAAGATTGGCAAGGCATGTAATAACACATCGCCTTTAATCCAGCCCCAAAATTTCTGTAAAACGAGGGCATTGCTACTCAGATTTTGATGCGTGAGCATTGCGCCTTTACTGCGGCCAGTAGTGCCTGAGGTATACAGAATCGCAGCCAGATCATCGTCGCTACGGGCGACGGTTTTAAATCGGTCACTCTGCACCGCAGCCCGCTCTAAAAGGGTTCCAGTACGGTTGTCATCCAGCGTAAAGACATGACGGGTGCCTGACTTAAATGCAATCTTTGATACCCAAGAAAAATTCTTGCTACTGCAAATCATGACTGCGGGTTCAGCATTTTGTATAAAGTATTCGATCTCGGCAGCTTGATAGGCGGTGTTCAATGGCAGGTAAACATAGCCTGCTTGGATGGTGGCTAGATATAAAAACAGAGCCTCGGGTGATTTTTCCACCTGAACCGCAACGCGGGAGCCCGCTGGCATACCCAATCCTTGGAGTAGGTTCGCTATCATCGCAGTGGCGCGCTCTAGATCGCTCCAGGAGTAATACAAACCATCGTGCGTTTCTAAGGCGCAAGACTGGCGATCTGTTGGAAACCCGTTTTCTAATACCGAATACAAATTCATGACAACCCCACAACAAACAATTGATTGATACAGCGCCTTAACCCAGGTTTTTCTGGACGACTAAAACTCCATTTTACGGTCTAGCGGGTGGCGCTGAGCTTAAACACTCATGAGCTTGGCAACCGCCCTGGAATACATGATTTCCCCTTTCACAAAACGCTCATGATTCTCTTCTACGCTCGATAAGTCATACAGGTAATTGACCATAATGCCGGCAGATTGACGCAAGCCCTTGCGCGATAAATCCCCGGCCCAATTAATCAGGTGAAGCTTTGCACCATTACCCAAGTGGAACTTGGCAACGGGATTGCCTTGGCGCCCAGTGGATGCGAGCCCCAAATAAATGGCCGTAAGGCAGAGCAGTGCCTCCTTCTCCTTTGCTGAGGCATTGTCCGGATGCCAGCCACTGCTTAAACGCTCGGCCCAGGATTGGGCATCCAGGCCCAAAGCCTGCAAAGCCTGATCTCGCTTGATCTTTAGGGCCGGCTTGAGGCGATCTATCGGCACGCCATCACCTAGATTAGCCCCCGCAGCAATCCATTCGATTAATCCAGGAACGGGCGAGAGCGTAATAAAGGTTTTTAGGCTTGGGAACTCCTGGTGCAATTGCTCGGCAACCCGCTTGATCAAAAAATTACCCATCGATACACCGCGCAGACCGGGCTCGCAGTTGCTGATGGAATAAAAAACGGCCACCTTGTACTGCTGTGCCTGGGTTACTGTGTCGGCTTTTTTATCCACCAATGGAGCAATCGCCAGCGGCACTTTTGGTAGCAGCGCCACCTCCACAAAGATCAATGGTTCATTGGGTAACTGGGGATGAAAAAATGCGAAGCAGCGGCGGTCGGGCTGCAAACGGCGGCGCAAGTCATCCCAGCCATCAATTGCATGGACTGCCTCGTGCTGGATCAGCTTTTCTAAAACCTCGGCAGGGGACTTCCAGTCAACCCGGTGCATTTTTAAAAAACCGGGATTAAACCACGATGACAGTAAATGGCGCATATCAAAATCTACTGCAGCCAGTTCGGGTTTTTTGTCTAACAGTTGCAACAAATCACGGCGCATTTCTACAACGGCGGCGGTGCCATTCAACCCCCGATTCAGGCGACGCATAAATTCTTGGCGGGGTGACTCCGTTACTTTTTGTAAGCGAATGTAATTACGGGCATTGGCCTCTGCTGCAAAAGCTTGCGATGCCGCCATGACCTCCACCGGATTGGGGCTGAGTTTTTCAATCAAAGCGGTAAAGAATTTAAGATGCTGGTCTTTGGTGAGCTTGCGGTAGTTATCGATCACGTCGTTGGCCATACTCACCGCATTGGACTCCCCGCGCTCGGACGTTAAACGCTGTACTGCGCTCAGCGCCTTGGATAAGTGGCGGGTTTTGGTGATTAACTCCAGCATGAAGCGTCCTCAGGTTGCAAAGGTCAAAAAAAATGGATTTTTCGGGTTAATTCGCTTAAACAGGTGGCGTTTAGGCAAAATAAGCGAGTTTTTAAGATCTTAGCAACAAATGATCGAAAAAAAGATATTTTTAGATGCAGTTAGTGAAAATTATCGTCTTATTTGCGCTTCAGTAAATAAATACCGAATAAAATCATGGGGATAGTTAGCCATTGGCCCATTGAGAAGCCGAATGCAAGGGGGCCTAAGAACACATCGGGCTCGATCGCAAACTCAACTGAAAAACGGCAAATGCCGTAACCCAGCAAAAATAAGCCGGAGACCTGACCAAGGCGACGCGGTTTTCGGGCATAGACCCATAAGACCAAACCAAGAAGGGCGCCCTCGCAGAGCAATTGATAAATTTGCGATGGGTGGCGAGGAATGGCATCGACCAGTGGAAACACCATAGCCCATGGGACGTCAGCTGGTCTGCCCCACAATTCAGCATTAATAAAGTTACCTAAGCGCCCAAAAGCCAAACCAAAGGGAACCAAAGGGGCAACCAAATCACTGATGGTCCAAAAAGAAGTTTTTTGGCGGCGTGCAAACCACACCATGGCCAGAATGACACCTAGCAGTCCGCCATGAAAGGACATTCCGCCTTCCCATACTTTAAGGATGCTGAGCGGATTGGCCAAATAGAATCCAGGCATGTAAAACAGGGTGTAGCCGATGCGCCCACCTAGCACCACTCCCAGCACGCCGGCAAAGAGTAAGTCCTCTAAATCTTTAGCGGTCCACCCCAAGCCTTGGTAGTAGGGTTGCTTGATGCGCAGCCGACCCAGCACAATAAATTGCGTAAAGGCCAGCAAGTACATTAGCCCATACCAGTGAATTCCAAAAGACCCAAACTGAATGGCTACTGGATCGATTTGTGGGTGGATTAGCATGGCAGCTTAGCTTTTTGCTTGATCAAAATTATGGAGCTCATGACCCAGATCGCGGTAGGCTTTGTAACGCTCACGTCCCGCAAGGCGCTCTGCATCATTGACCGTAACCACCTCAACAATCCGCGGAAATCGGGCAACCAAGGCTGCGACATCGCTCGGCATACGCGTGCTCAAATGAATCAGCACATCGGCATGTGGCAGGTTCGCTAGCGCTGGAGCAGCTGTATCGTCCAGCAGAACGATTGGCGTTTCAAACGCCGCCTCATGATCACCATAGCAGTGGGGTAAAAAATCGGTCTTCGTAAAGGTCCACAGTAATTCGTCAAGGCGTTTCAGATCCGCTTTTTCTGCCACCATCACGATGTTGCGAACAGGTTCACCTTCGGGCGTAGCGCTCCAAATCTTGCGCGTCAGTCTGCAGGCATATTCCAGCTTGTCACTCACATTGCTGTGAAAGTCGATGCGTGCCATATCAACTTAGGACTGCGCCAGCAAGTAGTTCACCAAGAGGGGCACTGGTCTACCAGTCGATCCCTTGGCTGCTCCACCTTTCCATGCCGTACCCGCAATATCCAAATGCGCCCAAGGGTACTTTTCAGTAAAGCGCTTTAAAAAGCAAGCAGCCGTAACGCTGCCAGCAGGACGTCCACCGATATTGGCCATATCAGCAAAGTTTGATTTGAGTTGCTCTTGATAGGCGGCATCGAGCGGCATGCGCCACACGGTATCCAGGGAGTCATGACCGGCTTGGGTTAAATCCGCCAACAAGTGGCTATCGTCCGAGAACATACCGCTGTGAACCGCACCCAGCGCAATTACACAAGCGCCTGTTAAGGTCGCAATATCAATCACCGCCTTGGGCTTGAAACGCTCTACATAGGTTAGCGCATCGCAGAGAATCAGACGGCCTTCGGCATCGGTATTTAAAATTTCAATGGTTTGACCCGACATGCTTTTCACAATGTCACCTGGACGCGTTGCTTTGCCCGAGGGCATGTTTTCACAGGTCGGAATGACGCCGATGACATTCTGCTTGAGGCCCAACAATGATGCTGAGAGCAGCGTGCCGACAACGGATGCCGCTCCACACATGTCGTACTTCATCTCATCCATTGCTTCGCCGGGCTTAAGGGAGATACCACCAGTATCAAAGGTAATGCCTTTGCCTACCAATACCGTTGGAGCCTCACTCGCCTTGCCGCCGTTATGACGCATGATGATAAATTGCGGCGGGGTTTCTGAACCCTGGGCTACCGACAGAAAAGATCCCATGCCCAGTGCTTCCATTTGCTTCTTAGTCAGCAGCTCTACCTTGAGCTTGGTTTTCTTCATCAAACCCTGCGCTGTTTTTGCAAGGTAGGTTGGAGTGCAGACATTGGGCGGCAAATTACCTAAATCTTTAGCAAGGTTCATGCCCTCAACCAAAGCCTCGCCTTGATGCACTGCTACTTGAACTGCCTTTGCGCTATCTTTGCAAGCAACAAAGAGGAGTTCTTGAAATGGATCGACGTGCTCCACTGCCTTGAACTTCATGGCGGGCTGACGCACCCCAAAGCGATACGTCTGCTCACCCGCCAATTGCGCCGTCAGGCGGACTTGCTTTTCCACGGCATCTGCATTGGCTCCAAAGCTGGGTACAAACCACGCTGCTGACTCAATGGCACCGCCACTCAGAGTCTTGAGGATCGCCCTGGCTAGTTTGGCGTAGGACTGCAAGGACATGCCCTCTTTAGGGCTCGGATCGCCTAGGCCAACGAGCAATACCCGCTTAGCCTTTACGCCCGCCTTTAACCAGTTCGCCTCTGCCCTGAACAGGCACTGACTGGCCTCTTTTCCATTCAGATCGCCAGCGAGTTTGGCCCGAGTAAGCGAGCCGCCCAATAAGCCATCCAATTCATGCAAAAGGCTGCCTGGCGTTTTTTTGTTTAAATCGGCTTTGCTGTAAGCCAAAATCACGCAATCGGTAGCGAGCGCCAGCAGGCTGGCAATGGCTGGCTTTGCCTTTTTTACAGAATCAAAGTCGGCTTGCGGCAATGTTTTCGTGCTAAATTGAATTTGCATAAGGAAGTCATTCGTAGTGGTTTTTTCCATTATCCTCCGAGCTGTAGATTTCCCTCCGATTAGTGCTGCATTTCCCTACTAAACTAGACTTTTCCGCCAACCCCTTTGCATAGAACGCATGATTTTTGACCAAGCCCTTCGCCGCGAACTAAGCCTCACTACTGGGGGGGTATTTTTGGTGTTGGTCACGATCATGATCACCACCTTAGTCATCCGCATTTTGGGCTTTGCCGCAAACGGCGTAGTAAACCCAGAAGATGCCTTGGTTTTAATTGCCTTGGCGACGATCGGTTACCTGGCAGTGCTGCTAACCGTTTCGCTATTTATCGCTGTCCTGATCGTTTTAGTTCGCTGGTACAAAGACTCTGAAATGATTGTGTGGTTTGCAAGCGGTCTGAGCATTATGAGTTTGATTCGGCCTATTTTGCGGTTTGCCATTCCACTCATCATCATTATTGCCCTACTCGCCCTCTTTGCTTGGCCCTGGGCCAATCGCGAATCAGCCCTGATCAGCCAACGTTTTCAGCAACGCGATGATGTATCGATGGTCACAGCGGGTCAATTTCGAGAGTCAGCCAAAGCCGAACGGGTCTTCTTTATTGAAGAGCTGGATGTCGATAATCGCGAAGTAAAAAATATCTTCGTTGCCGATTCCAGAAATCAGCGCCTGAGCATTGCCGTAGCGGCAAGCGGGTTTATTGAAAATACCCCCAGTGGTGAAAAGAACGTCATCCTGAAAGATGGGCGTCGCTATGAAGGCTTACCGACCCAGCCTGACTTTCGCATCTTGGAGTTCGACGAATACGAAACCAAACTACGTAATAAAGAGTTAACGGAGCCGCCGCCGCGCGATCGCGAACGCAGCGTTCAGGAACTTCTGAAAGACCCATCGCCCCCCAACCTCGGTGAATTGCTCTGGCGCATCGGCCTGCCGCTGATGGCCTTGGGCCTTGTCTTTATTGCAATCCCGCTAGCCTACGTTAACCCGCGTCTAGGCAATTACACTGCCATGTTTTATGCTGTGCTGGTCTATTTGATTTACAGCAACCTTCTTAATCTGGCTCAAAATTTTGTCTCGCAAAGTCGTCTTGATTTTTTTGTGGCCATCTGGCCGATTCATTTACTTGCCTTATTGATTGCCGCAGTTTTAATTCGTAATCGCATTAATCCGTCCCTTAAATGGTGGAAGCGGCAGTTGCCCGCTTTTCTAACGCGCCCATGAATTTTCTCTTTCCTTACATTTATGAGCGTTACCTAGCCAAGCAGATTTATGCTGCGTTTGGCTTTATTCTCTTTGCGCTGGTTGCTCTCTTTTTATTTTTTGATGTCTTAGCCGAGCTGGGCTCAGTCAATCAGCAATACACCCTTCTGATTGCGCTCGGACACGTCCTTTTAAAGGCGCCAAGCCGCATCGTTGAGATCATCCCTATCGCAGGCTTAATTGGCAGCATTTATGTCTTTGCCATGCTCGCTAGTCAGTCTGAATTCACCATCCTTCGGATTGCCGGTTTAGATATCCGTCGTGGCCTTGTGATGCTGGGGAAGATTTCCTTGCCGATTGTGGCAGTCACCCTACTACTGAGTGAGTGGCTTGGCCCGATGGCCGAGTCCTTCTCTGAGCGCGTCAAAATGAAGGCCTTGGGCTCCAGTTTTTCCTCGCAGTTTCGTACCGGGGTATGGGTCAAAGACCAACTGCGTAACGAGGATGGCATTGGATCGGTTCGTCCAGGTGTGCGTTACATCAATATTGGAAAAATTGAACCAGACAAGCAGGTCCTGCAGGTTCGCATGTATGAGTTCGATGATGCCTACCGCCTGCTGTCGATCCGCAATGCCGAGTCGGGTCGCTTTAATGAAGCGGGTTCGTGGGAGCTCAATAATGTGATTGAGACTCGCTTTAAGGAAGCCCAGAATAAAAATGCTTTGGATCCTGTGTACTCGGCCAATACCACTATGAAGCCATCGATGACCTTGGCATCGAAGGTCACCCCGGAAATCCTCGGCGTATTACTCGTCAACCCAGAACGCATGTCAATCTTTAGCCTGGGGCAATTCATTACCCACCTTAATGAAAACAAGCAAGACGTGCAGCGCCACGCGATTGCATTTTGGAAAAAACTCATCTACCCCTTTATCGTGTTTGTTATGCTGGCCCTTGCCTTGCCATTTGCATATTTAAAAGCGCGTGCAGGCGGTATCGGTATCAAGATTTTTGGCGGCATCATGCTGGGCATGAGCTTTCAGTTGCTCAATGCCCTTTTTTCCAATGTGGGTCTTCTGGGGGCATGGCCCGCCTACCTCACCGCCCTGACCCCGCCATTGGCTTATTTTCTGCTGGCCCTAATTGGCTTGAAATGGGTTTCACGGTCTTAAATACCGAAAGATAATTTAGAATTGAGTTCCTATATCAAACAAGATATATAAGGAACCTGTTCATGAACTTGCATCAATTTCGCTTTGTCCGCGAAGCCGTTCGCCAGCAATTTAATCTCACCTCCGCCGCGAAAGCCCTCTTCACCTCCCAGCCTGGCGTTTCAAAGGCGATTATTGAGCTTGAAGATGAGCTGGGAGTCGAGATCTTTCGTCGCCACGGTAAGCGCATACGCTCATTGACGGAGCCGGGCAAACGGATTCTGCTCTCCGTTGAGCGGATCTTAGATGAGGTCGAAACCTTAAAACGGGTTGGTCAAGACTTTGCAATGCAAGACCAAGGTAGCTTTGTGATTGCTACTACCCACACCCAAGCCCGCTATGCCCTACCTAAAGTGTTAACGGAATTTACCAAACGCTTTCCGAAGGTCCGCGTCAGCATTGCTCAAGGCAGCCCTTCGCAGATCGCCGATATGCTCTTGCATGATGCAGCGGACATTGCGATTGCAACGGAAGGCATTGCCAATTGCGAAGGTGTGATTGCATTACCTGGCTACCAATGGCAGCACCTCCTGATCGTGCCAGTCAATCACCCCTTGCTCAGTTCACGCTCGATTACGATCGAAGACCTTGGCAAGTACCCATTGATTACCTATCACAAAGCATTTGCTGGCCGAAACAAAATTGATGCCGCGTTTGCCCAGCGCAATGTGCAAGCAGACATCATCCTAGAGGCCATCGATGCCGATGTGATTAAGACCTATGTCGAAGTGGGTATGGGTATTGGCATTGTTGCTGGGGTTGCTTTTGATCCAGAACGCGATCGCAATCTACGCGCCATCCCCGTGGGGCATTTGTTTGGCAATAACGTCACCCACTTGGGAGTGAAGCAAGGCGCCTACTTGCGCTCTTTTGTCTTCACCTTCATTGAATTATTCTCACCCACCCTGACGAAAAAGATCGTTGAGCAGGCGATGTCAAATACCCCAGAGAATTATCAGATCTAAAAAGAACAACGCATACGAGCGCTGTGGTGCTTCGGGTCCGACTCATATCATTTGTATAAGTCATTGAAATATAAAAATTACTAATTGATCAAGATGAACAAGTTTTTGGCGCCCTTCGGCTTTCTGTACCTTTGTTCAAACTCCAATGCTTCTTGGAATAAAGCTAACTTTCCTTATTTTGCTCTAGATAAACTTGTAAACCATGATTAGCCCAAGTAAGATGAAAACCGAGTAAAGATAACGTTGGAATTGGATGGGATTTAGTTGATTTCTCAATTTGGCGCCAATCCACATTCCAATAAATGCAGCGATGATTCCTAAGAATATTTCTGTCATATTGAAAATCCAATCTGGTGTGTTGCTAATCCCAAGCCTGATTGCTAAAGCAATCGTAGCAACTGTGAAACTTATACCCAGAACTTGAATAAACTCATTCTTCGATAATTTAAGCGACTGCAAGTATGGAACCAGCGGAATAATAGTTAAGGCGGTGGCAGCGTTAACCATACCAGTAAGCACCCCAACGACAGCGCCCATAAATAATGCATTGTTTTTATAGTTAGGTAATGTGGGCTTAAACAACCCCCACAAGCCGTAAGCAATCAGAATTGCGCCTAGTAATAACCTGGTATGTCCATTTGCTGAATTGAGCCCTGAATAGGGGCTAAATACTGTAAAAAGGAATAACGTTGTCCACATCACCCAATGATCTTTAAATAACGAGCGCCAATGCGTTCCCATACACTGTGCAATGTTAGTAAGAAGCGATGGCGCCACCATCAGAATTGCGGCTTTCGCTGGCAACATGAATAAACAGAGCAATGCCATAGAAACCGTGGGCAGGCCCATACCAGAGATACCTTTAATTATCCCAGCAGATAAAAACACACCAATAACTACCAAATTTAAATTGGTATCCATAAGAACGATCATACATAAGCGTTAATGAACAGATTCAACTTGCTGAGCATCAAAATAATCGGGTCTTTTCAAGTGATGACCTAACTTGCCTTTTAAGTAATCAAGAGTAGGTTTGGGTCTTTTAACCAAATTCTTAATTACTTACACCTTGATTTTTACTGACCGCTAATTGATTTGCAGTTTCAAGCCTTGCTGAACTCATGGGTTGAAACATCTGTGGTGCCTCGGGTCGGACTCGAACCGACACGCCTTGCGGCACCGGATTTTGAGTCCGGCACGTCTACCAATTCCATCACCGAGGCAGGTGAACTCAGCGGCACAAAACCGCTGAGAGGTGAGAGTGTAACAAATACTGCGCTGCGATCCGATTAAGGCAACAGAATGGTCGATCCCGTGGTTTTACGGCCTTCTAGGTCGCGGTGCGCCTGCACTGCATCTTTCAAGGCATAGCGCTGCTTGATCTCAATCTTGACCTTACCCGAGCTGACTTTCTCGAACAAATCCGCAGCCATTGGCTCGAGCAAGCTGCGATTAAGTACATAGGTGGCTACTGTAGGTCTGGTGACCTTGAGTGAGCCCTTGCTGGCGAGGATGCCGAGGTCAAGCAAGGGAGGTGAGCCTGAAGCGCCGCCAAAGGAAACTGCCATACCGCGTGGTGAGACGCAATCGAGGGTTTGCATAAAGGTGTCTTTACCCACCGCGTCATAGGCGACGGGAACGCCTTTGCCACTCGTAATCTCCTTGACGCGTTTTACAAAGTCTTCCTCGCGGTACAAGATCACGTGATCGCAACCATAGGCTTTCGCAATCTCGGCTTTTTCAGGGCTGCCCACTGTACCAATCACGGTAGCGCCAATCGCTTTGAGCCACTGGCAGGCAATGAGGCCAACGCCACCGGCAATCGCATGAAACAAAACGGTATCGCCCTTTTGCACCTTGTAGCTGTCGGTCAACAGGTATTGCACGGTTAAACCCTGCAACATCATCGCCGCACCTTGCTCAAAGGAGATCGAATCGGGCAACTTGACGAGGATATCGGCAGGCATGATGCGGGCTTGTGCATAAGCGCCGTTAGGTCGGCCAGCATAGGCCACCCGATCGCCGACCTTGACGTGGGTAACGTCAGGTCCGACTTTTTCAATGACGCCGGCACCTTCCATGCCAATTCCACCAGGCAGAGGCTGGGCATAGTAGCCCGAGCGAAAGTAGACATCAATGTAGTTCAGGCCACATGCATGGTGACGAATCAATACCTCACCTGGACCAGGTTCGCCGAGCTCCACGTCGACCCATTTCATGACCTCGGGGGCGCCCGTTTCGGTAATGCGGATTGCTTTGACGATTTCCTGACTCATATTGATTCCTAATAATGTGTGTTGTCTTGGTGGTTCATTGCCCCATTGCGTGAGGTCGTTTTTTTCGTTCTACAGCGTTTACTGGGCTTACAACGCTAAATCCATAAAATTAATTGTACTTTTTGGCTTTAGACCCCGTATTTTGCCTAAAATTGGGGACTGTAGGCAAAATTACTCAAAAAGGATCAATCCGCATGGCCGGTCACTCAAAATGGGCCAATATTCAGCATCGCAAGGGTCGTCAGGACGAAAAGCGCGGCAAGATTTGGACCAAGCTCATTAAAGAAATTACCGTTGCCGCCAAATTGGGCGGTGGAGATTTGGCGACCAATCCCCGCTTGCGCTTAGCGATTGATAAAGCCAAAGACTCGAATATGCCAAACGACAATGTGCAACGGGCTATCCAGCGCGGTACTGGGTCGCTGGAGGGCGTGAACTACGAAGAAATTCGCTACGAAGGTTATGGCATCAATGGTGCTGCAGTGATTGTGGATTGCATGACTGATAACCGCACACGCACTGTTGCCGAAGTGCGCCACGCTTTTACTAAATACGGTGGCAATATGGGCGCCGAAGGATCGGTGGCATTTTTGTTTCAGCATTGCGGTCAGTTGCTGTTTGCCCCCGGCACCAATGAAGATCAATTAATGGAGTGCGCACTCGATGCAGGAGCAATTGACGTGATTACCCATGACGATGGGGCGATTGAGGTACTGACGGCAGTACCTGATTTTTCAAAAGTACAAGACGCCTTGCGCGCAGCAGGCTTTCAGGCTGAACTGGCCACCGTCACGATGCGACCTGAGACCGACATTAGCCTTGAAGGTGACCAAGCCGATAGCATGCAAAAACTCTTAGATGTCTTAGAAAATCTGGACGACGTCCAAGATGTATTTACGAACGCCTCCATCCAATAAACACACGTACTCCATTTAGAAAATAATCCCATGAAGATTCTCCTTATTGGCTCCGGTGGCCGTGAACATGCCCTGGCATGGAAGCTGGCTCAGTCTCCACAGGTTCAAAAAGTTTTTGTCGCGCCCGGTAATGGCGGCACTGCCAGCGCAAAGCAAACCCATGTTGGCATTGAAAATATTCCCATTGCTGATTTGCAAGGGCTTGCTGATTTTGCTAAGCGCGAACAGATTCATTTGACGGTAGTAGGTCCCGAAGCGCCGCTGGCTGCAGGGATTGTGGATGTCTTTCGCAATGCCGGTTTGCGCATTTTTGGACCCACTCAGTTAGCAGCGCAACTGGAATCCTCGAAGGATTTTTCCAAAGCCTTCATGAAACGCCATGGCATTCCGACTGCGGACTACCAAACCTTTTCCAATGCCCAAGAGGCGCATGCCTACATTGATCTCAAGGGCACGCCGATTGTGATTAAAGCCGACGGTCTGGCTGCTGGTAAAGGTGTTGTGGTTGCAATGAGCTTAGATGAAGCGCATGCTGCCGTCGACATGATGCTGGCTGACAATAAACTCGGCAATGCCGGTGCGCGCGTCGTCATTGAAGAATTTCTAACCGGCGAAGAAGCGAGTTTCATTGTCTTGGTAGATGGTAAAAATGCCTTAGCACTCGCCACCAGTCAAGACCACAAACGTTTACGCGATGGCGACCAAGGCCCGAACACGGGCGGCATGGGGGCCTATTCCCCGGCGCCCGTAGTCACCCCTGAAATCCATGCCAAAGCCATGCGTGAAGTCATCATGCCGACCATTCAGGGCATGAAAGCCGATGGCATTCCGTACACTGGCTTTTTATATGCCGGCTTAATGATTAGCCCCAACGGCCAGATCAAGACCCTGGAGTTCAACTGCCGCATGGGGGATCCAGAGACCCAGCCGATCATGGCGCGCCTGCGTAGCGACTTAGTTCATGCTTTAGATAAAGCGGTAGACGGCAAGCTCAATGAAGTGGAACTGGAATGGGATCGCCGTACCGCCCTTGGGGTGGTGCTGGCAGCGCACCAATACCCAGATGCACCACGCAAAGGCGATGCCATTACCGGAATCCCCGACGATACCGCTAGCGCCATTACCTTTCATGCGGGTACCACCATGACCGACGGTGCATTGCGTACCAACGGGGGCCGTGTGCTCTGCGTCGTTGGCCTTGCCGATACCGTGCGGGGAGCCCAAAAAGAGGCTTACCAGGTGATTGAGCAAATCCATTTTGATGGCATGCAATATCGGCAGGACATTGGCCATCGGGCTCTAAAATAAGCTTGGAATCCATTTATCCATCAGTGAGCTCAATTTGCAAATCGACATACAAGCACTAAAAGACTACTTCCTAGGCCTGCAAGATCGCATCGTTTCTGCTACCAGCGCATTGGATGGCAAGGCATTTGTTGCGGATAGCTGGCAAAAACCAGAAGACAGTCCCCTGCGTGGGTCGGGGCGAACCTGCATTTTAGAAAACGGCAACATCTTGGAAAAAGGCGGCGTTGGTTTTTCCCATGTCCGCGGCGACAAAATGCCAATCACTGCCACCCAAAATCGCCCTGAAATGGCGGGCCGTAGTTTTGAAGCCATGGGTGTCTCATTGGTGTTTCATCCGCGCAATCCAAAAGCGCCAACCGCCCATATGAATGTGCGCTGTTTTATTGCGCAAGCCCCCGATAAAGAGCCGGTCTGGTGGTTTGGCGGCGGCTTTGATCTCACCCCCTACTATGGCGTTGACGAAGACTGCAAACACTTTCACCAAACTGCGAAGAATGCGCTTGATCCCTTTGGCAGTGATCTGCATCCTAGATTTAAAAAATGGTGTGACGAGTATTTTTATCTGAAGCACCGCAATGAGCCACGCGGCATTGGCGGCGTCTTTTTTGATGACTTTAATGAGCTCGGGTTTGAGCGTAGTTTTGCGATGACGCGCGCTGTGGGTGATTCATTCATTGAAGCCTATTTACCGATCTTAGAACGTCGCTATCAAGAGCCATATACCCAAGCCGAGCGGGACTTTCAAGAATACCGCCGCGGCCGTTATGTTGAATACAACCTGATTTTTGATCGTGGCACCATTTTTGGCCTGCAGTCGGGTGGCCGATCGGAATCCATTCTGATGTCGATGCCACCCGTCGTTACGTGGCGCTACAACTGGACACCGGAACCAAACACCCCCGAGGCAAAACTCTACGATTACTACCTAAAGCCCCGCGACTGGTTAGCCTAATTGACTACACCAGAAAAAATTGGCATCTTAGGGGGCACCTTTGATCCTCCCCATTGGGCGCATTTGCGGGTCGCAGCCCATTTTGCAAGGCTGTTTCAGCTCGATCGTTTGCTGCTGATCCCCAGCGGCAACCCTTGGCAAAAATCCGCTTTTATTACCCCACCAGAAACGCGCTATCAATTAACCCAAGCAGCTGCCATTGCCCTGAACCGCTTATTGGGCGATGAGGGTATGCAGATTCCAATTGAAGTGGATCGCATTGAACTCGACCGCCAGGGGCCGAGTTACACCATCGATACCGCAATTGCACTACGGCAGCGTTATGGCAAAGAAACGCACTTAATCTGGTTGATGGGTGCCGATAGTTTGATGCAAATCGATACCTGGCAAGACTGGCAACATCTCCTCAAAGAGGTTCATTTGGCGGTGGCAAGGCGCCCTGAGTTTGCTTTAACGATTGATCCTCAATCGGAGTTAGGTCGCTTTATCCAGACTCACCAAACCAGCGATGCCCAGCAGCTGGATCGATCGCCCTGCGGCTTAATCTACCTGGACCAAAAACTCGATATGTACCTGTCATCGATTGCCATCCGCAAGCAATTGGCTGCTGGCGGCATTAATCCAAACACCCCGTTGGCTGAGCAAATCCCCAGTGAAGTGTTGGATCTGGTTGAGAAGTTAGGTCTTTATTCCCAATCGAGATAAGATCACCCTCTAATTATTAAAAGAAGCTATGGATCTACGTAAATTACAACGCACCATTATTGATGCCCTAGAGGATGTCAAGGCACAGGACATTCGCGTCTATGACACCACCAAACTCAGCGAGTTATTTGATCGGGTCATCATTGCGACCGGCTCCAGTAACCGCCAAACCCGCTCGCTGGCAATGTCGGTGAAGGAAGAAGTCAATAGCAAAGGCGGCGAGGTAATTTCCATCGAAGGACTAGAGACCGGTGAATGGGTCCTCGTCGATTGTGGCGACATCGTCGTGCATATTTTGCAGCCGATGCTGCGTTCCTATTACCAGCTCGAAGGCATGTGGGGCGCTAAGCCAGTGCGCGTTAAATTAGCGGGTGCCAAGGGCCTTGCGAAAGCCAGTGAATTTTCCGATGAGGATGAGGACTAAGTCAGCATCTCTAGCTGCATAGCCGTCCTCTAGTCACGCATGCGACTCATCATCATTGCAGTAGGTCATAAGATGCCAGACTGGGTATCCAGTGCGTGCAACGACTACCTTAAGCGCATGCCCGCCGATTGCAGCATCGAGCTTAAAGAAATCAAACCCGACCTTTCCCCTGCCAAAGAGGCAATCAAAATTATTGCTGCCATTCCGAAAGGGGTTCGAATCATTGCACTCGATGAGCGCGGCAAAGACCTCAGCACCCAAACCCTTGCGAATCAATTGGCGCAATGGCGCCAAGATGGGGGTGATGTCGCTTTTCTGATTGGCGGTGCGGATGGCTTAGATGCCAGCCTCAAGCAAAAGGCCGATGCCATTTGGCGTTTATCCAGCCTCACCTTACCGCACGCAATGGCGCGGGTCTTATTAACTGAACAACTCTACCGGGCATGGACGATTTTGCAAGGCCATCCCTACCACCGTGAATAAGTAAATTCCTTTCGTAATGCATTCGTTTCTCTACCTCGCATCCCAGAGCCCACGTCGTCAGGAATTGTTGACGCAACTCGGCGTGCGCTTTGAATTGCTCTTGCCTAGTGATGATGAAGATGCAGAAGCAATCGAGACGCCACTCCCCCATGAAAATGCCAGGGCCTACGTGCAGCGCGTGACGCTCGCCAAATGCGATGCTGCATTAAAGCGCTGGGCAAAAAGAGGTTTACCATGGGCGCCAATTCTTTGCGCCGACACCACGGTGAGTCTTCCGAGTAGCGATGCCGCCCAGATTCTGGGTAAGCCGGCAGATGCTGCGGATGCGGAGCGCATCCTACGCTTACTCAGCGGCCAAACCCACGAGGTGCTGACGGCCATTGCACTACTGCCGCAGCAAGATGCAAAACCCATTAGCCTTGTGCAGGTATCGGAAGTGGAATTTATGCCCCTTAGCGCTAGCCTTATCAAGGCATACATTACTAGCCAAGAACCCTATGGCAAGGCGGGTGCTTACGGCATCCAAGGCCTTGGTAGCGCATTTATCCGCAGAATCGTAGGGAGTTATAGCGGCATCATGGGGCTACCCTTATTTGAAATGGCTACCCTACTGCAACAGGCTGGCGTATCCTTTACGCTCACGCCAGAAATTGCAAACCAAGCCTAATATGAACGAAGAGATTCTGATCAACATTACACCCCAGGAAACACGGGTGGCATTGATTCAACAAGCAGCAGTACAAGAGCTGCAAATTGAGCGCACCCGCCAGCGTGGAATTGTCGGCAATATTTATTTGGCTAAAGTTGTTCGGGTTCTGCCCGGGATGCAATCGGCCTTTATTGAGATGGGTCTTGAGCGTACAGCATTTATGCATGTGGCCGATATTGCGCAGCAGAACCAGCAGACCCAAATTGAAAAAGTCCTCTACGAAGGCCAAACCTTAATTGTGCAAGTATTAAAAGACCCGCTTGGAACCAAAGGGGCGCGCCTTACAACCCAAATCAGTATTGCGGGTCGCAACCTAGTGTATTTGCCGCAATCGCAAAAAGAATCTGGCAATGAGCCCTACATCGGCATCTCGCAACGCATCGAAAATCAAGACGATCGCGAGGCAATGAAAGCCCGTATCACCGGACTCCTCCCGAGCAATCAAACCGGCGGCATTATTGTGCGCACCATTGCCCAGGACGCCACGGATGCGGAACTAACGCTCGATCTCCTTTACCTTAAAAAAACCTGGGAAACCATTTTGGCCTCGGTGAATCAGAAAACCGCGCCAGCCCTGCTCTTTCAGGATTTGAATTTGGCAGAGCGCGTATTGCGCGATCTGGCTAGCGATAAGACCATGCAAATACGGGTTGATTCGGCGGAGAACTTTGAGCGCTTAAATCACTTTGCAGAAACATACACCCCCAACCTGGTTGGCAAGCTGACCTTGCATCGTGGCGAGCGTGCCTTGTTTGATTTGTTTGATGTCGATGCCGAAATCAACAAAGCCTTGGGACGCCGCGTCGATCTCAAATCGGGCGGGTACTTGATGATCGATCAAACCGAATCCATGACAACCGTCGATGTCAATACGGGCAGCTATGTGGGTGCGCGTAATTTAGACGACACGGTCTTTAAGACCAATCTCGAAGCAGCGCAGGCCATTGCACGGCAGCTACGACTTCGCAACTTGGGCGGCATCATCATCATCGACTTTATCGATATGCTGACCCGCGAACACCAAGAGTCGGTCTTGGCTGAACTCAAACGCAACCTCGAGCGGGACCATGCCCGAAGCACAGTCAGCCAGTTCTCCGCATTGGGCCTCGTTGAAATGACACGCAAACGAACGCGAGAGTCACTGGCCCACATTTTGTGTGAGCCCTGCGCTACCTGCAGTGGTAAAGGCGAAATCAAAACAGCCCAAACCATTTGCTATGAAATCCTGCGGGAGATTGTGCGCGAGCATCGCCAATTCAATCCGAGGGAGTTCCGTATTGTGGCCGCGCCCGACGTCATTGATCTCTTCTTGGAAGAAGAAAATCAGTTTTTAGCGATGCTGGGGGATTTTGTTGCCAAGCCCATCCGCCTGCAAGCAGAAGGCTCATTCAAACAAGAGCAATACGATATTGTCTTGAGTTAGGGTTCTATTGCTACATCTCTGTTTTGTGATTAGGCATTAGCAAATTGCAGTCGATGCAGATTGCTGTACAAGCCGCCTTTAATAATTAATTCTGCGTGAGATCCGTTTTCCACCACCTGCCCATGCTCTAGCACCACAATGCGGCTCGCATGCTCAATCGTCGATAGGCGGTGGGCAATCACTAATGTAGTGCGGCCAGCCATCAGTCGATCCAATGCTTCTTGAACTTGACGCTCGGATTCAGAATCAAGAGCCGATGTAGCCTCGTCCAAAATTAAGATCGGTGCGTCCTTGTAAATGGCCCTGGCAATCGCTAAGCGCTGCCGCTGACCACCAGAGAGTCGGTTCCCGTTATCGCCAATGAGGGTATCGATGCCTTGCGGTAACTCACTCAGCAGATTGGTGAGATTAGCCGCCTCTAGCGCTTCAATCACTCGGCCCCGATCAATTCCGTTTACTGCATCGGTGCCGTAGGCCACGTTTGCTGCGATCGAGTCGTTAAACAAGATGACGTCTTGGCTAACAAAGGCAATCTGGCGTCGCAAATCAAACAAAGACAGCTCTTCCAGATTGATGCCATCGAGCTCAATTACCCCCGAAGTAGGCCTAAAAAAGCGTGGCAACAAACTCACTAGCGTCGACTTGCCGCCGCCAGACGGTCCCACAAAGGCAACCACCTCGCCTGCCTGAATCGACAGACTTACGTGCTTTAAGGCATCTTGCCGATCGGCATCTTGCTGATATGAAAAAGAAACGTCTTTGAAGGCAATCGCACCTTTTGCTTTTTCAATGCGTTTGACCCCTGCCTTACGTGAGTCATCTTCCTCAATCGGCTGATCCATGAGGCCAAAAATCATCTCGGCCGCAGTAAGGCCGCGCTGCAATGGCTGATTGATGTCGGCCAAATGCTTAATGGGGGAAATAATCAACAGCATGGCCGTGATAAATGCTGCAAAGCCGCCAACGGTCGTCCCTTCGGTGGAAGACTGCAAGAGCGCAATCACTAGCACGACGGAGAGGGCCATGGAGGCGACCAGTTGGGTCATGGGCTGATTAAGACCACCTACTACTGCGGTTTTAAGCGCAAAGCGCCGTAAGCGATCCGCCTTGTCGGTAAACCGGCCCATCTCGTAGGTTTCGCCGCCATGGACCTTCACAATTTTGTGTCCTGAGACCGCTTCTTCAACAATATAGGCAAGCTCGCTCGTCATGGCTTGCTGTTCCCGATTGAGGCCACGCAAGCGGCGATTAATCAGGCTCATGATGTACGCAATGATCGGAAAAATAATCAAGACAACTAAAGTCAATTTCCAGTTGAGGTAAATCAGGTAGCCCAATAAACCCAGCACCGTTAAGGAGTCGCGCACCAAACTAATTAACATTGTTCCCATAATGCTCAGGACATTGTTGACCTCAAACACAACGGCATTGATTAGGCTCGATGCAGAGCTCTTTTGATAAAACTCGGTCTTGGCATGGAGCAGGGTTTGGAACATCTGCTCACGCAGTTTCAGCAGTACCGCATTGATGACTCGGGATAACAAATAATTCGACAGAAATTGAGCGCCGCCCCGAATAAACGCCAGCCCGACCAAAAAGATCGGAACTAGCCATAACTTGCCATCGAGCTCACCGGTAAAGCCACGATCCAGCAAGGGCTTCATCAGCGCAGGGATTGAGGTCTCAGCGCCAGCCACCAGCGCCATCGCCAAAACCGACCCAATAATCGTCTTGGTATGGGGTTTTAGGTACTGGATCAGGCGGTTTAGGGCAATTCTGTCGTCGGCATTCATATAATGAATTATGCCCACCTTATCCGTGATACTCATTACTCGCAATGAAGAGGCCAATCTTCGGGACTGCCTTGCCTCCTTGGGCGGGCTTGCGCAGCAAGTGGTTATCGTCGATACGGCTAGTACGGACGGGACGATTGCGATCGCCCAGGAATTTGGCGCCACCATTGCCCAGCCCCCCGATTGGCCAGGTTTTGGCCCTCAAAAGAACCGGGCGCTGGACCTGGCGACCAGCGATTGGGTACTCTCCCTGGATGCGGATGAACGCCTTACCCCTGAATTACGAGCGGAAATTACGGGGGTTTTAGAAAAACCGGGCAATGCGACCTGTTTTGCCATTCCTAGGCTGTCTTGGTATTGCGGCCGCTTCATTCGGCATTCCGGCTGGAATCCCGACTACGTCGATCGATTATTTCAGCGTGGGACGGCCAAGTTTTCCAATGACTTAGTGCATGAGCGGCTCATTCCGAGCGGTGCTGTTGTGAAGCTCAAAAACCACATGCTGCACTACAGCTTCATGAACTACTCGCAGGTACTGCAAAAAATTGATCGCTACTCCAGCGCCTCTGCTGAGCAAGCCTTTGCTAAAGGCAAGCGCAGCAGTCCCCTGGCAGCGATTGGCCATGGGGCTTGGTCTTTTTTTAGAACCTACTTTATTCGACTCGGTTTTCTGGATGGGCCCCAAGGTTTTTCACTTGCCCTGGCCAATGCCCAAGGATCGTATTACCGTTATATGAAAATCTGTGAACTAGCTAAGGCATCCCAAGCGAGGCAAAAACCATGAGCCTGATTTCGGTGATTGTTGCAACCTACAATTGGCCGCAAGCATTGCGATTGTCACTGGAGTCTTTAAAGACCCAGACCGATCGTGATTTTGAAGTCATCATCGCCGACGATGGCTCGCGCGCAGATACACGCGAACTCATTAAAAAAATACAAGCGGATTTTCCAGTGCCAATCGAGCATGTTTGGATAGAAGACGATGGCTGCCGCAAAACGGTCGTTGGTAACCTAGCAATTGCCGCATCAAAAGGGAATTACCTCGTTTTTATCGATGGCGACTGCATTGTGCAGCCCGATTTCATCGCCCAGCATCGAAAGCTGGCGGAGTCCGGCCACCTCGTCACGGGCAGTCGCATTTTGTCGAACAATGCGCTCGCCCAAGAAATGCTGTCATGGCCGCATTGGAGTTTTGAGCGCTTCAAGCGCCATGCGTTTAGCTACCGCTTGCGCGGTGGTCTCAATAAATTACTGCCTTTGTTAGTGAAGTTTGGTGATCATTCGCGTAGGCTATACAGCACCTTTGTTTGGCGGCGCATCAAGGGTTGCAATATGGCCTGTTGGCGCAGTGATGCCTTAGCCATTGGCGGGTTTGATGAAACTCTGCTTGGCTGGGGCCATGAAGATGCCGACTTTGTATTTAGGCTGCAGGCGGGTGGCGTTATTCGTAAATCAGGTGCCTGGGCGACCGAAGTCATTCATATTTTTCATAAAGTACGCGATCAATCGAATGACAAAAGCAGTCGCGAGCGTCTGAATGAAAAAATTCGTGCACATGCTGCGCTGAACGCATCACGGTAAACCGAATAACGCTAGGCGTACTGCACCGCCACTGGATCGGCCTGACTTGTGGCCAGCAATTGATGCAGGCTATGCAGACAAGCATCATCGGGATACAGCCGCAAGTCATCCGGAAACTGCACTAAGCAGGCGCTGCCACTGGCAGTGACCACGGCAGTGAGCGGCAATCCCTTCATGCCATCCAATGAACTCGGTGCCATATTTGGCGGCATACCAG
>JBIJAC010000077.1:0-24658 GCA_044345935.1 Polynucleobacter sp. | reverse complement strand
AGCACGATCGGGTCTTGTTCGGTTGCGCCGCCCTATTCCCCTTCCCTAATGGCATCGGCGAGCTCGCCTGCTTGGTGGTTGATCCAGACGTCCAAGGCTCCGGTGACGGCGAGCGTTTGCTGTTGCGCATTGAAGCCAGGGCAAAAAAAGAAGGCATTAAAAAACTATTTGTCCTGACGACCCGCACCGAGCATTGGTTTTTGAAACGCGGCTTCATGCGCTCCACCGTGGACGATTTGCCTGAAGAGCGTAAGCAGATTTACAACTGGGATCGCAAATCGATGGTGCTCACCAAAAACTTGACATAATGCAAGTTCGATATTTAAGTATTCACTGATTGCATTTAGAAAGGTTTACGCAATGGCACGGATGGTTCAATGTATTAAGCTCAATAAAGAAGCCGAGGGAATGGACTTTGCGCCACTACCAGGTGACCTGGGCAAAAAACTCTGGCAGGAAGTCTCGAAAGAGGCTTGGGCTGGCTGGTTAAAGCACCAAACCATGCTCATCAATGAGAACCGCCTCAATATGGCCGATCCGCGTGCGCGCCAGTACCTCTTAAAGCAAGTGGAAAAATACTTCTACGAGGGTGGCGCCGATGCTGCTACGGGTTACGTGCCGCCCAGCGAATAAGTAGCGCTTTGTCTGAAATACAAAAAAGGACCGTTCAGCGGTCCTTTTTTATTAGGCCTACCTTGCTTACGAAAAATCGACGCGACTCACCCCAGCAGCGCCGCCAACGAAAAGCACATTTGCTTTTTGTTGCGCAAATAAGCCAACCGTAATGACTCCTGGAATTTGATTGATCTCGGATTCCAATGCAACTGGATCGTTAATGGTCAGGCCAGCCACATCGATAATCCAGCCGCCATTGTCAGTAACAAAAGGATCGGAAGTGCCTGCCATCAGCCGTAAGCGCGGGCTGCCTCCCATTGCCTGCATCGCCCTGGACACTGACGCTTCTGCCAATGGAATTACTTCCAGGGGCAATGGAAAACGGCCTAAGCTAGCTACCTGCTTGGAATCGTCGCAAATGCAAATGAACTGCTTGGCTAGGGATGCCACTATCTTCTCGCGCGTGAGCGCCCCGCCGCCGCCCTTGATCATGTGACCGCTGGGGTTAATCTCATCGGCACCATCGACATAAGCAGGCAATGTCTCCACCTGATTGGCATCAATCACATAAAAGCCGTGCTTTAGCAGTCGCTGCGTACTGGCAACGGAACTCGATACCACCCCTGAAAAATGCGCTTTATGCGGGGCTAATACATCGATAAACCAGTTGGCAGTAGAGCCTGTACCAATGCCCAGGACTTGACCGGGGGCCAGCGCCAATACCGCATCGCGCGCCGCTTCCGCCACCAGACGCTTTAGTTGATCTTGATCCATACGAAGCCTATCTCAGATTCATTTATGCTACTCACTGTATGACACTATAACGGTGTCCCATTTTGAATTCGATACAGGCATACCCATGACGACCGCAAATACGGCCTTAGACCAGTTAAAAGCCCTTACGACCGTAGTAGCCGATACCGGTGATTTTGAGCGGATGAGGCAGTTTGCGCCGCAGGATGCCACTACCAACCCATCCCTGATTTTAAAAGCGGTGCAGCAGCCTAACTACCAGCAGCTCGTTCAAGCGGTGAAGACTGCTAATCCCCAGGCTACTGTAACGGCACTGATGGATCGGATTCTGATTGCCTTTGGTTTAGAAATTCTAAACATCGTACCCGGCAGGGTCTCTACCGAGGTCGATGCGCGCTTGTCCTTTGATACTGCAGCAACCATCACTAAAGCCAGAGAATTAATTGCCCTATATGCAGCCCATGGCGTTGACCGCAACCGCGTCTTAATCAAACTCGCCAGCACATGGGAAGGGATTGAGGCTGCAAAGGTACTGGAAGCTGAAGGCATTCATTGCAATATGACTTTGTTGTTTTCTTTAGTGCAGGCAGCTGCCTGCGGCAAAGCAAAAGCACAACTGATCTCCCCTTTTGTGGGCCGCATTACCGATTGGAACAAAGCCAAGCTGGGTGCTAGCTGGAATGATGCCCAGCATGGCGGGGAACATGATCCAGGCGTGCAATCCGTCAAAGGGATCTACCACTACTACAAGCATTTTGGTATCGCTACGGAGATCATGGGTGCCAGCTTTCGGAACACCAATCAGATCCTGCAATTGGCTGGCTGTGATTTACTGACCATTAGCCCAGAATTGCTCGCTGAACTGCAAAACAGCTCTGAAGCAGTCGTTCGGAAGCTCGATCCCAAGGCCAGTCAAGGCAAAGAGATGAAGGAATTGAATGTGACTGAATCCGCTTTTCGACTACAGCTCAATGACGATGCCATGGCAACGGAAAAACTTGCCGAGGGCATCCGGGCTTTCTGCAGCGACATCGTTAAATTAGAAGCCCTACTAAAAAACTAATCCAGTCAGTGCTTTAGGGCTCTACTTGTGGCTACGTTGCCGTAATGCCTCATACAAGCAAACGCCGCTAGCCACCGAGACATTAAGGCTTTCAACCACACCGTGCATCGGAATGCGCACCAACTGATCGCAATGCTCACGCGTTAAGCGCCGCATCCCCTCGCCTTCTGCGCCCATCACTAAAGCAATCGGTCCGGTTAGGTCCAGGTCATAAATCGACTTCTCTGCTTCATCGTCAGTGCCAATGAGCCAAATGCCCAGTTCCTGCATCTCACGCATGCTACGCGCGAGGTTGGTCACAGTGATTAAAGGCATCACTTCGGAGGCGCCGCTCGAGACTTTACTCACGGTGGCATTGATGTGTGCGGAGCGATCTTTTGGAACTACCACTCCATGGACACCGGCGCCATCCGCCACGCGCAAGCAAGCGCCGAGATTATGCGGATCGGTAACGCCATCGAGTACCAACAAAAGCGGCTTGCCTTCAATGCCATCAACCAATTCAGCTAAAGTGCGAGCCACGGTCATTTTTTCAGCCAAGGCAACAACGCCCTGATGGCGATCATGACCAGCTAATTTATGCAAACGCTCTGAATCCGCCGAATGCAGGCGATCGCCCAAAATCGATTCCGCTTGTTTTAAAAAATCACCCATGCGGCGATCACGTCGTGCTGGATCAAAGTAGACTGCCTTGAGGCTATCGGGATCCAGGCGCAAGCGCGCCTGAATTGCATGAAAGCCAAGCATAATTTGTTTCATTAACGCTTCCCTTTACGTACGGGCGGCTTGCTTCCAGAAGGCTTTCCTGGAACGCGAATGGCGGCTGACTTGCCGCGCGACGCCTTGGCTGACTTGGATTGTTTGGCGCCTTGCTTGCCTGCTGCCTTGGCCGCATTGACATTGATACCGGAACTTTTCTTAGGCGCTTTACTTGAGGGCCGCGACTTTTTAGACGCCGCTTTTTTATTGGGCTTGCCCGTATCGCTTGCCAGCACGAGGGTGCGACTACGCACGCCATCACGCTCACTGATAACGGACTTAACTAAAGAGAACTCAATCTTGCGTGCATCCAAGTCGACCCGGCTAACCAGGACGTGCAGGCGATCACCTAAACGATGACGCATACCGGTACGCTCACCGCGCAATTCCTGACGAGCTTCATCGTATTGGTAGTAGTCGCCACCCAGTTCGGTGACGTGGACCATGCCCTCCACAAAGAGATTTTCGAGTTGAATGAATAATCCAAAGCTGGCCACCCCCGTAATCGTACCGGCATATTCTTGGCCGAGGTGGTCGCGCATGTAATAACACTTCAGCCAGGCCTCAACATCGCGCGATGCTTCGTCAGCCCGTCGTTCATTGGATGAACAATGCACGCCCAGCTGACCCCATACGGCGAGTGCGCCGCTGGCAGCAGCCCCTTTGCCCTTTTGTGGCCCGGCTGCTTTACTCGCGCTCTGTGATTTTTTTGCTTCCGATGCATTGGTGCGCGCCTGCCCCTTACGTGGCAAGGTGAGATTGAGCGGCACCCGCTCCGGCAGACTGGGGTAATACGGCTTCTTTTCCAGAATGGCTTTAATCGCGCGGTGCACTAATAAGTCAGGGTAGCGCCGAATCGGACTGGTGAAGTGGGCATAGGCTGGATACGACAAACCAAAATGCCCGACATTCTCAGGCTGATAGACCGCCTGCTGCATCGAGCGCAGCACCACGGTTTGCAACATGGTTGCATCCGGCCGGGGTTTAATTTCTTTAATGAGCTTGGCAAAATCTTTAGGTTGGGGTTTTTCACTACCACCGAGGCTAAGGGATGCGGTGCGCAGCACCTGCCGCAGCGTCATGATTTTCTCTTCGGACGGCTCGGCATGAACGCGGAACAAGCCCAAGTGCTTATTCTTTTGTAAAAAATCAGCAGCGCATACGTTGGCAGTCAACATGCACTCTTCAATCAGGCGATGCGCATCGTTGCGCGTGCGTGGCTCAATGCGCAAAATCTTGCCGAGCTCATTTGAAATAATTTGCGTCTCGGTGGTTTCAAAATCCAGTGCGCCGCGCTTCTCTCGCGCAGATAATAAGATCTTAAACAAACCATACAAATTACTCAGCAGCGGACGAAACTGCGCAAAACGCGCGGCATCGGGGCCGTTCGAATTACTAATCACCTCCCACACTGCATCGTAGGTAAAGCGCTGCGCCGAGTGCATGACGGCCGGGTAAAACTGATAGGCCAGTATTTCACCATTCGTATCAATGACCGAGTCACAGACCATACACAGACGATCTACCCCCGGATTTAAGGAGCACAATCCATTGGAAATCTTTTCTGGCAGCATCGGAATGACGCGACGCGGAAAGTACACTGAAGTCGCGCGCAGCAATCCCTCTTCATCCAAGGGATTGCCAGGCTTAACGTAGTGCGATACATCCGCAATCGCCACAATCAGGCGCCATGCTTTGGCTTTGCCAAACTGCGTTGGCTCGCAATACACCGCATCATCGAAGTCGCGGGCATCGGCACCATCAATGGTAACCAGGGGCACATCGCGTAAATCAACCCGCCCCTCTAAGTCGGCTTGAGTTACTCCGTCTGGAAGCGCAGCCGATTCTTTCATGGTGGCTGCGGAAAACTCATGGGGCACGCCGTATTTACGAACGGCAATTTCGATTTCCATGCCGGGATCATCGATTTCACCCAAGACCTCAACTACTCGGCCTACTGCCTGACGGTAACTATCGGGGTAATCAATGATTTCGACGCTGACGACTTGGCCCAGTTTGGCATTGAGCTGCCCCTTGGGCGGTATCAAGATGTCGTGACCGATGCGCTTGTCTTCTGGGGCGACAATTAAAACGCCGTTTTCATTTAAGAGGCGTCCGATGACAAGGCGATTCACGTGGGTGATCACCTCAACAATTTGACCTTCGGGACGTCCGCGCCGATCGGTTCCCATGACCCGTACCTTGACTCGGTCGCCGTGCATCACGCGGGACATTTCCCGCTCGGAGAGAAAGATGTCCTCGCCTGCATCATCCGGAACCACAAAGCCAAAGCCATCGCGATGGCCTTGAATCGTACCGAGGCGATCGGATTCACGCGGCACTAGGGGCACAGATTTACGCATGGCTTGCATTCATTAATTCAAAATTCCGGTGGATAGTAGCGAAAATGGCCGCTAGCCCTATAATAGAGCCCAATGCCCAGATGGCGAAATTGGTAGACGCACCAGCTTCAGGTGCTGGCGATCGAAAGGTTGTGGAGGTTCGAGTCCTCTTCTGGGCACCACTCATTTTTGATCCCTCTGCAGCCCTTTGTTTATAAGGGGCTCAGAGGCGGTTAACAGAGAGATAAGTAAAAATGTACCTCTCTTGTACCCCAGTTTACAAGATTAATTAAGCTTTTTCCACCCTGCTCTAGGGGGTATCTGTAAGTATCTTTAAAGACGGTATTTGTAACCGGACTGGATGGTAGCCAGTTGCATAGTATTTATCCCCCACCTTGCGTACTGCACCTTCACGAATAAAGATCAAAAGCTTGTTGGTAACTCGTTCTATGGTGACGAGGGATAAGGGATGAAGAGTATGTTTCTCAGGGGTTACCGGGGTAATCTCAAAGGGTCGTTGCTTAGACACTGATATCGGGATTACATCGGCTTGGTAATACTTTAATGGTGTTATTACATTCATATATTAGGTTGATAAAAGGTTCCCACCAAGGGAGGCAAGTTGTCCTACTATCGTCATCCCTCAGGATTAGGATTTCAGGCTTGCTGCTTGGTGGGAGGCACTGCTTAATTGTTAACTGTTACTGAGCTAGTTACGGGGCTCATAGCGGTATCTACCGGGGTAAATAAAACCGGGTATGTACCAGCGGGGGCAATAAAGAGAACTCCGGGGTTATCTAAGGAGAGACTCTTAGCCTCCCCGTTTATAACGACTACCCCCGGGCATGGTGGATCCATACTTACAGCAATCACATTCCCTGTCACTGAAATCTTCAGTTCATAAGTAATGCTAGCCTTAGTGTCGATACCCTTGGTTAAAACCTCAAGGCTCTTAAAGCTATGGGTATCAATCCAAAAATGTTCCTGCTTATCACACACCAGCTTGCCTTGGCGCACTAGCTCCATTGCGTAATTCACTTGATTACCAAGCTTAAGACTTGTGAAGTGAGTTACCCCGTTCAAGCGAACCATCTCCATGTTAGAGATACTTCATTGACCTAGATACAGCAACCTCGCCGAAGCCGGGAACAAATACGGTCTCCGTACCATCGGAAGATTTACCAGTCTTATAGCCAGCCTTCTGTAATGCCTCGACATTAGGAGGAACACTGTCCGCCCATTGACCTACTAACTTACCCAGCTCTTGAAAACGGTTGTTTTGGATCATTGCAGCCACGGCTCCACGAAGAGCTTGAGGTGCAGACTCTTGCGCCCACGAGTAAAAGTAAGCTCGATCATCGGCATCTTTCAAACCAACCACATTCTCAAGGTAACGCTCCCCTGCCTTAGCGTATGCGCTATAGGCTTGGTTAACCCTGTCAGCAGCTTCGCTAGGTGAGATACCTGCACTCTGAACCAAAGTAGATACCACCTTATCAAAGTTACCTGTGACTGCTGCCTCAGTAGATTGGCTCATAACTACTTGGACTTGTGATCCCACTAAGTTAGCAGGTAGCGCATCGTCCACGATCTGATTCTCACCCGAGCTCATCGCAAAACTTTCATGGGCATCAGTACTTTGTGGCTGTTGCTCACCTTGCTGGGGGGCTTGCTGGGGAGAAGCCTGTGCAGTGGGTTGCCCTTGTTCACTAATCATGCCCATCTTCATGGCTACCTTAGCACTCGTGGTTATTCCCCCGGGTAATACTACTGAGCCATTCGGGTCAAAGGTAGCTGAGTAATTACCTGAGGCAGAGATGAAGCTCGTTTCCTCCGGCTGATAGCTTGATACACCACCCTTAGTTACTTGATTAGTTTCGGGATCGTACTTATAGGATTTGTTACCTGCGTGAGTAACGGTGATGGAGTTCTGCCCAAAATTATCTACCTGACCTAGGTCTGAAGAGTTTAGGGAGGTTGCATCGGGGTGGTTTACTACAACGGTTTGTACCATTATTTATTCCTTATTTGTTTTTGAATATGCTTACGACTTTGGCAAGCATGGATTGGAGCCAGTTTCTTTTGGCTGTTTGTACTTCGCATTTGCTGCATAAAAATCTTTCATTACTTTTATTACTAGGTGTGAGCCTAATTAGGCAGCTACCGCACACCTTGCTCACAGTTGATTTACGAACTCGGGGCACCAATGCCTCCAAGTAACTTTGCTAACTTCACTTTCTTTCTCCTTATCTGCCTTTGCAAACTAATAACTGCTTTATGCAGCTTGTAACGCTCCCGTACTTTGGTGGCAGAACAACCATTGCATAGGTAATACGACTTCTTTAAAAAACTGGGGGTTATGTTTCGCTTGGCTCCCTCAGGGATTAACCCTGTTCCACACTTGATACAGGGCTTAGCTATAGCAGCCAATTGAACAACCCTCGGTTTATCCCAAGGATCATTCCGTACCAGCTTCTCCATCGAGCTGGAGAACGAACTAACTAAACCCTGTTTAATTCGGTGCTCTTTATCCGCCCTATTTACTTCATTGATTACTTCGGTATAGAAGTTCATTCCATCATCTCCTCTAGTTCGTTCTCTACTATCACTACCTCCCTACCCCTGCGCTTGGGTTCTACATGGGGCTCCCCTGCTGCATTGAGGATTGGATCCGTCTGAAACTGCAAGCTGTAGAGAATGGGCTTGTTATCGTCCCGCATCACTATTACTACTGTGAAATGTTGAGATAGAGGAGCGCCAATCGGGAACCTCTTACCTTTCTGATTGCGGGTGCTGTAGTTGGCTTCTGTGCCATCCATCTTTAGGATGAAGGGTTCATTCGCTTTCCTCTCAATGCCACCGAAGTACACCGAGAGTTCCCCGGTATCTGCATCAAAGTAACCGGCAGATTCAAAGGGCAGGAATTGAAATACTTTCTGCTCTTCTTCTTTTGGCACGGTAATTGTTGCTATTTGTTGGGGCTGTGCCCGCACTTTAAGCCAGCAGTTTTTAAGCTGTAGCTTGACCATACTCACTCCTTAATTGAAAAGAGCCCACAAGGGGCTCATTGGTTTACTGCATTACCTCCGATGGGGGAGGCTTCTTCGTTAGGTAAGACTTAGCAGCTCTACCTGCACTAAGCTCACTTACATAAAATGTATTCATCCCTGCTAGGGTTTTGGTGAGGATATGCTCAGGATCTTTAAGCGTAGCTCCAAGCTTCTTAAAGCTATCAAGCGATAGCCCTACCTCGCTTCTCACTAGACTCATTGGGATATCCCCATAGGATAGATTCTCAATAAAGTTCAGTAGGACTTCATGACTAGAGCCCTTACGAATGACTGCTTTCGCTTCATCATCTAATGCATCCTTCCATGGGCAGACCCCTATACCGGGCATTTCTGCTTCAATGGCACTCAGGATTTGGTTCCCCTTGGCATCCGTGGGTAATACTAAGTAGACCTCAGCATTCGGACAGTTGCCCTCTGCATCGTTCACTGTTCTACACACAATACGATTAACAGCCTGAATCACATCATTAGCAATCTGCTTAGCTTCAATCGTTTCTTTAATGTTGGTGTAATCCCTCCAAGCTGGACGATCAAACCATTCCTTAGGTTGATCCCCCTGAGCTGCTAGGAAGACATTGGTGCCGAAGGTAGTTGGTCTAAACATAAGGGAAGCAATCACAACGGTGTCGCACTCCTTCCACTCGTTCTTGCCATCAAGGGCACCCCAGTGACCCACATAGAACTCTTTAAGATCCGGCTTGTACTTCAGTGCATGGTGAGTACTATCCTTGTGAGTAACAAATAGAACCTTTCGATTTACTCCCCCGTTATCCTGCAGGTACTTCATGATCTTAGGAAAGCGGGTAGCTGCCTTTTCATTAGTAGCGTTCTTACCTGTATCTCTAAGGGTTGCAATAAAGAGCTTCACATTCTTATAGTTGCGGGATCCCACAGGGGTAGGAACTAGCTGAGCCCTATCTTCCAATAGTTGCCATAGCATCTGCTGATTAGCAGTAGCATCTAAAACACACGGTGCAGGTAATCCCTCAGGGATGATTAGCCTAGAGCTATTTAAGGAGTGGAACTTACCTTGCTTCTGATACCAAGCAAAGCGAGAGAACACTGCCTCAATATCTTTTAGTACTGCATCTACCTTAGCTGCTCTATGTTGTGTGTAAAAAGCATCTTGTTTCTGCCCATCTAACCGGGCATAGTCCAAGGTAGACATTAATTCTCTAAGCCCACCCATTTTGTAATCAGTAGGCATCTGTTTAAAGCCGTTGGCTTGGGCACGAGACTGAGACCATACAGGCTTGTTCGTACTCTCGCCCTCACTGGACTCTTTTTCTGACATCCTTACAAAGACCTCATCTATCAGGTACTGCACTGCTTTCACCTGTGTTGGGTATTGCTTAGCAATGTCACTACTAAGATAACGGTTTACAAACCTAAGGTTGTTCTCATTGAGAATGCTCTCCTCTACTACATTGGTTAGAGACTCATCAACGATGGTGAGCTCTCTCTGTCCACCATGCCATTGAGTAAAACTAGTCCACCTACCACCTTGGAGATCCTCTAGGGATTTCAAGTAGGCTGCATGGGTTACCACCAAAATGGGCTTAGAAGCCATCTCTAGATCAGTAGGTCTTACTGCTAAGTCGCTGTGATTAGTGATAGCAGTATCTAGCCCTGATAGTATATTAATCAATAAAGCAGTAGCGTTACAGTCATCTACAAACCGAGTGACGATCAGTACACCCACTTGGGACTCAAGGGGTAACTCAGCGTTCTTCTTGGCAAGCAAGGAGCAATAGACTGCAGCCCCCTGAGATTTCCCTGAGCCAGCAGGTGGGTTAAGGATCTGCCACTTAGCACCGGGGTTTAGTGAGTTCTGTATAGAGTGGTTAAAGGTGTTGCAGATTGTTCTCCATACATCTTTTAATACTGGGCTAGATACATTATTAAGTTCTGTATTCCAGCGTTGCTCCATTGTCGATACGAATGTATCAGGATCAATGAAGTTTTTAGGTTGCAATGTTGCATCCATATTTAAGCTCCTTTGTTATTTTTTTGGTGCGGGAAGGTCTAAAGAGGGATTAAATCTTCAGGCACCTTTTTGGTTTCTTTGGCTGTAACCTTGATGGTTTAACTTGACTAAAGAATTCAGCCGTTGCTTGCGCTGCCTTCTGCCGTCTTTCTTCAATGTTGTAGAGGCGATTCATATGGTGGGCTATTCCACCAAAGATCCCGAATAGGTGTTCCCATACAAAATCAAACATATATCGAGGTACTGGTAGCGATGGATACCCCTCGGCTTTACCCTTGAAGGATTCTGTAGTAAACATCTTGCCAACCTTAATTCCAGACCTGCGATACATGAGCTGAACTACCTGTGCCTTGTATCCCTCGAATGAGGCGAATGACTTGGGATAGTGCATATAGAAGTACTGCACCGCCAGCCAAAACCTTAATCGCTCCTCAGGGGTATAAGTAGTGTGCCAAGCATTCAAAATTCTTAATGCATTGCGAATACCATTCCTAAGGGCTTTACCGTGATTGAGGTATTGGTTCAAATCAAAGGCAATATCCTTGGCAGCAGATTCGAGATTCCGCCTCAATGCATCCATGATCTGTGCATCCCAAGTGGGCTCCCGCTTAGCTTTATTAATCCATACTTGTGTTTTCTTCTCACAAGCAGTTAGAGCCATTAGCTTGATCTTTTTCTGTAGCGGATCTCCGTTTACTTTGAGGCGGTGGTTATGCTTATTGCATCGCCCACCCATACTATTTTTCAGCCTTGGATTGGTACAGCCCGTTACATGGCACCAATTTCCGTAATGGGCTGCAGCGGTACTTCCCCCGGCTGACATAGTTAACCCATTACCTGCAATATACGAAGCTTTTCTGCCTCGATTGCTGCAGGTGTAGTGAGACTGTTTACATGGTCACAGTAATGGTTTACAGCCCTTTTGAGCAGCAGAGAAGATGAGGCAAGGCGATCATCACCAATGACTCTTACAGGGTGCTCTAAGAGGCTCTGATAGCGTTCAATATGGCTACCGTTAAGTGTTGTTGTGAGAGGCAAGGAAGGAGCATTAGAGCGCTTACGCTTACCCCTTACTTCTGAAATAAATTGCATAGTTATCCTTATTAATTAGTTGTGTACTCGATATTTGGAATTACTTCGGCAGACAGTGTTCAACACCCTCCGGTGAAGGAAGTCACCCACCCCGAATTGGTGTGAGGGTGCTGAAAAATATCTGCCAAGTTAGAAAGCCACACTTCTGAATTTGGTGTGTGGCAACCAGTTTTTATCTTATGAGAAAGATCCAGTTGTACTGGGGTATGAAAGCTAGTGTTACTAGGGGCTTCCCGTCCGCCTAGCACCTTCGTCCCTCTGCGATGGATATATAACTTCCATACCCCAGCAACCTAGCAAGCTAAGTATTTGGGGAAGGAGGAGGAAATGAGAGAGCATTTCAAGCAATAAACTCGAAAAAAAAGCTTTAGGTGAAAGCCACTACACCACTAATAAGTGTGAATTTACTCATTGAAATGAACTCCTTTATTTGAATACTTTGTATCTACTTATACAGTGAACGGCAACCCGTAGACCCTTATAGTACTGTTACACCTAAAAAGGAAGCAGGCTGGATATGGCTTAGCGGGCAGTTTTGATTTTGAGTACCAACTAGTGGGGCTCCCGGGGGAGCACCCGGATTAATCATCCACATGATGATCAATGAACCCAAGTGGCTTGAAGAATAGGTGCCCTTGGCTAAACTGCGCTTCTAGCACCATCGAGCCTTCAGAGAAATCTATCTTCCAATCACCGGGTTCCACACTAGTGATTAAGGAGCGCACCTCGGGGTTCCTAAGAGCATGGATTGTATCTCTAGTTCTAAATACGATATTCATATCAAAGTACTTGCCATTAGTGCGGATCGTATCTGAGAGATATACACCCCACTCTTTAGCTACTTCTCTCAGTAGTCCGAATACTTCATTGCAGTGGCGGTTCGTTTTGCCAAGCAAGTAGGCTGTTCTTGGCATCAGGATACCTGCTTGGTTGGTATCTGAGAACCTCGCTGGGATCATGAATACATAACGCTTAATTCTGCCTTCTGAACCGGCTTCCCGATCTTCAACCCAGCCACATTCAATCATCGGCTTCTCAACCCGCATCAAGTACTTCTTAGCCTTGGCTGTTGCGTTAGTGTTTAGCATCTCGGGGGTGGCATCAAGAATGATCCCTGTATATGGGTGCCATAGAGCTTGCTCTAACTCCTTAGAAGTGAGCTCATGCATCTTCTTAGGCTTATCACCATCCTTTTTACGGATCGATGCGATGAATGCTTCGAATGCTTCTGCCCGATCCTCGGCTTCCGCAAAATCGCCTAAATCGTTTTGCATCTTTGTGAACCACGGGGGTTCCCAGTCTTCGTATCTACTCATTTTTTACTCCTTATTAGTTAATATCCGCACTGGGGGGGCTTCGTAAATATCCTCAATGCCGTAATACTTTGGTTCGTCCACAGTCGGCAGGGTATGACTCTTTACTCTGTTGGGCTTTATCCATCCTCCAAAATAAAAAAGAGCCATTGGCTCCCCTATTCACTAACCATTACTGCTACCACTAATTGGGAGGTGGCTGAACCCCAGCAGCAAGGAACTGCCCCACCGTATCCTCTAATAGCTTAGCTTCACGCTGTAATAGCTTGTTCTGATCGATTAGTTTCGGATCTTCAAAATAGATATTTGCTATTTCTTGGGCAAGGATCGTTCGCACCTCATCCAAAAAGACCTCTCGCCGCTCACCCTCGAGATCTTCAATTAACCCAAGGAGCAAACCCTCGTAAAACACCGGCTGGTCTTCCCGACTAACTCGATCTGCATCTTCAATGATTCTTGTGTTATTCATTTTTTATCCCTTTATAAGATATGTACTTAGTTAAATAACCCCTTAAAAACCCTTATGCGTATCCCGCAATAGTTTTATAGCTTCTTTAGCATTTGCCGTTGCCTCTTCCATAGTTGGCTGATGTGGCTTGGGCTCGTAATTAACGATATAAATAAAACCGCCCAGCAGTAACACCAAAGATAATTTGAGAGCCCAGCTAATACGTTTTAGTTTTAAATCTTGCGATTTTTCGTTATTCATATTTAATTCCTCTTCTTTTCACTGTGCGATAAATTGCACCGACTACAGCCATTAAGAACACCACTACCACTCCGTAAATCAGAGTCTCTACTGCCGCCATGCCCAAATAGAAAGCATTAAAGCTGGGCTTACTAAAAAGGGTGAGTACGAAAATTGCGCCAAATACATACGATGTCATTTTGTTGAAAAATGGTTTCATGCTTACTTCTCCTTATTTAAGATTTTGCAAAATTGCTAGGTTCATATCTCATTGCTTCACCTCCTTAGTAGGAACAATCCCCAAAATTACTCCTAGAGGGAAAATAAAGATCCCCACGACTCGGGCAAGTGTTAACCCGTTGATCGCCTGAGCTCTAACTAAGCGAACAATGTTCGCAAGGTATGCAATAACAGCAACCCCTAGAACAATTAAAACAAGTACCGCCCAAATTAAATCCGTCATTTTTAAAACTCCTTATTTAATTAACTTCTGATTTTCCGTATTCATCCTGTTCCTTTTATGTTGGAGACTAAACACAACCAAACCCAAAATAAAAAGTACTCCGAACAAGTGAATGGCGTTATCTAGCTCAAGGATTACTAGCCAATCTATCCCTAAGCTATTTAAATAATTAGCGAATGCATTATTCATTCTTAATTCCTCCTAAGTTAAATAAAAGTACTTCCTCGGGGGCTCTCAATGAGAACCGCCTGAGAATTACTATCCATTTATTGAGCATCACAAGCACTGATCCAGTCCTGCAGCTTCTCTATACGAACCTGTGCATTGTCAAAGTTACCGCTATATAGACGACCATTAAAGTTTGCAACCCGAGTAGAAATTGTTTTTACTGTTGCTAACTTCTTAGCAAAATCAATAGCACCGGTACCCCTTGCAACCTTCACACCCTTTTTGTCACCACTAACTGCTTGGTTATAAATCGAGTTATTAGCCACTGTGTTAGTTACCTCACCACTATCCAATCGATATGCATAGCGGATGCTGTCTCTTCCTAAATATGTACGGGTAGTTTTAAAGAAAGCCACCGCACTATCAGGTTTTCCAGCCTCGCACATTAGAACAACTTGGTTAAAACCATCCGAACCTACATCGTCCGACTGAAGAACTGCCATATGGTTGGTCTTATCATTCATGCGATCAGTAAAAGCTGTGTACGACCAGCCCGTATTAAATTCCTGAGCGTTAGTAACACCTGCTGCAACAACAAGTAATAAACCTACTAATAAATTCTTCTTCATCTTTAATTCCTCCTTTTTATTTATTAAGTTCTGTTTCTATGACAACCGCCGTTTGTGTAATCAATGGCATTCTTTTTATAAATAGTGCAAGCGGCTTGGTAAGCCTCTTTTGCTTCTGCCACCTTTGTTCGGGCTAAATCCTTATCGCCCTCAGCTATCGCAATCTTTACTTCAGCAAGTAGGTAGTTCGCCCTATCCATGTTTGCCGTTAACTGCACCTGCTCTTCTTGTGTGTACAGCCCCACTGTTGGTTTGTAGTTGCCATACTTCCAAGGGGTAGCTGCGTTTGTAGTAGCGTTTGCAGCACCGGTTACTAAAGCAAGTGCCATTACTGTTGTGGTGATGATTTTTTTCATTTTTAATACTCCCTTTAAGTTATGAATCGAAAGTGATTCCTCAGGGGCTCTACTGGAGAACCCCTTGAGAATTACTTTCTTAAAACGCTTTGATGGTTTCTGTCCTACCTGCATATGCACCGTTAGGATTCATCTGAATTACTAAAGTCTTAGCATTTAAAACTTCGTCCTTAAATGCCTTGTTTTTAGTAATAGCAATATCGCAACCGGGGAGCGTATCTAGGTAGAACGTTTTTGCTGGCTTGTCATCGATCTTGATCTTTACGTCTGTAGTGTTTCCACAATCAATAAAACCTTTTTGCTGAAACACTAAGCGACCATCTAGACCCTTGTCGTAAACCGTCAAAGTAGTATGAGCACCTTTCAATGTACGGGTTTCAAACATCTTTCCGAATTGATCCGTATGAGTTTGAGCCTTCCAATACTCACGAACCTCTACAGGTGCTTTCTTACCGTGTACTTCATTTTGTAGCTCTGCTTCCTTGTAGGCAGCAACTGCACCTAGTGTTGTGAGACCAGCTATAACAATTAATACGTTTTTTAATGTTGTGTTCATGATTACTACCTCCTTAGTTAATTAAATTGATTGCTACTTAAAACTTGTAAGCCCAGCGAATCCCTGCATCCTTAAAAGGAATCGTTCCGCCTTCAATTGCTGCTGTTTGTAGTGCTACTAATGCACCCGGATAGATAGCTGCTTGGGTACATCCGTTCTTGGTTAAACCTAAGTTCACACAGGGGCTTGCTATCTCGTAGTGAGTAACTCGGTGACCCTGCTTGTCGTAATAGGCTTGATCCTGACCATGGGCAACACCTGCAAGCAGGGTTCCGTGAATAAGAACAAGCGCTGTGCGTATCAATAACTTCTTCATATCTACCTCCCCTTCCTTGTTGTGATTAGTACTAATGGTGATCATTTGTTAAATAGAATAAATAATTGAGGTACAAACTGGGGTAAAAAAAACCACTATTTCCAGTAAGTACCCTGTACTGCCTTGGCTCTACCTGCCTTAAACCCGTAGCCATGCAACTTCATTGAAACAAATTGAATCTTATACATACCCTTACCTGCTAGGACTAAATGCGGGTTATCTACCTTGGTAACCCTAGGTATAACTGGGTTAGCTTGGTAAACCTGCCTAGCTTCTCTACCCTGCTTGGCTACTGCCTCAAGCTGGGCTTCATACTGCTTGAATCGCTTAGCTTTGAACCTCATACATCCTCCTATAAAAGTACTCCCTCGGGGAAGCTCATAACTTACCCCTGAGCAATACTCTTCCTCGGCTGACTCCTGACTGAACAAGGAGCTCATTTGCTCTCAATCGCATCCTGCTGCAACCATTACCACCGTCATACCATCTTGCGGACTTTCTTTCACTTCGGGCTAGTAACTCCTGCCCCGTCCTTCCTTTTGGCTTCTCTTCCTCGGTCTGGGTTACTGCTTCCAGCTTTTGAAACCGAACCTTACTGCTATCAAATTGTTAAAGAGCGTTACTGCCTATGTGTGAACTGTACACGAGTTTTTATACAAGAACAACATCTGAGGTACATAAAAGTCTTAAAAAGACTAAAAAACCACTGATTTCAGGTACACCTAAAAAATAATAATCAATTGAATCAATTACTTACTAATATAATTTCACTTTATGAGAATTTTAAAAATAATTTCTAGGTGTACCCCAAGGGATCTCAAAGTAAAAGAATGGGGGAAATCTTTAGGTGACTATGGCTCCCCTAGATTGGGAGACCATTAAACAGAGACTACCCAACCTAGATAAAACTATAAGCACCCTAGGTACTCCTAAAGATACTTAGACGAGTAGCTTGTTATGTGTCTAGATCACTTTAGGTGATCCTAGGTTATCTTTTTAGTCCAATTAATGGTGCCTGAAGATTTAATCCTGCTTTAGACCTTCGCGCACCAAAAACCCTCTTTAAAGGGTCTAAAAGTGGGTTTGTGTTTTTTACAGGGTATCTTCAAGGTCTCTTGAGGGGCTCTACTTGGTTTCCCACAGGGGTTTGACTGGGTATCCCACTGGGGCTAGGTCTATGCACCAAAATAGTGGTATTTGCCTAATTTTTAAGCAGGTTGAGCCACAGTTCTTGTTTGACATAAAAAGCCCTGCAGGCTTTCAAAAATGGTGGTTATAGCCCTATAGTCCATACAGACTATGGTCTCCCCACCCTAGTATCACCCCAGCTTTCAGTAACGAACACGCATTTCCCTTCCCACGAGCTGTTCCTCTCTGTTGCCTCCCTTAGGAACCTTAGATTTAACCTAAATTATTGATTAATATAGGTATTCTCCTACATCTGTACCTCACCCAAAGGGATTGGCTGGGGCACATCGGTCTTTCCATCTACTGCTTTTCCTTATTCTAGGCATCTAGAAGCAGGTTTTACTGTTTTGGTTATGGCGGATCTGTCACAGCCTTGGGTGATGAGCTGTCAATGCTGGCAGCTTGAGAGTCTATTTAGGAATGGAGCTGGATGCAGTTGCCAAGGTTGAGGGCTAAGGTTACTAGCTTTTAGGGGTACCCCAAGGGGGGAATGCCGAGCCACGATTTTCTCGAGTGCCCAAACAAATTTTTATAACAGAATATTCCGGGCTATTTATCAGTAGTCCCCTTGGGCAACCCCTGAGTACCCCCTATCACTCCTCAGCAGTAGCAAAGCTACACACCTACAAGAGTAGATAAAATGCTATCAATAATCATAAAGAGTGAGTTAGATATGAGTGAGCAAACTAGTAACCAGCCAAAAGGATTCTTTGCAGCTAACTGGTTCAAACTGTTCATCGTAGCTTTTGCAATAGTGCTATTGTTAATCTACTTTGAGCGTGAGAGTAATTTAGATGAATGCATAGAGCGAGCCAGAGTGGTTTACAACGAAGAATGGCAGTTCCAATGTAAGCAGGATAAGAAGGAACCTAATTGCACCCTATTAAAACTGCTTGCCGACAAAATCGAGGATTCGAGAGCCAAGAGAGCTAACGAGTGTATCCAACGATATAGCTTTAAGTGAGAACCAACATTATGAAAACAATCCTCTTATCAACACTTCTATCAACACTTAGCTTCAGTGCAATCGCACAAGATAACAGTCGAATAAATCAGCTTGAACAAGAAATACAGTCAATAAACCTTAGATTAATGAAACTGGAATCGGCACAGGGAATTTCTACTGATGCTCCAAAGGCTCCAGCAAATAACGATGGGTGGAAGTCACTAGCAAGCTGGAGATCCTTGGCTACCGGCATGACTCCAAGTGATGTAAGAAGAATCCTTGGTGAGCCATCACGAGTTGATGGTGGCGATTATGCAATTTGGTACTATCAAAATCGTGGCACTGTGACCTTTATTAGTGAAAAGGTTAATAGCTGGAGAGAGCCAAGATAACTAAATGGCTGCCCTCGAATGCCTCGGTTTGTTTCTGAGAATATTAAAAAGGATCAGGGAAGCCAAGTTGAGCTGTGCATTAAGCGTTATAGCTTTAAATAAGAATCAAAATAACTAAAGGACCAGTATGTTTGGAATGCTTGACTACAGGGCTCATAAGTTATACCTAATACTCTTTGGTATTCCTTGGTTCATTCTAAGGTGGGCAACCTTAATTGGCTTGCCTTTTGCCTATTATCTTCTGGGTCTTGAGCTAGCGCATAACAGGCTCTTGCAAATACTCATCTCCATGGGTGCCCTGTTTATAGGTGAATTAATCTGGCTCGTCATTACAACTTATATAGACAAACTGTCCATGTTCTTATTTGGTCTCATTATTGATGTTATTCCAGCCGATGGAAGAACAAAGGAAGAGGCAGCAATGGTTGTGAAGGGTGGCGATCCAGTAATAGGTACCTTGACTTTAAATAAGAAACATCCAAGTGAATGGACTGATGAGGATATTGCCTTCTCTAAGAAGGGATTCTTTAATTTCTTCTTTCAGGAAAAGATCAATGATCGCATTCAAAGAGTTAGGGATCATTACCAAGCAAATCCTAATTTAGCAGTTGGTTATGAGTTGGATAGATTTATGGAAGCTAATAACCTTAATATTGGATGGCTCGAGCGAATCATTACAAATGTCTCATTCAGGGGCATGATAATTTCATATGGCTTAATGCTGTATTTACTCTTGTTTAACCCCTTTGGAAGATAACTCTCAGTAGTTATAAATACATAATTTTATGAGTGATCTCGAATTCAACGGCAGGATCAAGGGTATGAAAACCTTTAAAGAGCTTGAACAAGAGAGATTACTTAAGGATAAGGTTCTCCCGGCTTCTGAGTTAGCCAATAGGAAACAGGAAGAAGCTAGGAGAGCTCAGGAGTTCACTAGGGCTGCAGCAGATGAAGAGTTTGTAAACAGGACTGAGAAGTCCGTTAGCCTTGACTGCCCCACTCCTATTGGTCAAAGAGTGGGGGTCATTACTAGAGAGCCCTTCTACGACTAACCCTTGTAGTCCTCTACCTTCTGCATGAGCTCCTGAAGGAGTTCCAATGGGCTAGTTCCATACTGTGAGTTGATATCACCTACTGAGTGACCCAAGACTACCTTCCTGAAATCTGAAGGTATCCCACAGAGTCTAGCTGCCGTGTTCCACCAATGTCTTCCTACTTTAGAGGTTAGACCATCCGGTAGGCGAGCATTGACTGCAGCACTGGCTGAATCCCCGCCCCTAGGATTTGCATACTCCGGAAATAGAGCTGGATTGGTAGGATCGTTCTTACCATGGAGAGCAACAGCATCCTTTACAGCCTCTAGAACATCACCTACAAGGGCTACCTGCCTCTTAGAGTTATCGTTCTTTAGCCTTGTTCTTACATCATTAGGCTGTATGACTAGGTGAGGGATCTTGTGATCGAGGTATAGGTCTTTCATAGCTAGACCTGCTATCTCGCCTACCCTAGCTCCAGTACCTAGAAGCATACGAATCAGGATGGCTACAGAGCTTTTCTCTTTTGCAAACTTCTTTAGTAGGTCTGCTTTTAGCTTTACTGAAAACTCAGGTACAGGTTTCTTATCCAGCCCAAAACCTTGGATAGTGAGCTGCCTAAATGGAGACTGCATTGGGAGCTCATAGTTCAGGATAGCTGAGTTCACTATGGCATTGGCAGTAGTAAGAATTCTTTTAATGGTGGCAGTTTTGAATTTCTTAGAGACTAGATCATCACGGAGTTTAAAGCCGTGTACTTTCCTAGATAGCTCAGTAAGGGGCAGGTCTCCTAGCGATTCAATAATGTAGTTCATGTGCCTAGTAGTAAAGGCATGGAACGTAGGATCATTACCCCGTTCATGTTCTTTGAAGTACATCGTGACAGCATCACTTAGATAGATAACCCCTTGAGCTTTGTTCTGCTTCTCCTCTTCCTTCTTACGAAGCAATTGGAGAGCTGTAAGCTCGGCTGGGGTAAGAAAGCCGTCCTCTACCTGTATTGAGTTATAGATATCGTGGATATCCCGAGTATCACCCTTGGCTTGCTGCTCTTGTGCCCACTTAAATGCCTTCTCAAAGAGGGCATCCCTAAACTGTTCAGCACCAATCTCTTCTTCGTATTCTCGGACATTGAAGGGTTTATCTGAGTGACCCCAAGCTCCATAACTTTTTAAAATCTTCTGTGCAGCTTGAATGACAGATTCAGGGGTGGTATTGCCCTCTCTAATATTTTTGTACTCATCAGCAAGTAACTTAGCGGTGGTAGCAGCCTTACGAGTGGCTTCAATCAAATCGGTAGTTTGTAGAGACAGCTTATGCATCTTAGAGCCGTAATGGGCTACTAGATCGTTGGGTACACGCTTATTAAAATAGAAGATCTTGCCTCTAAGTACGAGGTTAGGAGTATCAATTTTCATGATTAAATCCTAACACTAGAAGCGGTACTGTACCCCATTTGTACCCCAATTAGAGGGGTAATTAAAAAAATAGAAAAGGCTGCGAGGCTTATACTTATTGGGTTTGCTGGCTGTTTATTGAACATTTTTGGCATCTTCTTCTGGGCACCATCATTCCAAACGGGGTTGTGCATCATTAGTGCATTACCCCGTCGCATTAAGCAGCGCTGAACTGCATTTGCCTTAAGCCTCAAACGGGTGCTGCAGGAGGATTGTTTCATCGCGCTCCGGCCCTGTCGAAACCATGGCAATCGGTTTGCCCGCAACAGCCTCGATCCGACGCAAGAAAGTCTGCGCTTCTGGCGGCAACTTATCCCACTCTCGAATGCCATAGGTAGTGCCTTTCCAGCCTGGGAAGTCCTCATAAATCGGCTCACAACGCGCCACTGCCTCAGCACCGCGAGGCAATACATCCAAACGCTGGCCATCCAAGTGATAGCCCACGCACAAGCGAATGGTTTCAAAACCATCGAGCACATCCAGCTTCGTAATGCAAAGGCCGCTGAGGCCATTAATCTGAATCGAGCGCTTTAAAGCGGCGGCATCAAGCCAGCCGGTACGGCGAGGACGGCCAGTCACCGAACCAAATTCTTTACCGACCTCTGCCAACCGAATGCCGACGGGATCCTGCTTGGCCGGATTGTCATGGTCATAGAGTTCGCTTGGGAAAGGCCCTGCACCCACGCGCGTGCAATACGCTTTAGTAATACCCAAGATGTACTGCAAGGACTCGGGGCCAACGCCCGATCCTGCAGCTGCATTGCCTGCCACGCAGTTACTGGAGGTGACATAGGGGTAGGTGCCGTGATCAATATCCAGTAAGGTACCTTGAGCGCCTTCAAACAAGAGTGATTGACCTGCTTGCCCAGCCGCATACAGAGCGCTCGAGACATCTACCACCATCGGCTTGATGCGCGCTGCGTAGGACATGGCTTCATCGAGGGTTGCTTTGTAATCGACCGGGCTCGCGCCGTAATACTGCGTCAACATGAAATTGTGATACTCCAGATTCTCGCGCAGCTGTTCAGCAAACTTCTCGGGATAAAACAAATCCTGTACTCGCAGCGCTCGGCGCGCCACTTTATCTTCGTATGCTGGGCCAATACCGCGACCGGTAGTGCCGATTTTGGCTTCGCCGCGTTTTTTCTCACGAGCATGGTCGATTGCCACGTGGTACGGCAAAATTAAAGTTGCTGCTTCTGAAATGCGTAAACGGGAACACACATCTAAACCGGCAGCCTCGAGCTCACCAATTTCTTTAAAGAGCGCTTCGGGTGACAGTACAACGCCATTACCAATGTAGCAAATGACATTCTTATGCATGATGCCCGACGGAATTAAACGCAGAATGGTTTTCTTATTACCAATGATCAGGGTATGCCCCGCATTGTGTCCACCCTGAAAGCGCACTACGGCTTGCGCGTGGTCAGTTAACCAGTCGACGACTTTGCCTTTACCTTCATCGCCCCACTGCGTGCCGATAACGACCACATTGCGGCCACGAGTTTGTTGTTGTTGAGGCATATTTAATCCAGTAATAAACAAATCAATCAAAAGGGCATAGCAAGCTACTAGCTCTTGCTAGCGCTTTTTGGCTGTACTTTCCAAGTACCGCCCTGTTCCACTAAAACACGATCCAGTCGATATTCTGCACTGAGTGCCGCATCGCCAGGCGCTAGCTGAACCACAATCTCACCTGCCGCGCGAAGTGCTTGGATTGCCGCATTCAAACCAGCGTCGCTTACCCAAGGAGCCAGGATTGCTGAGCGCTCTTCCAGGTCGGTGGATAAGCCAGCCAAGGTTAACAAGTCAATTGAAAAACCCGTGGCTGGACGGGCACGCCCAAAGGCCTGCCCCACATGATCGTAACGACCGCCGCGTGCAATCGGTTGCGATAGTGCATCCACGTATGCGGTAAACATCATGCCGCTATGGTATTGATAGCCCCGTAAATCCGCCAAATCAATGCTGACTTCGGGTGCCGATGGCGTCAAAGTAATTGCATTCGTTAGTTGCTCTAGCAAGGCTAAGGCATCGCTGACCAGGGCATTGCTTGGCAAAACCTTCCGTGCCCGCACAAGCACCTCTTTAGCTGGGCCACTTAATTCCGTTAATGCCATCAAAGCCTGACCAACCGGCTGGGGTAAGTTGCGCGACCAATTTGCAAGGCTACTGCGGTCTTTGCTTTGCAACAGGCCGTAGAGATTTTCAATGTCTTCTTTTGAGACAGCCTGATCCGCCAAGATGCCAGTCAATATGCCGGCATGCGAGAGATCAAGGTAAACCTGCTTGAGGCCAGCGGTTTGCAGTGTTTGCAAGAGAAGGGAAAGTGCCTCTAAGTCGGCCTCCCATCCAGCGTGGCCATAAATTTCCGCGCCCAATTGCAACTCTTCACGGGAAGAGCAGCCAATCGGTGTTCGGGTGTGAGCAATGGATCCGGCATAACAGAGGCGCGTTACGCCAGTGCGGTTGAGTAAATGGGCGTCAATGCGGGCAACTTGGGGTGTCATGTCAGCACGCAACCCCAGCGTTCTACCCGAGAGTTGATCAACCAATTTAAACGTTTGCAGATTGAGGTCGGATCCGGTGCCCGTGAGTAGTGAATCTAAAAACTCGAGTAAAGGGGGCGCAACCAACTCGTAGCCATAGGAACGATAAAGGTCGAGCAGGCTGCGACGCAGCTGCTCCACTTTACGAGCCTTGGCAGGCAAGACATCGGCGATGTCTTCGGGTAATAACCAGCGATTCACGATACGCGCTTCTTATTTTTTATTAAGGTGCTTAAAGAACTCATTAGTGGGTTCAATCACCATAATATCGCGCTTATCCTTGAATGAGCTCCGGTAGGCCTCTAGGCTGCGGTAAAACTGCGCAAACTGCGGATCACGGCCAAAAGCCTCGGAATACAAGGCAGTTGCCCTGGCATCGCCAGCACCTTTAATGCGCTGCGCATCACGGTAGGCTTCGGCCAGAATCACATCGCGCTGGCGCTCGGCATCGGCGCGGATCTTATCGGACTCAGCAGCACCGGTTGAGCGCAATTCATTGGCGACGCGCTTGCGTTCGGCTTCCATCCGGCGATAGACCGAGTCGCTAATTTCAGCCAAGAGATCGATGCGCTTGAGTCGCACATCAACAATTTCAACGCCAATATCAGCCGCATCGACTTCGACTTTTTTACGAATGCTTTGCATCACTTCATCGCGTTGCTCGGAGATAATTTCCCGAACCGTACGCTTGGTGAACTCTTCATTGAGTGCTGAACGTACCAGCTGCGTTAAGCGATCCGAAGCCATCCGCTCATCGCCCTTAAAGCTGATGAAGAATTTGCGAGGATCAATGATTCGCCACTTGACGTACGAGTCGACCAGTAAGTTTTTCTTTTCAGCAGTGATGTAGCGCTCTGCTTCCGGGTTATCAATCGTCATAATGCGGCGATCAAAGAAGCGGATATTTTGAAATGGCGCTGG
>JBIJAC010000003.1:0-71912 GCA_044345935.1 Polynucleobacter sp. | reverse complement strand
CGGGTTGGACGCTTGCGGTTGCTATTTTTTCAAAGCACCTTCCAATCAAAATGATTTCGCGCATACTTGGCGTACTGGGCTTGCTCAATATCGGTGTGCTCTTGTTTACCTTGCTCACATCCAATCCGCTGGATCGGATGTTGCCAGCTGCATTGGAGGGTAAAGACCTCAATCCCCTGTTGCAAGATCCCGGCATGATTATTCATCCGCCTTTTTTATACATGGGCTACGTTGGCTCTGCCGTTGCGTTTGCGTTTGCCATTGCAGCCCTGCTCTCCGGCAGGCTGGATGCAGCATGGGCAAGGTGGTCACGGCCCTGGGTCACCTCAGCATGGTGCTTCTTAACGATTGGTATCGCACTGGGTAGCGCTTGGGCGTATTACGAATTGGGCTGGGGCGGCTGGTGGTTTTGGGATCCGGTTGAGAACGCATCCTTCATGCCCTGGCTTGTCGGCACCGCATTGATTCACTCCCTTGCAGTCACTGAAAAACGGGGCGGCTTCAAGATGTGGACTGCACTCTTGGCAATCCTGGCTTTTTCACTGTCGCTATTGGGCACCTTCTTAGTTCGCTCCGGCGTCATCACCTCAGTTCATGCCTTTGCAACCGATCCGAAGCGCGGCATTTTCATTCTGGGTTTCTTGGCCCTGGTGGTTGGTGGTTCGCTATTGCTCTTTGCATGGCGCGCGCCCAAAGCCAATATTGGTGGCGATTTTGGCACCGTCTCACGCGAAAGCATGTTACTGAGCAATAACGTCTTGCTCTTAGTAGCAACTGCAGCAGTTTTGCTGGGCACCTTGTATCCGATGCTGCTGGATGCCCTTGACCTAGGAAAGATCTCGGTGGGCGTTCCCTACTTTGAGGCGGTTTTTGTTCCGCTGATGACGCCGGCACTCTTCTTAATTGGTATCGGCCCCATCTCCCGCTGGCGCCAATCCCCTGTGATTGATTTAGCGCATAAATTAAAGTGGGCTGCCGCGGTGAGCGTGATTAGCGCCATCCTTGCCCCACTGGTGCTGCGCAGCTGGACCCCGCTCGTTGGCTTTGGCCTGTTTTTGGCGATCTGGATTATTGCGACGACTTGTACCCAATTGCTTGAGCGCGCCTTTAGCAATCGGGATCGCGGCGTGATTAAAAATCTTGTGGCTCAGCCGGCGAGTTATTACGGCATGTTCCTGGCGCACATCGGGGTTGCGGTTTTTATCATCGGCGTCACTGGCGTTCGTGGCTTTGAGTCAGAAAAAGACGTACGCATGGCCATTGGTAGCAGCATTGAGGCCGGCGGATACAACTTCCAGTTTTTAGGAGTGCAGGCCATTGAGGGCCCGAATTACAAAGCCATTCGAGGCACGTTTGATGTTAGCCAAGGCGGTAAACTGGTTGACCGCATGGAACCCGAAAAGCGTGTGTACACCGCCAGTCAAATGCCAATGACCGAAGCAGCGATTGATCCGGGCTTTACGCGCGACCTGTATGTCTCCTTAGGGGAACCCATTAATGCCAATGAGTGGACGGTCCGCATTCACATAAAACCATTTGTGGATTGGATTTGGGGTGGCTGCTTATTTATGGCCTTGGGTGGATTTTTAGCCATCACGGACCGACGCTACCGGAAACGCAAATGAAACGCTATTTGATTCCCATCGGAATCTTTGTCGTCTTTTTTGGCTTCTTGGCTGCCGGCCTCCAGCTTAATCCACGCGAAGTGCCTTCCCCGTTGATTAATAAGAGTGCGCCCTCATTCAGTCTACCCATATTAGATAAAGAGAACGCGAGTTTTTCGCCAGAAGAGATGCGTGGCAAGGTGTGGGTCTTCAATGTATGGGCTTCGTGGTGCGCAGCGTGCCGCGATGAACACCCTCATTTAATTCAGTTTGCGAAAACACAATCGACACCTTTGCTTGGCTTAGATTACAAAGACAAGCCCGAGGATGCCATCCGCTGGTTAAAAGAGCATGGCAATCCCTATGCCTTATCTGTTGTGGACCTTAAGGGACAAGTTGGCATTGACTATGGCGTCTACGGCGTACCGGAAACCTTCGTCATTGATAAGGCGGGCATGATTCGGCTTAAGCACATTGGGCCATTGACGCCCAGCGTGATCGAAGAAAAAATTCTGCCGCTGATTCAAAAACTCAATAGCTAAAGCATGATCCACACCCTAAACCTACGCCCCTACCAAACGCGATCTCTTTTGCAAAGTCTTATGATTAGCGCCTGCTTGGTGATTGGTTTATTTATGCCAGTAATCCTATCTGCACAAGAGGCTCAGCCTGTTGCTGCGGATCCAGCGCTCGAGAAAAAAGTCATAACCCTGTCCAATGAATTGCGCTGCTTAGTTTGCCAAAATCAAACCATCGCCGACTCCAATGCGGAATTGGCGGTTGATCTGCGCAATCAAGTACGCAAACAGCTCAGCGAGGGTAAGTCGGATCGTGAGATTTTGGATTACATGGTGCAGCGCTACGGTGAATTTGTTTTGTACCGCCCACCGCTAAGCTATAAAACCATTTTGCTGTGGGCTGGCCCATTTGCACTCTTGCTGATTGCCATGTTTATTTTGGTCCAGCAAATTCGCTTGCGACACAAACGCCTTGCCTCGGAAGAATTCGATCAAACGGATTTATCCCGAGCCCGCAAACTGCTTGATTCTTCATCGGGAGATCGCTCATGATGACTTTCTTAGCCATTGCCGTCGGCATGATTGCGATTGCGACCGTCCTCTTGGTCTTACCCTTGCGTAAAAAAACGGTCGCCGCCACGGGCGAGCAAGAAGAGAATATTGTTATTTTGCGTGACCAGCTCAGTCAACTCGATGTCGACTTTACAGAAGGCCGTATCGCTGCAGATCAGTTGCAAGAGGCGCAGCGTGATATTGAAAAACGCTTACTACTGGAAGAGCGGGCGATTGCTGCTGACCAAGCCCCGGTGGGCGCTAAACCCAAGCGCATTTTATTTCCAGCGCTCCTCATCGGTATCGGCGTGCCAGTGTGCACCATGCTGCTTTACCTTTGGATTGGTAATCCAGTAGCAACCGACCCTCTAGCCCAGAGCCAGCAGCCCGCCCTGACCCAGCAAGACATCCAAAACATGGTTGAGCAGTTGGCGTCTCGCCTAGAAAAAGACCCGAACAATCCTGAGGGATGGCAAATGCTAGCGCGCTCTTACGCCGCAATGCAGCGCTTTCCTGAGGCCACCAAAGCCTATAAAAAAGCCTTGGAACTCAATCCAAATAATGCCCAAGTAACCATCGATTACGCCGACTTTTTGGCCTACCAAAACCAAAGTGTTAAGGGTGAACCGATGCGCCTAATCCTGCGCGCCCTCGAACTTGACCCCAGCAATATCAAAGCCCTTGCGCTGGCTGGTACTGCCTACTACGAAGAAGGTCAATTTGCCAAAGCGGAGCAATACTGGGCAAGGGGCCTAAAGCTAGTTCCACCCGATGGTGAAGTAGCCAAAGCCTTTACGGACAATATTGCTGACGCCAGGCAGGCAGCAAGCGCAAAGAAAAAGTAAGTCTTACCCGAGCACGATCACAGGCAAGCTGGAGTGCACAATCACCTCATTGGTTTGACTTCCCAGTAGCAGCCCTTTGATACCGGTCCGCTTGTGTGAGGCCATCACAATGACATCAGCCTTGGCTTTCTTGGCCGCAGCCAATACGCCACCAGCCAAGCTAGGGCTATAGGTATGCAGTGTTTTTACTGCTACACCGGTACCCAGCACTGACAGGGCATTTTTGAAGACATTTTTAGCAAAGGCATCGCAGGCTTTTTTGTGGTCCTTCTGCGAATAGCCGTATCCCAAGCTGCTATCGGAATAGACAATGGGCGGCATTGGATCGGAGACATAGACCAAGGTAATGCTTGCGTCATCTTTCTTGGCAAGATCCAATACGTTTTTGAGGGATTTTTTGGTCACGTCGGACCCATCAATCGGGACTAATAAATGCTTAAACATGCTTCTTCCTTTTCAGTTAAATGACTATTTCATCCTACTCCTGATTTCAGGAAATGGATACTTATGGATCATAATGATTGAAATCCTTCTTTTGTGCAAAGGTGAGTAAATTGATCAAATATCTGGCAGTCTATGCAAGTTTTTTAATTACCTTTCTGGTGATTGATTTTATTTGGCTGCTTGGCATTGCCAAAAACCTCTACCGCACTGAAATGGGTGCGCTCATGGCTGCAGAGCCACGACTTTGGGTTGCTCTGGCGTTTTACCTACTCTATGCCCTCGGCACAACCATCTTTGTCATTAGTCCAGCGATTGCAAAACAGTCCTTCATCTATGCACTGGGCTTTGGCGCCCTGTTTGGCTTCTTTTGTTACATGACCTATGACTTAACTAACTTGGCTGTGATCGAGGGGTTTCCGGCAAGGCTGGCTGTGATTGATATTGTGTGGGGCGCCTTCATTACTGCAGTCAGTGCTTCAGTGGCATATGCGGTTGGCAGTCGCTTTTCTTGAGCGAATTAGGAAATACAAAAGCCGCCCTGCAATAAGGCTTGCGGCAATACCCAAGCACGGTACAGCCCATACAGCCCCGAGCCCATCAATAAAATAATGGCGAGATAACGTACCCAGGCGTAGTGGCTAAACTGAACGAGACTGGCAGAAAACCGGGAGATCAGTAAAAGATTAGGCAAGGTACCCAAGCCGAAAGCCAGCATCAAGGCGGCACCTGAGAGCGCGCTACCGGATAAAAAAGCCAGGGGCAGCACGCCGTAGACCAGGCCGCAGGGAACCAAGCCCCACAGCATGCCGCTAAACCAACGTGATGGACTGCTGGCCATATTGCCAATCGAGCGTGACCAAAGCTGTGCAAGCCGAAGTCCAAACCAACCCGACGATGGCTTTGTACCCTGCTGCCGCCACAAACGGAATGCCATTGCGATCAAGATCAGTGCACTGAGTGCAAAGAGGGGTCTTTGTATTGGCAACACATTTTGTTGCCACACTATTGCACCCACCCAGCCTGCAGCTGCACCGAGCAGTACGTAAGTCAGTATCCGACCAAGGTGCATAACGAGCTGATGGTAGAAAAGAGTTGACTTGGGTACTAAGGCGATTTCATTGGCTCGAGGATGCTCCATTGCAGCAGCAATACCGCCGCACATGAAGGCACAATGCCACCCACTCACGAGGGTGCTCAAAAAAAGAGTCAAAAAAAGGCTAGTAGTAAGCATAATTCCATAAGAAAACGATCCAAAAAGTGTACATCGGAATAGAATGACCTCCTTAAGGGCAAAAAAATACGATGAGCCAATTACCCAAAGCAAGTCCAACAAACAAATGCTCCACCTGCGTACTGGGTCAGTTTTGCATTCCGGTTGGCCTAAGCCATGAAGAGCTGATCAAAGTAGACGCCCTTGTAAAGGAACGCATCTCCTTAAAAAAGGGAGACTCCCTCTACCGTCATGGAAATCCGATGTCGTCGGTCTATAGTGTTCGCTTTGGCACACTCAAAACAGAACATACCCTCGCCGATGGACGGGCACAAATCATTGGCTTTCACCTCCCTGGAGAAATTCTAGGTCTTGATGCCATTGGTGATGGATACCACCAATCCGATGCGATTGCTCTTGAGGATAGTGAGGCGTGCATTATTCGCTTTACCGAGTTTGAATCCCTTGCTAGTCAAATACCTACATTACAAAATCAATTCCACCGCATTCTAAGCCGCGAGTTAACCCAAGATCAGCGCCATTTACTCTCGCTTGGAAGCCTACGTGCAGAAGAGCGCTTGGCCGGTTTTTTACTCAATCTATCCGAGCGACTCACTGCTAGAGGCTATACCAATCATGAGTTTGACTTACGCATGAGCCGCGAAGAAATGGGTAGCTACTTAGGTATTCAAATTGAAACCGTTAGTCGCATGCTCTCGCGCTTTGCAGAAGCGGGATTGATCCAAGTCAAACAGCGCCACGTTAAGTTAATTGATATTGCTGGCCTCTATGAATTAGCTGGGTTACCCAATCCTGCAAATCTAGGCGCCAATCGAATATGCCCTTAAATCAGGTCTACTTCGTCTAAATCGGCCTTGTCGCTGCTTCCTGGTTTTGGCAATACAAAAATGGTGAGTGCACTCGATAGCGCACAAAATGCCCAGATAATAAAAAACCCCAAGGTATAAATACCCTCATTTGAAATCCCAAGGGGCTCGCCAAAAAGTAGAATTTCTTCAGGATGAATCGCGGTAAACAGTAAGCCTTCAGCAATGCCTGCCACTAAAAAAGAGGGCCATAGTATCCAAATCACCAGGCGCAATCTCATTTAGAGGAGGCCTCTATCTTGAGCCCTTTTTTGCTCACCCCATCCCGAATCGGCTGATCGGCATGGTGCGTAAACGCAAGCCAAATCGTAATCGCGCAACCAAGCGCTGCAACCGCAGGGCCGCTGATTAAAAGCCATGGCCATAATTGCTTCCACCATGGTTTCACTATGAGTTGATTTGACATCGCCCTATCCTTTCCCATTTGACTTAACGTGGCACTATAAATGTCGATTTTTCATCGCGTAGCCGAGTAACGCTGTTATTGCCCTTATTCAGCTCAACGCCATCCACTTCAAAATGAATCGGGTAATTTCCTGGATTAGTCTCGCCCAGTGATGAGCTCACTCGAATCGGTATCAGTTGATTGCTAGAGGCCTCAACCAATACATTCGTCAATGGCTTTCCTTGTGAAGTCAGTATTTCTAAATTAGGTAAGCCAGTCACCTTAAAATTGATTCGCATTGCATTCTCGGAAGAATTCATGACCTGAATGCGATAGACATTTTCAATCCGATCGCCATCCACTTCACGTGCTAAAGCACCGCGATCCCGCATCACATCGGCTCGCAATGGATTGCGGGTTACCAATGAGGCTATAAATGCGCTACTTAAAAGCACAATGACCGCAGTATAAAAAAGAATGCGGGGACGAAAAATCTGGCGAATGGCTTTCTCTTGGGAGGAACGTTCCAGCATGGCTCGCTCACTGGTATAACGAATCAAGCCCTTTGGGTAGTCCATCTTGTCCATGACTTGATCGCAGGCATCAATGCATGCGCCACAACCAATGCACATGTATTGCAAGCCATCGCGGATATCAATGCCAGTGGGGCAAACTTGAACGCAAATACTGCAATCAACGCAATCGCCAAGGCCGCTTGCATGGTGATTTTCTGATTTACTGCGGCTTCCACGGGACTCGCCACGGACCGTATCGTAGGTCACCAAAAAGGTGTCTTTATCTACCATCACGCTCTGAAAGCGCGCATAGGGGCACATGTATTTACAGACTTGCTCACGCATAAAGCCTGCATTTCCCCAGGTGGCAAAGCTATAGAAAAATAGCCAAAACGCCTGCCATGGGCCCAATGTGGCAGCAAGCACCTCTCCAGCCAAAATGTGAATCGGCGTGAAATACCCCACAAACGTAAAGCCAGTCCAAAATGCAATGATCAGCCACAGTCCATGCTTGGTGATTTTGAGTCGCCATTTTCTGAAATTCCAGGGCCACTCTTGTCCGTCTAAACGGATACGTGCAAACCGATCGCCTTCGACTTTGCGCTCGATCCACATAAATATTTCGGTATAAACGGTTTGTGGGCAGGCATAGCCGCAAAAGAGTCGGCCTGCCACGGCAGTAAACAAAAATAAACCGAGCGCAGATAGTATCAACAGGAGCGTCAGATAGATCACATCCTGAGGCCACAAGACTAAACCAAATAGATAAAACTTTCGCTGGACCAAGTCAAACAACACGGCTTGACGATCATTCCAGCTAATCCAAGGCAAGCCGTAAAAGAGGATTTGGGTCAGAAATACAAATGCAATACGCCAGCGAGCAAAAATCCCGGACACCGATCGGAGATAAATTTTTCTACGGACTTCGTACAGCGATTCCTCCACCGATTGAATCGGAATCACCTTAGGACTCGGCGCGCGCTCTAACACTATTTTTTTACCGGATCGAATCGAATATTTGTCAAGCTCCACACATAGGCGGAGATTAGCTGGACTTTTTCAGGTGTCAAAATGGCATCATGGGCAGGCATCTGGCCATTGCGGCCCTTTGTAAGCGTCTCGGTTACGGCGGCTTCGGTACTGCCATACAGCCATGTTTTATCGGTTAAATTAGGGGCGCCGATTGCCGCATTACCCTTGCCATCAACAGCATGGCAGGCAACGCAATTGCTGGCAAATAATGCGCTACCGCGCTGTGCCTTGGCTTGATCTACCGAGAGTCCAGATAAGCTGCGAACATAATTCGTTAGGTCAGCTATTTCATCTTTAGTTAGATGAGCGTACGCTGGCATGACCCCATTTCGACCTTGCAAAATAGCCGTCTTGATCATCTCGGGACTGCCCCCATATAGCCAATCGTTATCGGTTAAATTGGGAAAGCCTTTCGACCCACCGGCATCCGATCCGTGGCACTGCGCGCAATAATTTAAATAAAGGCGCTGACCCATTTCACGAGCCCTGGGATCCGCAGCTACTTGCTGCACGTCAAGCTCCATGTACTTTGCGTAAATCGGCTTCAGTTCTTCATTGGCCTTTACAACCGACGTGGTGTAAGCGGTATCGCTGGTATAGCCCAATAAGCCCGGATAAGATCCAAGGCCAGGATACAGAACAAGGTAAGCTAGTCCGAATACGCAGGAAAGAAGGAACATCCATGCCCACCAGCGTGGCAAGGGATTATTCAGCTCACGCAAATCACCATCCCAAACATGCCCGGTATCAGCAACACTACCATCTGCGTTTTGCTCCACCGTTACCTTGCGCTGAGAAGAAAGTAGCCACACGCACCAGGCAATGCCAATTAAAGTAATGGCAGCAATAAATAGGCTCCAATACGAGCCGATAAAGTCACTCATTTCTTTTCCTTAGTAAATTCATCGGGGAGATCAAACGGTAACTCTGCTGATTCTTTATTAGCTGGCTGCCGTTTAGCAGACCAAGCCCACCAAATGATGAGGAGAAACGCAGTTAAGCCCAATACCGTAGAAATAGCCGACAAATAGGGGGCGATGATTTCGATCATGTCATTTACCCTTTATTTATTGATGCTGGTAGCAGAGGGAGTGGCGACCGCTGGATTCGTTGACCGGCGATGAATACCTAAACCCTGCATGTAGGCAATCAGGGCATCTTCTTCTGTCTTGCCCTCCAATTCTTTGGGGGCGCTTTCAATTGCTTCATCGGTGTAGGGAACACCCAATCGACGCAAAGCCTTCATGTGCGCCTGTATGCTGCCCGCATTAGCTGCAGCATGCTGTAGATAGGGATAGGCCGGCATATTGGATTCCGGAACCACATCCCGTGGATTACGAAAGTGAATGCGATGCCACTCATCCGAATAGCGTCCACCCACACGGGCTAGATCTGGCCCGGTGCGCTTACTGCCCCACAAAAATGGGTGATCGTAGACGGACTCGCCGGCTAGCGAGTAAGGGCCGTAGCGCTCTGTTTCTGAGCGCAGCGTACGAATTTGCTGCGAGTGGCAGCCAACACAGCCTTCTCGTTGGTAGATATCCCGGCCAGCAAGACTGAGCGCTGGAAAGGGGACCACTCCAGGCGATGGTTGTGTTGTCGAGTGCTGAAAAAACAGGGGCACAATTTGCACCAGCCCAGCAATCGAAACAACCACGATGGTTGCAATGATCAACCACCCGATATTGACTTCGAAGGTCTCGTGGGAGAAGAATTTATGTGGCTTGGGCATGGCTTTCTTCTCCTTAATGGGCCATCACTAACGGCGCTGGAATAAGCGCGTCAATGAATTTCTTGTTTTGTAGCGTCTTATAGACGTTGTATGCCATCAAGAGCATGCCGCCCAAATAGCATAGGCCCCCAATCAAGCGAATGACATAGAAGGGATAGGTTGCTTTCACTGACTCAACAAAGCTATAGGTTAAAGTGCCATCCGCTTCAAAGGCGCGCCACATTAAACCTTGCATGACGCCCGCAATCCACATCGCAGCAATATATATAACGACACCTAAAGTTGCGATCCAAAAATGCAGCTCAATTAGGCGCGTGCTATACATATCCTTTTGGCCAACAAGGCGCGGTATGAGGTAGTAGAGCGAGCCAATCGTAATCATGGCGACCCAACCGAGGGCCCCAGAATGCACATGGCCAATCGTCCAATCGGTGTAATGGGAAAGGCTATTCACGGTCTTAATCGACATCATCGACCCCTCAAAGGTCGACATGCCGTAGAAAGACAGAGCCACAACCAAGAACTTTAGGATCGGGTCACTGCGCAATTTATGCCATGCGCCGGATAAAGTCATGATGCCGTTAATCATGCCGCCCCATGACGGCGCCAGCAGGATGATAGAAAAAACCATGCCCAAGGACTGGGTCCAGTCTGGCAAAGCGGTGTGCTGTAAATGGTGCGGCCCAGCCCACATATAGGTAAAGTTCAGAGCCCAAAAGTGAACGATCGACAATCGATAGGAATAGATTGGGCGCTCTGCTTGCTTTGGAATGAAGTAATACATCATGCCCAAAAAGCTCGTGGTCAAGAAAAAGCCAACGGCATTGTGACCATACCACCACTGAATCATCGCATCTTGCGTGCCTGAGTAAGCCGAGTAAGACTTAAAAAGGCTAGCTGGCATTTCGATGTTATTGACAATGTGCAAGAGTGCAATTGTCAAAATATAAGCACCAAAAAACCAGTTTGATACGTAAATATGTTTGGTTTTGCGCTGCATGATGGTGCCAAAGAAGACGACTGCATAGGCAACCCACACCACCGTAATTAAAATATCTATTGGCCACTCCAATTCAGCGTACTCCTTCGAGGTGCTGATGCCCAAGGGCAAGGTAATAGCGGCTGCGATGATCACGGCCTGCCAACCCCAAAAAGTAAAAGCCGCTAACTTATCTGAAAATAAACGCACCTGGCAGGTGCGCTGCACGATGTAGTAGGAGGTTGCAAACAGTGCACTGCCACCAAATGCAAAAATGACTGCATTGGTATGCAGTGGACGCAAGCGACCGTAACTCAACCACGAAATATTAAAGGTAATTTCAGGCCAAACCAGTTGCGCTGCCAATATCACACCAACGAGCATGCCAACAATGCCCCAGACGATGGTTGCAATAGCAAACTGACTTACGACCTTGTAATTAAAGTGATCTTGATAACTACCCACGGCACTGCCCATGGTCTCTCCCTTATGCAAATCGTGGCGGTAAGTCGCCTTAAATAACGCGCTGTAACGCTATTAATTATCGATTTAAGGGTCTTCGACTAATTTGATCTATATCAAACCAGCCTAGGCCATTTGCACAGGTAACTTAAATTTTTTCTTTGCTAGTGGGCAGTGGGTGGGATTTTGATCTGGACTTCAGATCCGGTACGGGATCGAGTTTTTCTGCTTTAGGCGCATCGTCATCCATCAGAATGGCTTCACCTGGCCCATTTAAATCATCAAACTGCCCCGTTTTTACAGCCCAATAAAAGAGGTAAGCCAAAAAAGCGATAAGCAATAAGGACAGGGGTATTAGAAGGAGCAGGCTTTCCATTACCGCAGTCTAGCGTACTCGCCTGCTTACAGGCTCAACCATGACGCCTTACACCTTACGTAGACGCCACGCGTTTAAAGTAACGGCAAGCGATGAGAGTGCCATACCAATGCCTGCAATCCAGGGATTAACCCAGCCCATCATCGCTACCGGAATCGCTACGAGGTTGTAAATGAAGGCCCACAATAGGCTTTGCTGAATGACAGCCCTTGTACGATCCGCCATCAAAAGTGCTTTTGCAAGCGGGGATAAGGAAGTTGCAGTGAGAATGGCATCGGCACTGGCACAAGCCAGCGGTGAGCCCGAACCAACTGCTACTGAAACATTGGCTTTTGCCAATAGCGGCGCGTCATTAATGCCGTCACCGATTGCTAAGCAAGTTCGACCTTCAGCCTGAAGGGCTTCAATCAATGCATACTTGCCTTCAGGCGAAACACTGCTGTGAAATTGTGTAATTCCAAAATGGCTTGCCCACCAACGTACCGTCGCAGCGTCATCACCGGACGCCATATGAACTGCAATACCGCGGCGCTTCGCCATAGCAAGTAATTCATGAACACCAGCCCTTGGCGTATCTAAAAACACGAAGCGCGCAATTAAACCCCGTTCATCGGCCAAGAAAACGCTGCCATACTCGCCCGAGTGGGAATGCAATCCCATCGTCATATGACCGAGCGATTGCATCCATGATTGGCTACCTAAAACAACCTTACCGGCACGTACCCCAAAGCCCAGTTGGTTATCTACCGGATGACCTGGCAACTTAGGATCGAGCCCTGACTGTTGTGCAGCCCGAATAAATGCCAATGCCAAAGGGTGAGTTTGCCCCTCTTCCAGCCCTAGCGCTATGGCAAGTGCTGTCTGCCGGTCCACATCCGAGCGAAACAATTCGATTTCTTTTAGTTCAGGCTCTCCCATGGTCAGGGTGCCGGTCTTATCCAAAACAATATCGGTGACCTTAGCTAGGCTTTCCATCACATGGCCGCGCACGATTAGTAAGCCAAGTTTGGTAACAGCCCCCTGGGAAGCCGCCATGGCAGTTGGCACCGCAAGGGAGAGTGCGCATGGGCAGCTTGCCACCAATACAGCAACCAGAACAGTCCAGGCTTTACTGGGGTCAATCAAGAGCCAAACAGCGGTCGATAAAACGGCACTGGCAATCAAAAAGAGAACGAAATGACCTGCCCATTTTTCAGCCAAGCCAAGCACTGCAGGCTTAGCCTGTAAGGCACCATCCAGTAAAGAGGCAATGCCAGCAATGCGAGTGGACTGCCCTACTGCAGTGATTTGCATTACAAATGGATTTTGAATATTGTGCGTCCCCGCAAACAAGCTATCGCCAATCTGCTTTCGAATCGGCTTTGACTCACCTGTCAGCAGTGATTCATCGAGGCTACATTCACCCTCAACGAGACTGCCATCGGCGGGGATAACGGCGCCTGCTGGTACGCGCAAATAGTCGCCAATTTGGCACTTAACGACTGGGACAGAATTTAGCTGAGTCGAATTGGGGTAATCGTTAAAGCGCTCGCAAGTCGCAGGCAACTGCTTAGCAAGCGCTTCTGCCCCACCCTGCGCATCTTGGCGCGCGAGTAATTCGATGTAGCGCGCGCCCAGAATAAAGGCAATAAACATGGTGATCGAATCAAAATAACGTTCGCCTGAGCCATTGACTAAATTAATGGTGCCCGCAATGAATGCCAGTGCCAGCGCTAACGCAATGGGCACATCCATGCCCAGCATCCTGCTTGACCCAAAGAGCCGAATACTGTGCCATGCAGATTGAAAGATGGGGCCTGCCGAATAGACCAGAACCGGGATGGTTAATGCCCAACTTGCCCAATTGAGTAGCAGTTCGGATTCCGCACTGATGTCGCTATCACCCAGATAAGTAGGCCATGCATACATCATGACCTGCATCATGCCTAATAGGGCAACACCCAAACGGGCGAGCAATTGCCGCCGCTCTTTCTTGGCCATTTCAATCGCGAGCGATGGTTCAAACGGCCAAGCGCCATAACCAATCCGCTCTATTGCATGCAATAAACCAGCCAAGCTAGCTTGCCTCGGATCAAACTGAATGCGGGCCTTTTGCGTTACATAATTTATTTGGACATCCTGTACACCTGGCATCCGTTTCAAAAAATGTTCGCACAGCCACAAACAAGCAGCACAGCGAATCTTTTCTAGCTTTAAGGTACTTTCTAACTGAGTATTGCTGATGGATTTAGTAAAACGCGTGAGCAACAGCGGATCATCATACGGCAGAAGGCGCTCTGGTATTGTCTCGCTAATGCCCTCCGCATCCGGCCTATCGCCCGGAACTCGCCGAGCGTAAAAGACGTCAAGACCTTCACCGTGTATGGTTTGAGCAATCGCCAAACAGCCTGCGCAGCAGAAAGAGCGGTAGGCGCCGCCAAGCTCTAACTTCAGTTGTGTATTTGCAGCGACATCACTGCCGCAGTGATAGCACGCCTGAGTCATGCTCACCCTAGCTTGGGGGTGAACCGGATTTTCGCTTGGACCATCCATTGCGGCGCTCAAAGAGTACAAAGAGCACGCCCCAAATCACAATCGAAAAGTAAGCCCATATCCAAGCTGACTGGGATGCCTGCGATCCAGCCAGATCCAAAACAAAACCAAAGATGGCAGGGCCTAACAAACCCCCACCAAAACCCATCAGGGAGTGCAGGCCCATTGCAGCCCCTTTGATCTGGGGCTGAGCACTGGTCACGAGTCCTGCTGTCAAGGTAGCAGAGTCCGCCATAATGAAAATCGAGTGTCCGATAGCCAGCAAGGCAATCACCCACCAGCCCTGACCAGTGGCTGCAGCCAACGCAATACCCAAAATAGCGCTGGTAAGCATGACAAAACAAATCCAATTCTGTCTACCAAGCTTAATTGCCATTTCATTGCCAAGAATGGATGCAGGCACGCCAAAGAAGTTAATTACTCCAGCCAAGGTAGTTGCCGCCAAGAAAAAAGCTTCGCCGGTATAGGCTGTGCAGAATGCAAAGAAAGCCACGAGCCAACTGCGTGATGCAAACAACTCGAGGGAGTGGGCGGTGTACCCAAAAATATAGCCGGATGCTTCTTTGTTTTGCAGCACCATCTGCCATTTTTTTAATGGAAATACATCGCTTAATTGAATCTGAATAGGGCCTCGCCATTCAGGCTTATCTAACGCTGGAATGAGTAGCCGCACTATCAAAAATGCAGCAAATGGCCCCAGGGCAATCCACTCGAATACGGCATCCCACCCCCAAGCGCCTAATATCCAGCCTGAAATGAGATAAGACAAGCCCGCACCAATGCCAAAGAAGGCGGTATAGAAGGAAATGTGTCGCGTAACCTCACCGTGCTGCACACGATCCGACAGCACCTTTAAACCCGGCATATACGTTCCTGCCAGACCAGCACCATTTAAGGCCATAAAGAAAAAGGCAGAATAAAAGCCGCTAGCAAAAAGGCCCATGCCCAATAGACCAATAACGCTAGATAATCCACCAATTAAATAAATCTTCCGTGCATCGACTCGGTCGGTTAACACGGTTGCCAATGGCACAACTAAAATATACCCAAAGAAGTAAGCGCTAGCGATTAAGCCCGCTTCAAAGTTACTCAGACCCCATTGGGCCTGTAATGTAGTTAAGGTTACGGCGTAACAGGCAAATCCCAATAAGGCGCAAACCTGCGCAACTAACATTAGGGGGGTACACGGCAGTTTTCCGGCAATCGTAGACACAGATTGGGTTCGCTTTAGTTTTTATTATGGGTTGGAATTGGGCGAATCCTGAAACCCATTAGACCGAAAGGTCAGCACCAAGGTGTCCCGATAGCCATGTGGCATGGTCGGCTGAATCGGCGTTGTTTCATGAATCATTCGCTCATCATTCATTAATAAGACTGACCAAGGCTCGGTTAAGGTAAAACGCAAACCAGCAGACGTATTGACTTCAAATATGCGGGTCTCGCCCCCTTTAATACCATGACGATCAATTAAAAATACAGCTACAAAGTCAACGCCATCCCGATGAGCACCTTCTGGAGTTGGCCTGCCAATGCCATCGCTGGTATCGATGCGAAATTGATGCGCTTCAATAAACCACGTTGGAACTGGCTTGAGGGTACTTAAGAGCCCAGCGGTATTCTTTATTACAGCCTGCCAGCACACGTCATTTTCCAAGGTCTGTGTAATCGGCTCAAACCAACGCTCAATGCCGCCGTGTAAGGCGTTGTAATCGAGCGACTGCCAGTGCGCTCGATGGGGAACCATCCTCAGTTCCGATCCGCTAACCATGTAACTGGCGTGGCGCCGAAAGCGATACCGCCCACCATCTTTTAAATAGGGATCCCGTGGTAGATCCTGCCAATGCACGCCCAAATCCAGCAAATCGCTCACGCTGACATTGGTTAACTCCGCAACCGAGGCAGCTGCCGCAATCGCAAATCCATTGTGTTCAATGGCTGGGGCAATATCTGAAGTTGGCGTTAACGGCGGAGAGAGATTCACCGTCTTATTTTAGGACATCAGGGGACTTGCTGTCACGAATCGAGTTTTAGACGCTCTCGCACCATATTGACGTGCCCCTTTAGGTCATAAAACTCTTTAGACTCAAGAGAGGACACCTTCATGGCATTAACTAGAGTTTGTATCTCCGCCAACATCTGCCGATTATTCTCGCGCATAGCAGGATCTGAGGCACTACGCTCTATTACCTTTAGCTCCGCATAAATACGGGACAAACGAATGCGCAGACTTAAATTGCGCAAGGCCGGAATATAGGCAACTAAGGGAATCAAAATAGCCAGAATTGGAATAACGATACGTGCAAAACGGCCCACCCACACGGCGGTCCAAAATGGAAGATGGCGATGCAAAAAGGATGGGCCATCTTTTAAATAAATCTCCGAATCGATTTGCAATGGAAAATCGAGACCATTGATTGATGGAAATTCACCTGGCTTTTGCAAGCGGGAATAGGATTTCAAAACATCTTGCGCAGTTTCTAGAAGGAGACTGACGATTGCTGGGCTAATGGTATCGCGGCTTACCAAGGTAGCGGTTGCCGCAATCATCTGCCGATTGAGTTTGGGCAGATCGTTTTCGATGCTGAGCAAGCCGCGCGCTACCTCCACTTTGGTTAAAAATGGGAGGGCACGGGTGTAGGCATCTGCCTGTACAAAATTCATTAGCTGAACGCCGGGCAAGTTTATGAAGCTTTTCAGGAGCGGTGCTTCGGCTGCAGCCACGACAAAAACAGCATCCAGATGTCCTGCGGCCAATTTTTCTGACCCCTCTTGAGGCGTCAATGCCTGCATTTCAAGGTCCGTTGGCTTGATTCCGCTGGTATCGAGCAGTAATTTTGCAATCGAGTTGGTACCGCTTCCCGGATTGCCAATTGAGACCCGCTTGCCTTTGAGTTGCGTGAGCAGAGTCAATCCGTCGGGAGCCCCCTTAAAACTAGACTCGCGATAAAAAACCCATACTGGCTCATAGAATATCCCGGCGATGGAAACAAAATGAGGGTATTGCGACACGTCCGCAACACCGCCCTGAACCATCGCCAAGTCCACGCCTGATTTGGGATCAGCCAACAACGCTAGGTTATCTTGCGTGCCGCCAGTCTTGAGCACCTGAAGCTCAACCCCTTGTTGCTTTAAAGAGGATTGCATCCGTTCACCGAAGCGGTAATACAAGCCATCCTGAAATCCCGTAGCAATCGCAATGGACTTGGGCGGGGCTGGAATAAGCGTCCACAGTACGCCAAATACAAATACGATAAGCAGCGCCAATAATGCCAATAAGGCATATGGGTTATAGCGAAGTCCTTGAATGCGGTTCATGATCGTGGGTGTTTTTTGGATTATGCCCTGCCCCAGAGGCTACTGGATATTTTCACGCTACCATAGCGATTTACGAACCCATCCCATTAGAAGGTAGTCCATGAACACATCCCCCCTGCGCGTAGCCCTCGTAACCGGTGCCGGTAGCGGCATTGGCCGAGCTGCTGCAAAAGCCCTACTTGGCGGCGGCTACAAGGTAGTCATGACTGGACGCCGCCTTGATGCCCTGCAAAGCGCCATTCAGATAATCGGTGGCAATGACAGCAATTGCCTTGCCGTTACCTGCGACGTGGGTAAGCCAGAGGAAGTAAAAAATCTCTTTAGCGCCTTAAAAACGAAATGGGGACGCATTGACGTTCTCTTCAATAATGCGGGTACCGGCGCTCCAGCCATCCCGATGGAAGAGCTCAGCTACGAGCAGTGGATGAATGCCGTCAACAGTAATTTATGTGGCGCCTTTTTGTGCTCGCAAGAGGCCATCCGCATGATGAAGGCGCAGACGCCCCAAGGCGGTCGCATCATCAACAATGGTTCGATTTCGGCGCATGCGCCACGTCCGATGACGGCGCCGTACACCGCAACAAAGCATGCTATTACCGGCTTAACCAAATCAATCTCATTGGATGGTCGTGCGTTTAATATTGCCTGCGGTCAAATCGATATTGGCAACGCTGCTACTGAGATGACTGAAAGAATGGCTGCTGGAATTATGCAAGCCGATGGCTCAATTAAGGTCGAACCGCGCATGGATGTTGACCACGTTGGGCAGGCCGTACTGCACATGGCCCAGCTTCCATTGGAAAGTAATATTCAGTTCATGACAATTATGGCAACCAATATGCCTTATGTTGGTCGCGGCTAATGCGAGCGTGGCTTCGACATGGCCTTCGACAACACGATCACTGGAATCAGGCCTGCCAACACTATTGTGAGGGATGGCAAGGCCAGCTCCGATAAACGCTCATCTGCTGCCAATTGATAGGTAGCTACCGCCAAGGTATCGAAATTAAATGGTCGTAATAGTAAAGTCGCTGGCAATTCTTTCATCACGTCGACAAAAACAAAGAGGCCGGCGGTCAGCAAACTGCGCTTGAGTAATGGCAAATGAACTTGCATCATGGTCTGCCATTGCGACGCCCCCAATAAGGCAGCCGTGCCATCCATCGCTGGGGTAATCCGCGCTAGGCCAGTCTCAACACTCTGTAGGCTAGACGATAAAAAACGAATTAGGTAAGCGTAAATGAGTACCCATACCGTTGCCGACATAATCCATGCCGACTCAATCAAACCAAGTAAAGAGAGGATTCCGACCGCCAATACTGCGCCGGGCAAGGCGTAGCCTAGGCCCAGCAAGCGATTAACCCAATGCATCGCAGCACTCTTTGAGGCCCTTGCAAAATAGGCTAAGAATAATGCGCAAGCAACTGAAATCAGGGCGGTCACACCAGCTAGCCAAATGGAGTTACTAAGCCAAGCGGTATAGCGTGCATCAACCGTAATACCCTGCTCCCACTGCAGCTGTAGTAAGCCTAGCACTGGCAATACAAAAGAGCACAACACGGTTAGGCCGCATATTGAAAAAGCAAGGAATGCTTTTTTTCCACTCAGTTTTTTTGCTAGGGTTGCACGGGGTACGCTGCCCGAAATGGCATAACGCAGTCGCGCCCGATTGTGCTGCTCAATATAAAAAATAAGTAATACGAAAGCCAATAAGCCGAGCGAGAGTTGTACTGCCGCTAAGCGATCGCCAAAGGAAAGCCATGCGCGAAAAATCCCAGTAGCAAAGGTTTGTACGCCGAAATACGACACCGCACCGTAATCGGCCAAGACCTCCATCAAGGCGAGTGCCATGCCGGCAAAAATAGCAGGGCGTGCCATGGGAAGAACTAGTTTGTAAAAAGCTTGAAAGCCGCTGTAACCCAGGGTTTCGGCTACCTCAGCAAGGCGACCACTGCGATCCAAAAATGCCGTACGCGCAATCAGATAGACATAAGGAAAAAGGCAGAACGAAAAAGTCCAAATGGCGCCGCCCAAGGATCTGGGATCCGGAAAAAACCACAATCGCTCCAGTCCCAGCGCATGACGTAATCCGGTCTGAATTGGACCAGAAAAATCCAGCACATCGACGAACAAATAGGCCATGACATACGTTGGTACGGCGAGGGGCAAAATTAATGACCACTCAAAAATACGCTTGCCCGGGAACTGGTAATTGGCTACTAACCACGCATTACCTACCCCTAAAACAAAGACACCAACCGCTACGCCTACCAGCAAAATAACCGTGGACATCACATAGTCGCCGAGCACGAATTCCCACAAGTGCGCCAAGGTTCCCTGGCTTTCCATCCCAGCGGCGCCCGGAATGCTCTCTGGAAATAGAAATGGAACGCCCAAACCAAGCAAAGGCAAGGAGAGCAATAGTGCGATCAGAACAACAATTCGGCTCATTTCAGGGGCGATCGTAAGGACTAAAACAGTGAATCCGGTGAATGTAACCGGTTAATGCGAAAATTATAGGGATGAATTCAACTCCACCCCTACTTTCACTTGAAGAAATTGAAATTGCCTATCCCAAACCGGATGGCAAGGGCTGGATGCGCATCGTGCATGACCTTAATCTTCAGCTGGAACCTGGCGGCATTGCCTGCCTATTGGGGCCATCGGGCTGCGGCAAGTCGACCGTTTTAAGGGCCATTTGTGGTTTTGAGCCCTTGCAGCACGGGCAGATTAAGTTGCACGACAAGGTGGTTAGCTCCCCTACAGTAAACCTAGCCCCCAGTCAGCGCCGCGTGGGAATGGTGTTTCAGGATTTCGCCTTGTTTCCCCATTTATCCGTTATTGAGAATGTGATGTTTGGCCTTAGCACCCTTCCCGCGAACCAGCGTCAGGCGGTTGCCATGGATTGGCTCGGGAAGGTCTCGCTCGCCGATAAGAGCCAAGCCTATCCACACGAACTCAGCGGCGGCCAACAGCAACGGGTGGCATTGGCTCGGGCGATGGCCCCAGAACCCGACTTAATTCTGCTAGACGAGCCCTTTTCCAGTTTGGATGTGGACTTGCGCGAACGCCTTGCTTCTGAAATGCGTGACATCTTAAAAAACAATGGGGTCACGGCACTCTTGGTAACCCACGATCAATTTGAGGCATTTGCGATTGCCGATCACATCGGCGTGATGAATGACGGCAATATTGTGCAATGGGATACGCCCTACGATTTGTATCATCAACCCGTCAACCGTTACGTTGCTGACTTTATTGGTCGCGGGGTATTTGTAAAGGGTGCGATTCAAGACAATGCCATGGTTGAAATCGAGCTCGGCAAACTCAAATTAGACAATGATCACCACGATCCGATTGGCAGAGTGGTGGATGTTCTGTTACGTGCCGATGATATTCAGCACGATGACGGCAGCCCACTACTAGCAGAAGTGATTCGCAAAACGTTTCGGGGCGCTGATTTTTTATACACTCTAAAGCTCGCTTCTGGCCAAGAAGTATTTGCCTATGTCCCTAGCCACCATGACCACCACATTGGCGAGAAAATTGGCATTCGCTTGGGCGCAGATCACGTCGTCACATTTTCAGACTAATATAAACAATTAACTGCTAGCCTTTAGGTTAATGGCTAAATCGCATTTTTGTATTACCCTTACACCTACTTTTATATGACTACGCAAACGAATTGCCGCAAACAACCTAAGGCTTTTCAATTCAAGGAGCGGACTCCAATGCCACCCATCACTTTGAGCTTATTTATTGGTATCGCATTACTTTTGCCCACGCTTACTCACGCCTCATTTTTGCCGCCCGATTTAATTGACGGGGTTGCTAATGTTATTTCATGGGTTGTACTAATTGTGATCCCGGTAGGTGCCATTGCATTATTTTGGTTTGTGCACATTTGGCCAGATACCGTTGCAAAGAAGCGCCAACACCCCCAGCGCGATGCCATTCATGCCCTATGCGTGCTTTCTTTGTTCTTTGGCGGCCTACTTTGGCCGTTTGCGTATTTATGGGCTTATACCAAACCAACTATGTACAAGCTGGCTTACGGAACCGACAAATACAAACCGCTGGATAGCGCGGATGGCGAAAGTAGCGAGAAATAATCATGGAAGCAATTATTCTCGGTTTATACGCAACTATTGTTTGGCTAATCTTTTTTAAATTCAAGCTGCTGCCATGGAATACCGTATCTAAAGTTATTGTTTTTACTATTCCGGTAGTCGGAATGATTACCTTGATTTTGCTGCTCAATGTTTTTTCACCCTCATCCAGCAATGTATTGGTTGTACGTAATTCAATCGGCATCGTAAGCCAAGTCAAGGGGCGCGTCATCGAGGTCCCCGTCAAGGTGAACCAACGTGTACAAAAGGGGGATGTTCTTTTTAAGATTGATTCCACCCAATACCAAGCTACCGCCAATGCAGTCAAAGCGAAATTGAATTTAGCCAAACTACGTCTAGCCGAAAATCAAGCTTTAGTACAAAGTGGTGCCGGCAATCGATTTGACCTTGAAAAAGCCGAGGCAGATTACGCAGAACTCAAAGAACAGTTAATTAGCGCGGAATACGATCTGGCGCAAACGACCTTACTAGCACCGAGCGATGGTACGGTCGTTCATGTCCAGCTTAGGCCGGGCGCCTATGTTGCAGCCTTCCCAATTGCATCGGTCATGACCTTTTTGGAAGATGCACCCCAGATCTATGCCCTATTTAATCAAAATGAATTGCATCAAATTGCAGTTGGTAATGATGCTGAATTTTATTTACCCAGTCTGCCGGGTCAAATTCTGAAAGCAAAAGTAGAGTCCGTGATTCTGGCGGAAGGTCAGGGTCAGCTCAGCGTTAGCGGCAATCTCCCCAATACAGGTCTACGCGAAATTGCTGCCAACCGTTTTGCAGTGAAGCTCAGCCTAGATGACAGGAACAACCAATTGCTTTTGCCTGCGGGTGCGGTAGGCGATGGGGCGGTGTATACCGACCGCCTCGCGTTCTTGCACATTATTCGCAAGGTTATGTTGCGGGTAAGCACAAAACTGAACTACATCATTCCAAAGTTACATTAAGTACATGCCAAGCCGTTTCAATTCATCCTACCTTCGTCCGCTTTTGGCAACTTTGGCTTTGATCAGCAGCCTGGCATTGACCAGTTGTGCCATCAAGCCGCCAATGCAGGGAGAAGGTCTCAGAAGCAAAGCACTACCGACGGTAAAAGTGCCTGATCAATTTGCAATGCAAGGTAAGCAAAGTGGCGCCCCCTCAAACCTTGTCAAAGTTGATGACGCATGGCTCAAACAGTTTCAAGATGAAGAGCTCAATCAACTGGTCGCTGAAGCGCTACGTAATAGTCCCAATATTCAAGTGATTGCAGCTAGGCGATTGCAGGCAGAATCCTTGATCAATGCTGCAAGTGGCGCCCAGTATCCAGGCATAAATGCATTCGGCAATACCGGTGGAAAAGCGGGCTCGAGTGGTAGCGGTACCACCGGTTACTACATTGGCGCCGGTTGGGAACTAGACCTGTGGGGCCGCGTGCGTACCTCGATTGCAGGCGCAAGCCAAAATGCTCGTTCAATTAATGCAGATCAGGATGCGGCGCGCTTATCTTTAATTGCTACATTAACTAAAACTGCTTGGCTTGCCAGGGTGCTCCAAGAGCAAGCACGGCTTACCAGTGAAAGCGCAGCAGCCGCTCAAATAGTTTCTGATCTGACTGCGATTCGAGAAAAGATTGGCGCATCCTCTCAGGCTGATGTTTCTGCTAGCAATCTCAGTGCTTCGCAAGCGAAAGAGTTAGCGCTCAGTGCTGCGCTCGCCCGAGATCAGGCTTTGCGTGCTGTAGAGGTATTGCTTGGTCGATACCCCGACGCAAAACTCTTAAGCACTACGCGCCTACCTCAATTGCCGGCGCCAATAGCTCCAGGGCTGCCAACCGATCTATTGGAGCGCAGGCCCGATATCATTGCTGCCGAAGCGCGGGTGAACAGCGCCTTTTACGCTACCGAAGAAAAGCGCTTAGCTCGCCTACCTAAAATTAGCCTAACGGCTGGATTTGGATATATTAATAGTGAAGTCTTTGCCTTAACTAGAGGTCCAAGTACAAGCCTCGGTACGGGTGCGAATGTATTTATTCCCCTCTTTCAGGGTGGCGCCATCGAGGCGCAAATTGCCTATCAAAATGCGGAGGCGCAAGCAGCCATCGCCAATTACGGAAAAGTAGCGTTAGATGCATTCAACGATGTAGAAAATGCACTCAATGGCGAAGCAACTTGGCGAGAGCGCAGCACGCTATTGCAAAGCCAACTGACTGAGCAGCGGCGCCTAATGGACAATCGCCGCGCAGAGTTTCGGATCGGCAGGGTTGATCAACGGCAGGTCCAGCAGGAAATTATTCGCACTAACGCCATTGAAATGAATTGGCGACAAGGGCAGGTAGATGCATTATCCCAGCGCGTCAATCTGTATCTTGCTTTAGGCGGATCTCCGACTGAATAAGGACTTTTTAGGTAATATAAGATTCATTATGTTCAATTTAAGTTACGGCATTGTTGGAATCGGCCTGATCGCCTCTGTCCTTTTTTCGGCTGGGGCCAACGCCTCTCCGGATTTAGCCAAAAAGAATACCTGTATGGGCTGCCATGCCATGGATCGCAAGGTGGTTGGTCCATCTTACAAAGCGATCGCGACTCGGTATCAGAGTCAACCGCGGGCACAGATGGTGGATACGCTGGCAACTAAAATTCGTCTTGGCGGTGGTGGTGTATGGGGTGTTGTCGTGATGCCTGCCAATACCAAAATAAGCGAGGCAGATGCCAAAAAGCTCGCTGAGTGGATTTTGGATAGCAATCAATAATTAGCCTGATTAATGAAGATATTCCTCTACCTGCTCCTCTCCTTAGCGCCCATTGCTGTGGCATACACCAAGGCATTTGATGGCACGCGCATCAAGGAGCCATTGATTGTGGTGTCTTACCTCAGCATCATGCTGTGGTCCGCGCTGTTTTCCACCATTACCCAATCCCTTACTGGAATTGAGATTAAGTACTCGATTGCCGTATTTGCGCTTGTTATGGGCTACGGTCATTTTCGTTTGGTGCAGTACTTGGCAAGGCGTCGACGCAGCAAGCAATAGGATCCTACTTAGCTGAATCTGTAGCCCTGCTACCTGATTTGCAAAAGCAAAATAGAATGCACTATGGCTCATTTTTCTAGAAGGCGATTTCTAAAACGGCTTCCGGCTGCCGCACTGGCAGTGGCCGCGCCCTCGCTTGCTTTTTTTCCATTCAATGGAATTGCCTCCACGTCTGCATTTCAGATCCACGATCTCGATTGGCTTGATGATGCCCGTGAGCGCCCTGTCCCCGTTCGGCTTTACCAGCCAATCACATCATCCTCTGCAGCTCCCGCACCCCTCATTATTTTTTCCCATGGCATCGGTGGATCGCGCCTCGGTTATAGCTACCTCGGAAGCTACTGGGCAAGCCATGGACTAGCCAGCTTACATGTCCAGCACGTGGGTAGCGATCGCTCGATCTGGTTTGGCAACCCCTTTAATCTAGTTTCCAGGCTACAAGAAGCCGCTCAAGAACAAGAGGCGCTTGCTCGGGTAGTGGACTTACGCTTTGCATTGACACAGATATTGAGCGACCCGCTGGGGCAAGCAATCAACCCACATCAGATTATTGCTGCTGGGCACTCGTATGGGGCCAATACCACGCTGCTTGCCTCTGGGGCACGCGTAAGTCAGAACGCCATTCCAATTGATCTGCGCGATCCCCGCATCAAAGCTGCCATCCTGATTTCAGCGCCGCGGTTTTATGGTCAAAGCGCATTGGATTCGATCTTGCAACCAGTTCGCTTGCCTACCTTGCACATTACAGCCACTGAAGACAACATCCAAATCCCAGGCTACTTTAGCGGCTATCCTGATCGCTTGGCAATATTTGAAGCCATTGGCAGTGAACGCAAAGCCTTGGCTGTTTTTGAAGGCGGCTCGCACAGCATGTTTACTGATCGCACCCGTTCAGGCGGCGCCGTTTTAAACCATCAAGTCAAAGAAGCGACACAAGAGCTTAGCCTTGACTTTATAGCGCAGGTTTTCAATAACCAAGAATCCGGCATTCCAACATGGGCTATGCGCCACGAGGCGATTCTATCGAAGGTTGTTTCCTAAGCGGCGTCCACCAGCCCCGCTGCAGAATTGCATTAGATCCTGTACATTGCAGCTATGACTGTTCTCACAAAACCCTTTTGGATTCCCTTATTTCCGCTGCAAACGGTTTTATTTCCGGATGGCATCATTGCCCTCAAGATATTTGAGGTGCGCTACCTCGATATGATGAAAACCTGCTTTAAAAATCAAGAATTCTTTGGGATTGTTGGCATTGAGGAAGGCGCTGAAATAGAAGATCCAGCAAAGCCCAACATCCTCTTGTCTCAGTTTGGTACCCTCGCCCACATTATTGAATTTGATCCAATCCAGCCAGCCCTATATATGACGCGCTCTGTTGGGCATGCACGGTTTTCACTGCTGCAGTCGCGGCGCGAAAAAAACGGTTTATGGATGGGCGAGGTGCAGTGCATTGCTGCGGATCCGGGCATGCCTGTTCCTGATGAATTAAATGACACTGCACTACTACTCTCTGAAATTATTACTTCAGTACAAAAACAAGGCCTCAGCGAGAATCAGCTCCCCTTTCAGGAGCCCTATCGCCTAAATGATTGCGCCTGGGTCTCGAATCGCTTAGCGGAGATACTGCCACTGTCGGTCTCCCAAAAAAATCACCTACTGATGCAAACTAATCCGCGATTACGCCTGGATTTAATTCAGGAGTTGCTCGCGGACGGCGTTGATTTAAATTCAACGCTCCATTGATATCCTTCACTTAACATGAGTCAAGGATCATGATGGTAGATCTCTTTATTCAGCAAATGGTGCGTCAACTGGTTGGTGGAAGTGGTCCGCCTACTGCCTTCCTAACGCCTGCCGGCGATCCTGGCCTTCTCGGCCCCGACTCCATGCCATGGGAAGTACATGCTGATTTTATGGCAATGATGATCGGCGGTATTTCTTCACTGGTCTTGCAAGCATTGCACCCAGGGGCGCTGGCCGGAGTTTGGGATCACTCCAGCTTTCGGACGGATTTACAGGGTCGTCTTGGTCGCACTGCTTTTTTTATTGCCGCCACTACCTATGGCCCAAGCGCAATGGCCAATGGGATGATTGACAAGGTAAATCGTATTCATGGGCACATTACCGGCACCGATGAATTTGGCAAGCCCTACAGTGCCAGTGATCCGCATTTATTGAATTGGGTCCACCTGACTGAAACGAGTAGCTTCATGCGCGCCTATCTTTGCTATCGCAATCCTAATGTAGCAAAGGCTGATATGGATCGCTACTTTAGCGAAATGCGCTTGATCGGGAATCGACTCGGCGCAGTTGAGTTGCCTGATACTGCGCTCGATACAGATAAGGCGATAGCCGCTTATGTACCCGAACTGCACTTCGGCGAGCGGGCACGCGCCATAGTAAGCCTGCTGGATGAATACCCCAGTAGCTTGCATTCACGGCCATTTGTGCGGCTTGTCAGTAAAGCGGGTTTCCTCAATTTACCCGACTGGGCCTACCCACTCATCGGCCGTAGAGTCCCATCCACGTTTGAACGAAACGCAGTTCAATCCGCCATTAACCTGATCGCAAAACCCGTCCGTAAGGCACTAAAAAACGGGGTGGCTGCCCACTCCTACCGCCGTATTTATGGACTCAATTCCACTAAAGGAAATCCCCATGCTGCCCAATAGTAAACTCACTCGATTGAATGGCGATACCGAACAGACGAGCGATTACATCGGCAAAGTCCTACTCATCGTCAACGTTGCCAGTCGCTGCGGCTTCACTAGCCAGTACGCTGGCCTACAAAACCTCTATGCGCAGTTTCAGGATCGTGGATTTGAAGTGTTGGGCTTTCCGTGCAATCAGTTTGGCGGACAGGAACCGGGTAGCGCTACTGAAATCGAGCAATTTTGTAATACGCGCTATCAGACTACTTTCCCGCTATTTGAAAAAACCGATGTCAATGGCGAGAATGCCCACCCCTTATTTCAATTCCTAAAGCATGCCGCCCCTGGTATTTTGGGCACGGAAGCCATCAAGTGGAATTTCACGAAGTTTTTGGTTAATCGCAAAGGGGAGGTTCTATGCCGCTATGGCTCTGCAGACGATCCCGCCAGCATCGCAAACGACATCCAAAAGGCCTTGCAAAGCCCTTAATAGGTCTACTGGAATTGGGGTTTTATGGGCTTCTGCACACTGCTAGTTAATGGCGTATAGTCGGCATAAGGGTTTTCCCTTAAAAGTTGTTAAATTTAACTAGAAAGAGTCCCATGAAATCATTTTTCTCCTCCATCGCTGTCGTTTTAACTGCCCTTCTGGCTGGTAGAAAAGCCTTCCTGCGTTACCAGGCAGCACGGATTCGCTAATTCCCCTAGTATTACTCGGTATGAAGTTTGCTCACAGTGGGTTTTTAACTGGAATACCAAATGCACTCGATTTATAAACCCCTTGGAGCAATCTTCGTAAGTGTTTGCTTACTTAATGCAAATCCACCCCTCGCTAAGGCCAGCTCAAAAAAAGAGCTCTTTACCCAACAGTGCGTTGATCAACAACGCAGCATTCACCAGCGGTTCAGCGATAAGGTAACTGATGCTGACTTTATGCCGTATTGCAGTTGTGTTGTTAGTGCCTTAGAGAGGCGGCTGACACCAGAGCAGTTTCGCGATATGGGCAATAGTGCTAAGGGCGCAAAGCCCCCCTGGCTAAAACAAGCAGAGCAGCAAGCGGGCCGCTCATGCATTCCATCTGAACCCAAACTGCAAGTCTAGGATTTCGTGCCGCTCTGATTTTTGGTTTGATTGGGAGTTGCTGCTTGGTCATCACGGCCTGGTTCCGCTACTGAAGCGCTGTTCAGCGGTACAAAACTCATTTTCGTTCCATCCCAGCGTTGACCACACCAACACTCACCTGCTTCGTTGATAATGCAAACGCCGGAACCACAACACCGCTTATCTACATTACTCATTTCAGACTCCGCCTATAAAAATACGCCATGGCATTAATTCTACCTAGGATAGGGAAAAAAAGTCAGATTGCCGTGATCGGCGCTGGCTTAGCTGGCCTGAGTTGCGCGAGCGCCTTAGTCAAAGCAGGTATGCAGGTGAAGGTATTTGAAAAAAGCCGGAGTGTTGCTGGGCGCATGAGCACGCGCAAAGGCGACGGCTGGCAATGCGACCACGGTGCACGCTACTTTACTGCACGGGATCCTGCCTTTCAGGAGCAACTCGCAGTTTGGCTTGAACAAGGGGTAGCCGCACAGTGGCATACCCCAATCGGGGTTTATGAAAACCAAGTGTGGCATGGCAGTAAGCCCAGTGATGCACGCTATGTTGGTACGCCGTGGATGACCTCCCCTGCCCACCACTTAGCTAAGTCCCTTGAAATACAGACCAGTCACACCATCACGTCCCTGAATCGACTGCAAGCGCAGTGGCAATTGCATACAGCGGAACATGGCCTACTGGATTACCAACCCGATTGGGTAGTTTTAGCAATACCCGCGCCCCAAGCGCTTGTACTGACTAACGCAATTGATCCTGCCATTAGCAGCTTGCACGACAAAGCAAAAACCGAAGGGTGCTGGACCATGATGCTGCGCTTAAATCAAGCGATCACCATGCCGTTTGAAGCCGCCTTCATTAATGAAGGCATTCTGAGTTGGGTGGCACGCAATAATGCCAAACCCCAGCGAATCGGCGAGGAAGTATGGGTGATTCATGGGCAAGCGCAGTGGAGCCAAGATCACATTGATGCTGACCCACTCGCCATTGCGCCCCAGATGATTGAGGCTTTCATTGCTCTGGGTGGTAAGGCTCCAGCAGAATACGCCATCCATCGCTGGCGCTACGCCAGCAGTGACACGAGCCACCAAGAACGCTTTCATTGCGATTTCGAGCGCGGTATTGGCTATTGCGGTGATTGGCTGCATGGTGGCCGAGTAGAAGGCGCATGGCTCAGTGGCCAAGCATTGGCAAACACCATCATTGCCGCACATTAGCTTGCTACTTCTGTGAAGGCTTTTTACACCGACCACTTTGTCTTGCCCCTGCCAGAAGGCCATCGCTTTCCCATGCAGAAGTACCGCTTACTGCGGGAAGCCATTGCGACACATCCGCAAATTCATTTGATCGAAGCACCGATTGCAAGCGATACCCAGTTACTCTACGCGCACACACCAAGCTATATTCAAAAAGTAGTTGCAGGCGAGCTCAGCCCTCAAGAGCAAAGTGCAATCGGCTTTCCTTGGAGTCAGCGCATGGTAGAGCGCTCCAAGCGATCGGTTGGCGCCACCATTGCGGCATGCCAGTCGGCACTCATTGATGGGGTAGCGGTTAATTTAGCCGGCGGCACCCACCATGCCTACCGAGACCATGGCGGTGGTTTTTGTGTGTTTAACGATGCCGCCGTCGCTGCCCGCGTGCTACAAAAAACCCAAGGCAGTGATTTTCGGGTAGCGATCGTTGACCTAGACGTGCACCAAGGTAATGGCACTGCGGCTATTCTACAAAACGACGAACGTATTTTTACCTTATCCCTGCACGGTGAAAATAATTTTCCGTTTCAAAAAGAAGAAAGTAATTTGGATATGGCGCTACCCAATGGGTGTGGTGATGCCCTGTACCTAGATGCCTTAAGTAATGCGCTGCATATCCTTAAGACGCAATTTAATCCCCAATTTATTATCTACCTTGCTGGCGCAGATGCCCACGAACATGACCGCTTAGGCAAGCTCAGTCTGACACAGGAAGGAATGCAAGCACGCGATCAAGAGGTCTACAGCTGGGCGGCGGCCAATGCGCTACCGGTGGCCATTGCGATGGCGGGTGGATATGGCAAAGACATTGGTCTTACCGTCGAAATCCATGCACAAACGATCCTATCTGCTTTGTGCCTTGATCAGTCGCCTAACCACAACGCGCGGTAGCTGCCATTGGCATCGTGGTCTTGGGCTTGTTTTTGAGGGTTAAAACGACGTCCACCCCGTGGGTCAGTACCCCTGCCAGCAATGTAAAGCCAATTGCCTTGGTTGCTATACACATCGTAATCCAGTAACTGAGCCTCAAACCAAGCAGCACCTGCACGCCAGTCCGAATGCAAATCATAGATTAAATAACTCGCCACCACTTGGCGCAAGCGATTCGATAGATAACCAGTGGCGCTCAGTTCGCGCATGCCGGCATCGACAATCGATTCCCCGGTTGTGCCTGAGCACCAATGCCCAAAGCCCCTAGCATTGTGTATTGGTTTTTCCGATTGATTTAAACCACTTGCACAGTACAACTGCTTGCCGTATTTTAGGTGGAGCACACGGAAGTAATCACGCCAAAGTAGTTCGAACCAAAGCCAATAACTTCCCTCATTGGCGCCCTGCTCTGACTCAAACTGCTTTAGCTGTTTCATCACACTGCGCGCTGAAATACTCCCCAATGCGAGCCACGGTGACAGCTTGCTCGAATAATCGAGGCCATGCAGTTGATTGCGCGTTGCCTTATACGAGTGCGGCAGTGCGCGCTCTAGATATTGCTGTAGATGCGCTTCTGCTGCCCTTGTGCCGCCACGGCAAACCTCACTGTAATAAGGGAAGGAGCTGTGTGAATAGTCATTATGAGGGGCAAGCTCTGTTTTAACTGGGCTCTGCGCATCTGCAACTTCGGATCGCTTGAAATCAGCCGGCAATGGCGGAATGTGGCTCGGGGCTGAAACGGGATCGGTAAACAGGTGTTTTGCTTTTTCGATTTTTGTCCGAAACTGCGTGAACTGATCTGGCATCGCATGCGGTTCGAATGGCAAATCACGCACGGCAATTATGGTTGACTCGAGCTCAGCGTGGACCGTTAATCCTGCCTGCTTTAAAAGTGCAAGCGCCTGTATTTCTTCGGGCGCATGAATCACTTCACAGTAGATCGCTGTAATTCCATAGCGTTGCGCTGCCTCTATCACTCGATCGATAGCAGGTATCGAGTCGCCTGAGGGGGCTGGCAATTCCAGTAAATCGGATCCAAGCTGCGCTAGCTTTTGGCGCAAATCACTCAGCGCATCGCATAAAAACTGCTGGCGGTGCAGGCCAATCCGATCAAAGCCCCAGATGAGCGATTCTTGCGGTGCATGGGCATAGATTGGCAGTAGCCTATCCGCAGCCTTGCATGCTAATAAAAAGTTGGGATTATCTTCCAGCCGCAGGTCGGACCGAAACCAATAGAGGACTGAGTTCACTGCAGCTTAGGTCGCTGTGGCGTTAAAAATCTATTCGACTGTTTCTTCGATTTGTTCCCAGGTGCTGTCACCCAGTTTTTTGACTGTCATCAGGTAGTTCCAGTTTGCCGGAACACCGCAGGTCCAATCGTGTGGCCCATTTTGCAGTAGTAAATTCGTTTGATTGCGCTGGTCGTAATACAAAAAATAGGTTTTGCCATGAATGGGGTTAAAACCAAATTTAGCGGCATGGACCATTTCGGTGGCATCTAAACGCGACTGCAGCGCTTTTGCCTGTTTCATGAGAACCGTTGCCTGCTCCATAATGCGGTCGTACTCTTGCTTGGCATTTTGACGTGCTACGTTAACGGCTTTGTCTTTTTCTTCGGTAACCTTAATGGGCGCAAAAACAGGGGCGCCCACTTCCATCGGGTACTCGATGCCCGCATGCCGTGCTGGATCCTTGTCTTCAATACGCATTGCAATTCCTAGCTCAGATAAACCGAAGTACGGATACCGTTCTTCTTAACGACTAAATTATAGTAATTCCAAGCAATTATTGCTGACGGCTGGAATCAATACCCTATTTAGCCTATTTATGACTGGCAATTGCCCGCATTCCTGCTTCGATTGAATGCGGTGCCGTATAGCCTAACTCTTGATTGGCGTGCACTATTGAGACGGCAAATGGATGGCCCATTAAACGCACCATTTCTCGAACGATCGGCGGTTTACCTGGCATTGGTAGGTATTTCCAGCCAGTTTCAGTAAAAGCGCCAAGCCACCAAGCCAGCGTTCTGGGTACAGATAATGTGGGCACCGGAAAGCCACTGACCTTCAGTCGCTGACTCATAAATGCTCGAAAATCAACCGGCTCACAATCGCTGATATTAAAAACATATCCTGACTGGGTATATTGCATGGCAAGTTGCAATGCATCACACAAATTAGCAATCGAACACGTTGCAAAGGGGTAGCGGCCTTGACTGAACCAACCAAATTGACCGCGATTGGATGCCGGACCAATCTCGGTATCGATGCTATCGCCCTCGCCCCAAACAAAACTGGGGCGCAGTACCACTACCTTCATAGTGCTCTGCTGTACTGCTAAGACATATGCCTCGGCCAAGGCTTTGCTGCGGGTATAAGGCAAATAATGGCGAATCCGGACTGGGTAGGATTCCGCTGCATTGAGGATGGGTGTGGGCTCATTCATCACAAGCGATGCAGCACTGATGTAAATAAACTGCTTAACTCCAGCCTGCGTAGCAGCGTCCACTAGACTGCGGGTTAAATCGATATTGCTGTGCTCAAACGCTAAAACGGGTCCCGCTAAATCACGGCAACCTGCCGCATGAATGAGTACATCCATTCCAGCCAAGGCCTCCACTAAGCCCGCTTGATCGCCGGGGCTGCTAACCCATGCTTGCGCCCCTTTTGCCTCGATTAAATTGACTTGCGCCGCGCTGCGAACTAAACAGACAAGGGCATGACCCTGTGCCAGGCAGTTGTCCAAAAAATGGCTTCCGATAAAGCCGGTTGCGCCAGTCAGAAAGATATTCACGGAGATGCTAGCTGCGCGGTATGATTTCGTTTATGCAGAATGCAAATATCGACTATGAGTGAATTCGCCCCCATCATTGTTATTGAGCTCTTTTTAGTATTTGGCGGAGTAGTGCTATTTGCTTGGTGGCAATTTCGCGACCTACGCAAGGAGCGCGAAAAAAGAGAGCGGCATCAAAGCGATCAAACAAACGGTAAACAATGATATTGCTGCAGCTCTACGCAGTGCGTAACAAACTAGAAGTTGAGTGCCGATACAAACCAAGATAAGACTGAAATGCCGCCAAAAATCACAATGAAGGCAATCGTTAATCCACCATAAATGGTGACTATTTTATTTTTTGTTTCTACCGCTTTACTGTTACTCATTCCGCTTCCTTAATATAAATTTGCCTAGGCCTGACGCGCTTTTGCTTTTGCTTCCGTATCGGCACTTTTTTGACGAAAATCGACAAGGGGGTGATAGCCCATCTTATAACAGGCGCAGTGCTCGCCCAAGATCCATCGAGCTAGTTTTATTCGGACGGTTTTTAGCATGGGGCAACACTTTCTTTTTAAAGATATAGCGTAATGGTAGCCTTAAATCGCGGTATTTGCTCGCCAGCTACTTTAGTGCAGGAAAACGGCAGTGTCGCCCACTTAGTACAATCAAAGCATGTCTTTTGATTTTGATGCCCCCGTAGACCGCAGCAATAGTGACTCGATACGTTGGGATCGGTACGCTGCTGGCGATGTGATTCCACTATGGGTGGCGGATATGGATTTTCAGTCACCGCCTTGCGTGACGGGCGCACTTGCCGAGCGTGTGCAGCATGGGGTCTTCGGCTACACCCACGCGCCCAATTCCTTGCGCCATGAAATTGCGCTCTATTTAGCTAATCAATACAACTGGGAAGTGGATCCCGACTGGATTGTCATTTTGCCGAGCGTCGTTTCTGGGCTTTACACTGCCGTTCGCCAGCTGACCAGCCCAGGAGAGCACCTCATAGTCCCGCAACCGGTTTATCACCACCTGCGCTTAGCCTGCTCTGAAGGCCCCCGACCCTTTACTGAAATTCCCCTCGTGCTGAGCCATGATCGATGGGTTCTGCCATGGCAAACGCTTGGTCAATCTTGCAAAGCCAGTACAAAATTGGCTTTGCTCTGCAATCCTCAAAATCCGGGCGGTACGGTTTACACCGCATCCGAATTACAGCAGTTCGCGGCATTCTGTGAAGAACGCGACATCCTCATTTGCTCTGATGAGATTCATGCAGGGCTGGTACTTGATCCCAAGACGCGCCATACCCCGATTGCCAGCCTCAGTAAAAGCACCTCGATGCGTACTGTCACACTCATGTCACTCAACAAAGTATTTAATTTTCCAGGCATTGGTTTGGCATGGGCTGTCGCTGAAAATCCCCGCCTACGTGAAGCAATGCAAACCGACTTACATCGCACGATTGCTGATCCTGGCTTATTAGCCTATACCGCTACCATGGCTGCAATACGAGACGGGGAAAGCTGGAGACAATCTCTGTTGCAATACCTCCGGGGCAATCGCGATTATGTCGCAGCCCGCATACAGGCAATGCGCCACCTCAGTATGGCGACGATGGAGGCGAGCTATTTAGCCTGGATTGATTGCAGCGACCTGAATTGCGCTGACCCGCATGCACTTTTTTTAGGGGCTGGAGTTGCGCTATCGCCCGGCTCCCAATTCAATGCGCCGCAATTTGTCCGACTCAATTTTGGTACGCAGCGTGCCCTATTGGAGCAAGCAATGGACCGCATGTCGCTTGCGCTTACATCTGCAAAAAAATAAGTTATCTAGTCGTGCTGGATTTCGTTGCGTAGCGCAACTAGCAGGGGGTGATCGCTTGGAAAATCACCCTGCTCTACTGCAGCCTTGACCTCGGGAAGGCGATTGGCAATTTCTTCATTGCCTTGAAAAATCATGGTCCACTTTAAAAAACTGCGGCGCTCAATCACTTTACGGTTAATCAGCTTGACGTTTTTATGGCGCACGTCTTTTTGGATCTTATCCCACAGACGATCGATGGAGTGAGTTGGGCCCTCGATGACTTGACCAAAGCGTTGGTCTTCAAAAATTAAAACCCCAGTAATGCCGAGGGCCTGATTGCGAAGGTACGAGTGATACAGAAGGCGCATCAACCCTAAAAATGACATCTCCTCAGCTGGCTGGCTGACGTAAGTCAATTCAACTAATTCAGGAGATGGTGTTTGCATAGCTCTATTTATCGAGGATTTAACGCTTATATATTACGCACTTCCATGCGAAATGGCAGTAGTCGTATACCCCCAAATGTAGCTGATATCTGCTTAGCCTGCTGAGCGCAAAATACCCGCCGTCTTGCCTAGGGTTTTATTGAAGCTATACCAATTTAAGGACAGCGGGTCGTATGAAGCCCTTAATTTGACGGCAAAATCACGGCGCCAGATCGAAAACCAAGACTTCAGCATCTACGCCTTGCTCCAGTTTCAGCAGGCTCTCACCCTCGATCATGAGCGCATCCCCTGCCTCAAGCTGCTGCCCTTGAATTAGTAACTTACCTTGCACCAAATGAACGTATGCTTTGCGCGCTGGATTGAGCTCCAAACGAGCAGACTCATCGCCATCAAACAAGCCAGCAAAAATCCGGGCATCGGCGTTCATCGTGACTGAGTCGTGGGCGCCATCGCTCGATGCAATTAAGCGCAAGCATCCTTGCTTGCTTTTCAATGGAATCGATTTCTGCTCGTATCCAGGCTCAACGTTTATATGCAGTGGTTCGATCCAGATTTGTAAAAAATGGGTCTCTTCATCTGGTGCATGATTAAACTCGCTGTGGACCACGCCGGTACCTGCACTCATGCGCTGAACATCCCCCGGTGGAATTGCCTTCACGTTTCCGATGCTGTCTTCGTGCGCCAGCTCACCCGATAGAACGTAACTAATGATTTCCATATCTTGATGGCCGTGCTTACCAAAACCCCGCCCGGCAGCAATCCGATCCTCATTGATCACGCGTAAATTGCCCCACCCCATAAATTGAGGGTCTTGATAACCAGCAAATGAAAAGGAATGGAAACTTTTGAGCCAGCAATGATCAGCATAGCCGCGATCACTGGATTTTCGGAGATAGAGCATGGTGAGTTAACGACCGTTATAGGGCATAGGGACACATTATAAAAAAGGGGTACTTACTGCACGATGTAATTTAATCAGGCTTTTTTAGGTAAATTTGCGCATTCATCTTGCCTGCAAAAATCATATCCAATTGCACGCCATCATTCCCCTGCACCACCTGAATGCCTTCTTTCTCAGACGGCATGGTTTTCTCTACAACCAGCATATTGGCAGGCCAATCCACGCGTAGCTTCGCCGCCATCGGCAAGAAGCCGTCAAAATAACGGCGCATCAGAGGCCCAGCATTCAAGCGATATTGGCCGGTTCCAACTTGATCCAAGGCTTTGGATTGCAGATCAATGCAAATGGATGCGCCCCGCTCAACGTCGGTCAAAACCACTTGATTGTTCTTTACTTCAGCTGAAGCCATCTTCTCAAGGCTCTTGACTGCAATCGCCTGAATGCGATTGGGATTAAACACAATCACTACCTTACGGATGGGGTCGAGTTGGTAATGGCAGGTTGCAATCTGCACACTGCCACTCTCCAAACTTGCTGGCGTAATCTTTACACGGGATTCATAGGAGTAAGCCCCAGGATCAGGGCGCTCTTTTAAATATTTAATCTGGCCTTCCGTAGCAATATCAGAAAACTCCAGCGCGAATGTGGATGCACTAGAGAACAGCAGAGCAGTTAATAATGCGCTTTTGAGCATATCAAAAATGATTGTCAATCACCATTTCTGATTTAGAAATAAATCCAGGCTTGGGCCATGCGGCCTGAGTTCCTTTACCAATCACCAGCATTGCAGCGACCGCATAGTCTTTTGGTAGATGAATTAATTCAGCGACCTTCTTAAAATCAAAGCCAACCATGGGGCATGAGTCGTATCCCATCGCCTTTGCTGCCAACATCATGGTTTGCAATAGGATTCCGGCAGAACGCATCGCTTCATCGCGTTGCAACTGTTCATTGCCTGAATAAAATGGATTAATCCATGGCACTAAGATATCTTGCGCCGCCTTGGGCGCATTCACCCAGTAACGTGCAGGGTCTTTATCCCATGCTTTGATGTCCACGGTCACTACAAACAACAGTGATCCATCGGTAACCTGCGCTTGATCGTGCGCTGCTGCACGCAACTGCACTCGCAATGCCTTGTCTTTGACATTGACTAAACGCCAGTGCTGGATATTAAAAGAGGATGGGGCTTGCATCGCCAGATCAATTAATGCATCGGTTTCAGCCGGGCTAATCTGGTGCATAGCATCAAACTGCTTTACAGCCCTCCGCTGGCGAATGGCATCAAGTGTGTTCATATGGCTCCTATTTAATTTTTCTCGTAACAGCCTACTGTAATAGAAATTACGAAAATAGGATGGCTTCCTCAAGAAATCTGTACCAAATCAATGAATACTGGTTTTGAACTACCTAAACTGGTGAATTAAGTAGAATAGACACTGATGAAAAATACAGGTTATCTTCTAGTTCTAATTGCTCTGAGCGGGCTATTTCGCCCTGCCTTGGCGATTGACCTACAGCCGGGCGACATTGTCGCCCCGCTACCGAATATCACCGTAGCAACCATATCCTATGTAAACAGCCAAAACAACGATCTATTCAAAAACGGAGTCAATACTGGTGCGGATCCAAAGCTCGAAAGCAATTCGGTGTTTTTTCGGTTAACCCATACCTACACCATTGGCTCACTGCCTGCAGTGAGCTTCGTACAAACCGGAACGGGCGCCCTCTCTACCGATGGATCGCTGGCGGCCTTTCCGGGCAGCAAAGGCATGGCGGACTCCAGCATCGTGACGGCGATTTGGCCTTACTCTAATCGTGCGACCAGAACATACCTTGGGCTTGCGGCTTACCTGTTTTTACCTACCGGTGAGTATTCCAATGCCAAAGCCTTCAACCTGGGTAGCAATCGCTATGCCCAAGCACTGCAAATGGGCTACCAGCGCCCCATCAGCAAAAATGTAGATGCTGCAGTTGCTGTCGATACCACCTGGTATGGCGCTAATAGTGCCTGCGCTGCAGCGTGCTTATCCAACCAAAATCTACAACTCACGCAAAAACCCTTGTATACCGCTCAAGCTGGGCCGATTTACCGACTTAATCAAATCTATACGATCGCTGCATCGTATGTCTACGTCTCTGGCGGTGAAACCGCATGGAATGGGGTTGAGCGTAACAATACCCTCGTAACCCAGCGCTATTTCGTCAGCGGCGTAGCCCAAACGCGCATCGGTCGATTTACCGTGCAATATGGGAACGACATTGCCACCATGAATGGTTTTATGGAAAGCAATCGTCTAATAATGCGCTATGCCAAAGCATTTTAGATAACTGCCGCCCGGATGCGCTGGGCTGCACTTGCTCTGGATGCGCAGCTATGCATTCCACGGACGCATTCGATATTCAACGACTAAAGCGCTCTACCCCACCCTTAATGGTTTTCAGAATACGGATGTTCTTGATGTCATTGACATCGACTTTCAATGGATTTTGATCCAGCACAACCAGGTCAGCCAACATACCTTTTGCTAGCTTGCCTTTATTGAATTCTTCTTTGTATTGATAAGCAGGACTACTGGTAAAACCCTGCAAGGCCCGATATGGGCTGATCCGCTGCTCAGGACCCAAGGTCGTGCCGCCCAGGGTCTTGCGGTTCACCGCAGTCCACATCGAGAACAGCGCGCTCGGCCCTGAAGATGGGGTGTCATTGTGGATGCCCACTCGAAGTCCAGCTGACTCCACCCATTTCAGGGGATTTTGATTGGCGGCCCGCTCCGCACCAACGGTTTTTTTATAAACATCGCCATACATCCATAGGTGATTAATCAGCATGATGGGCAATATGTTCTTCTCTTTAAACTGCTGCAACTGATCTTGGCGTGCAAACATCGCGTGTGACACCACCGTTCTGCGGTTTTCTATGATGCCTGTTTCTAAAAGCCCTCATCAGCATCGATGAGGGCTTAGTTTGCCATGTATATTAAAAAATTAGTTTAATTGAATTGTTGCCAAAGGCTTATCTAATTTTATGTACTTCACTTCCTTTGCATTTACATTCATCTTCTTTAAATCAAAAGAATAGATGTTGGTTGTTTCAAACATCTTCAGGTTATAGATCATATTTTTATTGTCAGCCACAACTGACCACTCCGTAATTTCGATACCACCAGCACCGCCGCCGTAGGCATTGGTAGCCGGTAAACTGATTGCGCCGGGAGGAATATCAAAGCTTCCCAAAATATGCCACGCAGTATTGTTTTGCTGCAAAGTGGTATATGTCGTTGGTACAGACTTGGTCAAAAATATTGCACGAATGAAGCGGCTGGGGCTTAGGTAGTCGCCAGGCATGCCATGTAGACCACTACCAGAACTGGGGGGTGCGTAGGTAGCGCCATTAATTACGATTGAATTTTTCTCAACACTAGTAAGGTTTGCGTAACTGCCAATGCTATTCAACTGGTCCCTAAATGCGGGATCATTTGTCATTACACCAGTAGGATTATCGGTAATTACCATCTCACCCTTAAGGTACTCTATTACGATACTCTTGCCTTTGGCATCATGCAAAGTCATGCGTACTGGTGCGGACTGATTGTTATAGGCTGGAATCGTCGAGCGATTAATTTTTATCTTCTGAAAACCTGCCTTGACTTCGTCAACAGTAGCAAAATTGGTTAGGGCATACATAAGCATCTGAATAGAGGCGATGCTAGTTGCAGATTCAGTAGGTGACACAACTTGATATACAGCGGTATTGGGGGCATTTAATAGTCCACCAACCAACCCTTTTTCATTCATGCCGTCTACCAGGACTGGCAAACCTAAGCCGTTCATACCAGCAGTGGCGTATTTAGTAGTCCAATTTAAACCAGTGCCTGGTTTACCATCTACCCCAACCCCTGGAACCTTAAAATTTCGAGGAATGATTGCTAGCTCAGACTTTAAGGGCAAACCAAACTCCATGGTTCTACCATATACAAAACCGCCATCGCTGCCTTTTAACAAGAAGCTCGTACAAGCCTGGCTTGTAATCGGCGCAATTGCTAAGGTCAAAGACAAGGATACTGCCATCATTCTTCTCAATAGTATTTGGTTCATTTACATTCTTTCATGATTTAAAGTTTATTTTTTTGCAGCACTGCAAATACTCTATTTAATTTTCGTAATTGATCTTACCAATCCTTGCCAAATAAAGCACTTAATTAGTGGTGTACGCTAAAGAATATTCCATATATATGCGTTCCCGCGGGGATTAAGTCTTGTCAAGGCCCTCAAAAATTGTATGAAATCTTCCCATAGGCTGACCAATCATATTGGCGATAGGTTTGCACAACTTGCTTGCTAGCGCCAACTGCAACAGCAACATTTTTAGTAAGTTGATGCAACACCATCGCATCAATTGGAATAAACCATCCCCCGCCTGCAGAGTTATAAGTAAGTCCATTCTCATCCCAGAGTCGCAATGCCGTATTCGGTGTCAGTTGAAATCCAACCGTAGGAAACATCTGCAAATTGCGTAACAAGGCGGGCTGACCAGTATTTACTGCATCACTGTTGTTCTTAGAATCAAAACCATACATATACCGAATCAATGGCGAAAAATCGGTGACACGCAACACAGAATCTACTTTGGGGGAGAAAACCCAGCTGAGTTGTGGACCCACGGCCCATTGACCATTATTGCCAAAAGGAAATATCACTCGGCCGCCAACTAAAGCGCCTAAGGGTTTTAAAAACGATCTATCTTGCCCCCAAACAGTCACCATCGTATTACCAGCGCTGTATTTCCCTGAGTTATTTGAACTCATTTGTGAGTTGTAATCCGAGGAGACTGAGGTATCCAATCGAATTCTGCCTTGCCAATCTCCAACTTCCAATGGGTTGTAATAGCGCAATTTCAAAATATCTTGATAATTATCGTTGCCCTCGTAGTTGTGATAACCCCAAAATTCGATTACTCGATCCTTTGAAAGATCTTTTGAGTTGTTTTCAAACTTAGAAAGGGGAACTAATAAATCTTTCGCCCAAGCAGTGGACAAAAATAGGCTAATAAAAAGGAGGAGTAAATATTTCATTAATACAACATGATTGAAAGCAACGAAGGAGGAAATGAGTAACAAAAAAGCTCCAGAAGAATACTTATTTTAACTGGGGACCCAAAAAATGGATTACGTTGATGACAACAACAGAAACATCTCTGAATGAGTAATTTCAAGCTACAGGCTTTCTAAAAATCGTAATCAGTAAAACACGTTATTTAGACACTAAAATGTACTTTAGTACAGTTTTAAAGCAGGCAAGCTTGATTGCCCCGAATGATCTATCGACTTTATTAAAAAGACCATAAACTTAGATAGTCCAGTTGAGTCACGAATAATTACAGTTGTAATGCAACCAATATGAATTCATTTGCAGCGCTCAGTCTTGCGTACTTTCTATTCACCCTGATTTCAAGTGGGCTATTGATTGCTGCGTTTAGAGCACGATTAGATCCCTCCGCCCATTATGTATTATTGTCAGAACTATGCATGGTCATTAGTTGCGGCATCATATTTTTAGTGAATATTAACGTCGCGCCTCTTAATGCAATTACGATTGGAATCCCAAATTTAGCGGCCCCAGTATCTGAGATAGTCATCTTATACAGCACGCTTTGCATCACCAGGAAGATCGATAAAAAGTGGCTTGTATTAGGAGTGGCTGCGCTTGGCACACTTACGATAATAGCCGAAATGCATCGTAATGAATCCAACTACCGTTGGATCATTCTCACCAATACGCTCATTTTGACAGGTCTATTTATAGCGAATTATTGGGCATACAAATATGTATTGTTGCCAAGATTTCCCAATAATCAGTTTGTTCAATTTCTGAAGTGGATTGCATTGGGTTTGATTTGTTTTGGACTCATTCGGATAATGGCTAATTTTACGAGCGCCCCCATCATGCCCAGGGGAGAACCAAGCACAATGGCGATCGTCGCCTTCACGCTATTCATGATATTGGGTAGCTTTCGCTATTTAACCTACATAGGATTTCGGATTACTTGGGTCGATCAATCCAATCCAACCGAAAACATCCTGAATCAACCTCTCGTCAAAGCCATTGAAGAAAAAAATCAGTTTTTGCGAGGCTTAATTGCCTCAAACCGATTCATTGGCATTAGTGCGCTTGCTAGTTCATTAGCGCATCAATTAAGTCAGCCCTTAACTACGATTGCCATTCGAGCAGAAACAGCGCGTCGCGATCTATCACCCTTCGATGACAATACGCACACCATTACATCTTTAGATGAAATCTGCAGCCAATCGAATCAATTATCGAGCTTGGTACAAAATTTAAGGCAGCTCTTTGGTTCTAAGATTGAGAAATTCGAGTCAATTAATTTGCAAAAAGTCTGCAACGAAGTCCTTGAGATTATTAAACCAACACTCCAATCGAAACGGATTACTCTGCTCAAGAAATATCAATCTAACCCTGTTGTTTTTGGTGATGGCGTTCAACTGCAACAAGTACTCATTAACTTGTTTAATAATGCGATCGATGCAATCAACGAGAATAATTCAGATGTTCGAGAAATTTTGATTAGCATTGGCAATAATGAGTCCTACGCCTACCTTTCTATTGTGGATAGTGGTCTGGGGATTAATCCCACAGCCTTTGAATCCCTATTTGAACTCTACAAAACAAGCAAACCAAGCGGGCTTGGAGTAGGTCTGTGGTTAAGTAAAACCATCATCGAACGGCATCAAGGGAACATTGCCGCATCGAATCATGAACGGGGTGGAGCATGTTTTGAGATCCAAATCCCTTTAAACGAAACGGCAAGGATCAAATGAAGCCATTTCGGGTGATTCTGGTTGAAGACGATGCGGCGCTGAGAGCAAGCCTAACTGACTGGCTGTCAAAAGAATATTTAGTTACCCAGTTTGAATCGGCCGAGGATTTACTAGAAGCTCTCCATAATTTTGATTTTGAGGATGGGGTTCCCACCTGCATCCTGCTGGATTTTCAAATGCCGGGTATGAATGGGGTTGAGCTACAAACTACGTTAAAGGAAATGAATATCGAATTCCCGATCATCTTTACAAGTGGTAATGCCCAACAGGCTGATATTATTGATGCGTGGCATGGCGGTGCCAATGATTTCTTGCTCAAACCATTTACGGGAGAGAAGGTTAGTCAAGTACTTAAGGCTCTATTTCAAGAATCCAGCGCAATGAAACTTGCGGCGGCTTCAATGCCAATTAGTAAGCGTGAGGCTCAAGTTCTAATGCTGATCGGCAATGGCTATCGGCAACATGAAATTGCTGATTTATTAAATATCACCCTACGTACTGTTAAATGGCATCGGACGAGTATCAAAAATAAACTCGGCTTAAACACCCTCGTCGAAATTGCAAGGTATTGTGATCAGAACAAATCCTTGCTAGAAAAAGTTTCCCAAAGTCATAGCAGCTAAAGAAAAACCGTCCGAAGGTGGTTTGTGTAAAACTGATTACCCGAATAAATAGTCGGTGACGATGGACCTAGTTCTTTGGGCATCGATTCTCTAGTGGCTTTCCAGCAACCCGATCTTTAACCCAGGTCAAATACATCGGAGCTGAAACCCCTGGGGTTGAGAAATGCGTTTGCTCTCCCGGCAACTGAATACGCTCAATATTGCCACCCATGGCACACATCTGCTTTTGATAAAGCTGGTGCATGATCGGAGGTACTGCCGTGTCTTTTGTGCCCCAATAGATCACCACCGGTGCGACCGGCTTTATGGGCAAAACGCCGCCATCAATTAGGGCTTTTACCCAGGGCATGGTATTAACAGGCTTATCACGCAGGAGTGTTTTGAACTGATTGCCATAGGTGTAATTGAGCGTATCAGCAACCACATGCATGCATTTATTCAAGAACACTTGATCGATCACTTTGGAGCCCTGATCCGTGAACAGATCAGTGAGCTTTAGATTGGAATAAGCCGCTTGAGTACCCCACATCGTCATCGCAAAATGGGAGAAATTAAATACATTATCGGAAAACAACTGAACGAGTCCGTTAACGGCTTTATCAGCAGTTGCCTGATCTTTGGTGGCACCCTGAATCATCACCGCAGCATCATCGGGAGCCATAGCAACAAATCCCAGCACCTGTAAATCATCGGTCACGGCACCCTTCTTGTTGAGATAGCCCCCTAAGCTAGCGGCAGCAATCGTTGCCCCGCCACCCTGCGACCAGCCATAGAAAATGGTGCGCTTACTGGCGCCAGTATCTTTCATGGAAATTACCGCCCGCGCTGAATTAATTAAATCGCGACCATTGGTTCCGGCCACGGCATATTGATGCTTACCGCCACCGCCCAAGCCTTGATAGTCAGTAGCTACGATGACATAACCTTCTTTAATGAACTCTTCAAGATTTGGAATGCCATAGTCCGTCCACGAATTACCACCCACCAAGAAATACTGGTTCAATGGAACTGCGGGGTTAGTTATCTGCGAAGGTCCACAATTTTGTGCGGTTCCTGTTGTACCGTGCGCCCATGCTAATACGGGACGTCCCTCTTTGGGAGCTTGCCCAAGGGGTGCAACTACTAGACCAGTAGAGATGGTTGCCCGCCCAGCAACATCCGATGAAATATAGGCAATCTTCCAAGCCTGTGCCCCCTTGACTGGGGTGGTAATTTTTTCTTGTTTGATGACTTGACCCAATTTGCCTTCTGGCGTCATTTTCATGACATCGGCATAAAAGGGTGACATCGATGGATTGGCATTAACTGCAGAAAAAGAAAAGCTTAAGGCAGAGCCAACGATTAATGTGGAAAGTAGCTTTCTCATATTCAACTCCAGAGAATAGAAAATATTGAAATTAGGCGGGGACTTATTTCAGTATCACCACAGTTGCAGTGGCCCGTGCACCCCAGCCCGATGGTCCGCCGGGCGTATTGCTGACATAGTACATCGGCCCTGCACCAAATGAAAACGGTACGCCGCCCAATACCAGCAGCTTAGAAGCGCCAACATAAAGGGGGTTAGAAGTACGGCGGGTATCGTAGTTGTAGAGCGCCTCCATATTGGCTGTCACCGTTAACGCATCTTTGTTGGTGTAGGCAATAAATGGCTGTCCATAGAGATTATTTTGCGTACCAAAAGCGGGATTGCCGCCGACACTCCAAGACTGATAGCCAAGGAGTCCGTAGGTCCAAGGACCGGCACGATTGAGGACCACTGCGGTCGCGCCAAGAGCGGTTTGCTGCGAACCAAACTTGCCACTATTACCGGATGGGGATTGTGCATAGGGGCCAATACCCCAAATCCAAGAGGAGTTGGTATTGGGTGCGTAAAACGATTCGATGGTGACACTTGAAATGCCGTATCCAGAATACGGTTGCCCGCTGGCACCTTGGACATTCACCTCCCTAACGCCAGCGACAATGGGACGAACAATAAAAGTATCGCCGCCACCTAAATTAAATGGCATAACCGGCTGAAACAAGAGGGTTTGCTCTGAGCCGCCTTGGGTTGCCCCCACTCCGCGACTGAACTCATACTGCAAGGGCACCGAGATCATGTTGGCAATCGGATTTGCTAATTTTTTAGCAATGCCCACCTTATCAACGACACCGCCAGCTGCTGGTGCGGTGGCGGGCTTTGCCACTTGTGCAAACGCGGCACTAGCAGAGAGTGTGGCTACTAAGAAAGCAGCCTTAATGGTGTTGAAGGTGTTCATAAAAGGAATGTATGTGGGGATTAGAATTTAAAGCTGATTGCGACTTGTGGGCCCTGCATCGTGGTTTTTTGTAATACACCGCCGTCCTTCATATCGTAATAAAGCGCGCGATACGTCAGAGAAGCATCTATTACCTTATTAAATGTCTTTCCTATTCCCGCCATAACTTGCCATGTGATGTTGGTAGTACCACCACCGCCTCCAATATCGGCGTATGCAGGAATATACCAACTGGAATCCGCGATACGGTAGCGGCCCTTGGCGCCAATAATGGGATCAATGGTGGAAGTCTTTTTTGATACGGATTCTTTATCCGGTGTGCCTACTAAATTTCCAAAGAGTGTGGCAGTCACATCAATCGCACGTACGCCAAGCAAGGCATCAGCATATACGTCTTTTGTATTAGCAAGCGTATACGTAAATGCCCCCGTTAAGACCGTTTGCTGAAGCGTAATCTTGTCTGCTACGGTGGCGGCGCCGCCATATACTGGAATTGATCCTGAATTTTGCAAAGTAGCAGAAACCAGATCGCCCATAATGCCCCAATTGCCTTTATGCGCTTCAGCAGCAATCATGGCACCAGACTTCAGATTATTGAGTACATTACTGGAACTAAAGTCGGCCGATCTCGCTAAACCACTATCCAATTCCATAGTGCCACTAATTGCAGGGGCCCAAACATAAGGCGTAACCTCAAAGCGCCACTCGTTTGATACCTTTGGAATCGGGCTGGGATCCGAATTGGCGGATGCCAAACTGAAGGCGCCACAGAATACGGTAGCAATCATTGCGTGTAAGGGGAACAGCAAACGGGTTGGGGTTGCTAGTTTCATTGTTAAACACCTTCTCATGGCTAAATAATTAATTCAAAATACTGGATCTAAGCCTATAAAGCAATGTACTTTAGTACAGTCTTTTCTCATTCCCCAATCCGCTGCCGATCCTAACGGCGACATCAAATAAAAACACCAACCCAAAGGTTGGTGTCTTTATTTCTATTAATCCCACGAGGGCTTTAGCCTTCGACCAAGCAATGGTGAGTGCGAATAACTTCAGTGAGATTAATCAGCCTTTTTACAGTCAGTGGGTGCAATTTGATCGGGGTTTTCTTGCCCCAAATACACTCCAATCAATCGCACTGGCTTTCCACCCAACGATTTACCAGCATGGCACCAGTTAATGGCTTCGATGTATGAGGTACCTGCCTTAAAAACGCGCTTACCCTTGCTACCATAATCTACTTCCAGTTCGCCAGATACGATGTAGGCATAGAGCGGGATGGCATGGGAATGCAAAGACGTTTGTTTTCCTGGCGGAATCGTAATGTCAAATGCCTTGATTAAGGGCGTGCCGGCAGGGTATTTAAAGTCTTGCCCTAGGATCGTTTTTGGGCCCTGCTCCAATGGAATCGGCTTTGCCGAAACTTGCTCATATGCAACGCTTGCTGGTGCGCTTTTCTGTTGCGCGTAAATGGGGCCACTGGCTAATACCAAGGATGTGAAGATCAGTTGAATGCGTAAACGATTGCTATACATAAGTCATACCCTTCAAGTTGAAAAAAAAACTACTGATTAATATTACGCTGACTTGCAACCTGCCGAATTTGAGTCAAGATATCTGGATGCCGATCAGCTATTTGATGAAAGTCATGCATGGTAAGAACAAGGAAGTTCGTTTTTTTAGTGGTGACAACGGTGGCACTTCTTGGCGCAACCTCTAACAGACCGATTTCACCGAAAAATGCCCCTTTGGTCAACACTACCGGCTTTGGTTCGACAATAACTGCAACCTCACCTTCGACAATAAAATACATCGAATCCGAAAAAGAGCCTTTTTCAAAAATCGTAACGCCTGAAGGTAAGACTTGGCTTTTAAGAACGCTAGCGATTTCAGATATCTTTTCCGAATTCAACTCTTTAAATAATGGAAAGCTTCTAACCGATTTCCAAGTCGATAGAATAGCCTCATTTCGCATTTCATCAATAAATCCAGAGGCAATAATGCCTGCTGGTATCGCAACCATCGCTATTCCAATTAACATCGTTGAGGCTGCAATGGTCCGACCCAAGAGCGTTACAGGCACCATATCGCCATAGCCGACAGTAGTCAGGGTAGTAATACCCCACCACATGGCATGCGGGATGGATTGAAATACATCGGGTTGAGCATAGTTTTCCACTGCAAACAACAGACTAGAAAAGATGACCAGTAATATGATCAAGCTCATCAGGGTTGCAAGCAGATTGCGTCTCTCAACGTAGATCACATTGCCGATCATGGCAAGACCTGGAATGTAACGTGGTAATTTGAGTAAGGAGAGGGTATACAAGAACAGAACCCAATACGGAATATCACCAGTAGCAAGCAGAATAAGCAACGGGATGCAAACCAAAAAATCAATGCAGCCTAAAAAACTAAACGCGTACTTTGCAATAAAACTCAATCGCGTTGCGCTGTGGTGTTGTACTACTATTTTAGAGGCTAGAAAAATATTTCTTAGATATTCGTATACAAAGTAAAGCCCAATAACAAAACCAATCAAGAAACCAATTGGATTGGGATTGCCCCGGAAATATTCAGTGGATGAAAAAATCCCAAATAATGTCGCTGAGAATATAAAGAAAATACTGATTGAGCGTTTCATGTTTTACAGGTGTATTTTGAAAAAACCAGCAATTTTAGACACCAAGGCTTTTACTTTATTTGCTTTAGCAATCACTTTATCGGCTTCGTTCAAAACGCCCTCATTAACGGCAACGCGCTGAGACAAGAGCTCAGCCATTTGGCGCAATAACTTTTTATTTCCCGCAAGGATCGGTTCGATATCGGATTTTTTAATTTCAATCAAAGTAGAGTCTGATTTGGCAATAACGTGCGCAGAACGTGGTTCTCCCGTCATCAATGACATCTCACCAATGCAATTACTAGGCCACAAGGTGGCTACTGAAACATAAGTATTGTCTTTTGGAATCATGACTTCCAGTGAACCACTTAAGATAATGAACATCGAGTCAGCGGCCTCGCCATGGCGAATGAGGTAGTCATCTGCATCAACGTGTCGCAGGGACACCGTATTGGCTAACTGTTTGATTTCAGCATTACTGAGGTCTTTCAAAATTCCAAATTGCTTAACAGACAGTAATCGTGCCTCTACATTGTCCATCGAGGCCCGGCTAGGCAATAACTCGATGGCTGTATTGCTGATCACGCCGTGGGATAGTAGCGCCTTGGTAACGGCAATATTGACAAATCCATCGGAGTTCGTTTTAGATATATCAGGGGAGACCTTGTACTTTATTAAATACCGATAGGAACCATGATTAACAGCATCTAGGGTACACTTTAGATAACCCGGTGGAAAGTTCGGATTGGTATTAATCAGTGAATGCATGCCTTCAAATAATGCATTGATGACGAGTGTTACGTCATTGGTCGCATCCAAATCAAAGTATATAAGCCGCAATGACGCACTACCCTCGGGCTGCTTTGATAAATTGACGTATTGAAACTCTAAAAATTGGCGATTCGGTATGCGGATATACTGCGCTTTTTCATTGTATAAGGTGATCATCAGCTTATCCAGCTGCGTCACCCTATAAAAGCGACTGGGGTTGGTATCAATGACTTCAATATAGTCATTGATCGTGATTAAGCCGTCCATTTGAATCTGAACACTGGCCATGATGTTGGCAATCATCTCGCGGAATGCATACGCAATTCCGACAACCACCATTCCAGATGCAGCAATAATATTGGTAAATGATTTGTCATACACCATGACGTAGAGCAAGAGGAGCGTCAGTAAATAACTGACTACTGTCACTGCTTCAATTAAGATGCCTGGTATTTGGCGCTCACTACTACGGTTGTTATGCACGTTCGTGTAAAAACGAACGCTCATATCGAATGTTACGGCCAATAACAAAATTTGCGCAATGGAAAGGAAATCGCCGAGGCTTAGATTTTGAATGTCTTCAAAGTGATGGCTTGTCCACCCTAAAAAACTGCCATAATGAAATTTAAGCCAAACCGCTAAAACGATATTGCAAAGCAATAGCGCAAAATACACCGGTTTTGGCAATGAAAATATCTTTTTCATGGACATGATTTTAGGCGCCTCAAATTAACACGTTTTAACATGAACGACATTCAGTTTTTTTGACTGGTCTGATAGAAACTGAACTTTTTGCAGAAATGCGTCATACCCCTCTTTGCTCGCAACAAACGTAGAAAGTTCCTTATTTTGGTCCTCCCACTCCAATGACAGTCTTTTTGAAAGCACCTTACCCCGATGGGGAAGAACGCTAGCCAAAACATCCGCTTCCGTCAGCAGCATCGCTAAACAGTCTAACTGATCGCCTGTGCCCTTATTGATCTTCTCGTACAAAAGATGGGTGAAATCAAAGCACGTAGGCAATATTAACCGATGAAGCGTACGCATTAAATTCTGCTTATATTCGGAGCTGAAATTGCTGTGGTTTTCTAGAAAAAGCTGCAGTCCGTTGAGCGAAATAAGTTCATTTTCATAATCCACTGAATTGATTCTGCCGCGGTGCATATAGTCGTGCCCGATTGCAGCAAAGAGCAGTATCCAGCTGTCTTCTTTACTGACGATCCATGGGCTTAATTGCTGCGCCTCGTCACGCCCTGTGTTTTGCGAAAGGAGTGCACTAATTCCAGTACATACATCGACAAAATGCTTCCTGGAGTGATAGGGAGGCTCAGATTCAAATGAGGAATTGAGTTCATCGATGCAGATTGCCAAATCATGGCACAGCTTGGGATAGGGGTTGCGCTCAAAACGCAGTCCTTTCCACAGATCGGTATCAAGTAGTGCATCTATGAAACAAGCAAACGGAATCGATTTCTTATCAAGGTGCTCTAAAAATTCATCGAAGTGTTGAACGGAATTGTCGGGTCGTATCGCACGAAAAAAAGCATTTAACTCAGCCACGCTCCGTGCGTGCTCAATGTCGTCGCCTTCTAATTCACGAGCGCTTCCCATCATTACAACTCAAAGCGAGACACTAATGCCCTCAACTGTGACGAAACCCGTGCCAGCTCAACGGAAGAGCTCTGAATTTCAGCAGAGCCTTGGGTGATCTTGCCCGAGGAATCTGCAACACCTTGAATATTTTGGGTTATTTCTGAGGAGCCGGCGGCAGAGGTAAAAATACTGCGCGAAATCTCCCCAACGGTGGCGGCCTGCTCTTCTACCGCAGCAGCAATGACATTGGAGATATCACTTATCTTATTAATGATTTGAGTAATCTCTTCTAAGGATTCGATTGCACTTTTTGCATCAGATTGAATGGTATTGATTGAATTCCCAATTTCATTGGTCGCTTTAGCAGTCGAGCGTGCCAATTCTTTAACCTCATTCGCCACAACGGCAAAGCCTTTCCCCAGCTCTCCAGCCCTTGCTGCCTCAATGGTGGCATTAAGTGCCAATAGATTGGTTTGCTCTGCAATACCAGAAATCACGCCCAGTACTGCGCCAATCTCTACGCTGCTATTGCGTAATTTGGCCATTTGGCTATTCGTATTGCTCGCAATCTGAACTGCTTTATTGGCCACATTGGATGCTTCCATGGCATTAATGGAAATTTCGCGAATGCTGGCACTAAACTCTTCAGCAGACGAAGCCACCACTTGCGTGCTTTGACTGACCGATGCGGACGTATTTGCAACCGCATGGGCCTGAGAGGACGATTCTTCCGCATAGGAATTGAGCTGAGCACTGACTGCAGCTAGCTCTTCGGAGGAGCTACTAATGACCATGGAGTTATCTGAAATTTCTTTTATGGCATGACGTAGATTCTGTTGCAAAACAAGAACAGAGGATGCGATTTGACCTGTAACACCGACATAATCTACGCCGTCAATATTTCCATTCAGGCGCGATTCAGCAAGATCATTAATGTATTTTTTGGTGTTGTTTAGAGGCGAAGTGATCGATTTTCTAACGTACAAGGCAATATAAAAACTGAGGATGACACAGATTACGATGGCAGCAATCGTGACGTAGGTAACCGACTGCTTTACTTTATACGAATTTTCATAATTGATTTTTGCTGTTTCCAATTCCAATCGGACATACTCTGTAACCAGCTCAAATATTTTAGGTGTAAGGCTTTGAAACTCTTTTCCAAAATACATCTTTGCAGCAGATTCTGGGGAAGACTTTTCTAGAATTAATACCTGTTCCACTGATAATAAATAATTGTTATAGACTGCAACCAATTCAAAGAAGGTTGCTCTCACCTCTTCGCGGTCAATATCGACACTGGTGGTGTCGATACTTGCTTTTATTTTTTCAATTGAGGCTGCGATCTTAGTCGAGGAATCTGCTTTTATTTGCTCGGATAATTTTTTATCTGCAATAGTCGACGCCAACATTAGATTAGTTAACTCGTTCTCCAAATTAATAATTTCTGTTTGTAATCCCTTCGCTTCACTTACACCGCTGATGCTTTTGTTATACAGATAGCTGGTACTTTGTCCCATTAATTGATAGCCATAAATCGAGATGCAGCCAATAATGACCATGCCAAAAAGGACAACCCCGAAGCCCATCAAAAGCTTTGACCTAATGGTGGTATTTTTTTCTAAATTATTAAAAAATGAGCTGAGCATTTACGTATTGCCTTGTTGAAATAACACGTTCTAATATGAAAATTAAGATAAACCGATTTACTATTTACCGCTAACTTTGCGTTGAGATATTAGATTCTATTCCCCCAGCGCCTTAAATGTCCATTACTATAGAAACTTATGGAAAATTTTGACGAAATCCTGACCGAATTTGCCCTAGAAGCAAGGGAAATTCTGGATCAGCTCGATTCTGATTTTGTCTTATTGGAAGTATCGCCAACCGACAAGAAATTGATCGGCAATATTTTTAGAGGCCTCCACACCCTAAAAGGAAGCAGTGGTTTTTTCTCCTTTAAGCGCTTAGAGAAAATTTCCCACGCCGGAGAATCTCTTCTTGGAAAAATCCGGGATGGTCAACTTAGTTTAGATCTCAATAAAAGTAACGTTTTATTGCAAATGATTGATGTCCTGCGCATCATCATTGAGAGCATTGAAAAAAACAAAACTGAACCCGCCGGCGAAGATACTGCATTAATTTCTTCCATCGGAAATCTGTCGCGCGGGAATGAAGAAGTTATTAACGACAATGCCAGTGTGAATTCAGTCGCGGGTTTAAATCAACCGATACCCGATGCGGCCATCATTCAAGCTGATGCAAGTGAGGCTGAAGTCAGTATTAATTTATCTGTTACTGAGAATTTAAATACTCCACCTACTCAAGAGATTCAAGAAACCCAAGAAAACAATACACCGGTCCGGATTAATTTAGATACGCTCGATAAGTTAATGAATTTAGCCAGTGAAATGGTTCTGGCAAGAAATCGCCTGCTGCCCTTTGCGGACAACTCGGCCGATCTTCAATTTACCAATACCGTACATAGCATTGACTTATTAACGCTTGAATTGCAAGAGCGAATGATGAAAATGCGGATGCAATCCATTTCGCATGTATGGTCCAAATTTCCCAGGTTAATTCGCGATGCAGCCAATCAGACCAATAAAAAAGTAACGCTGATTCAAAATGGTGCCGATACTGAAATCGATCGCTCTTTATTGGATGGCATCCGTGATCCTTTAATGCACATCATCCGCAATAGCGTAGATCACAGCATTGAAGAGCCCGACGTTCGAATTCGGAAAGGTAAGCCGGAAACGGGTCAAATTGTTTTAAACGCATCGCATCAAAATGGCATGATTCTCATCGAGGTCAGCGATGATGGCGCGGGAATCAATCTGGAGCTCATTAAAAAGCGGGCGATTGAACGAAAATTAATCAGCCCTGAAATCGCCTCCCAACTTTCCAAAAGCGAACTGATCGACTTAATTTTCCAGCCTGGATTTTCGACTAAGGATGCAGTAACCAGCTTATCCGGTCGTGGCGTCGGCATGGACGTGGTTAAAACCAACATTACCAATATTGGTGGAACGATCGAAATTACAAGTGAGCCCGATATGGGCACTCAAATTCAATTAAAGATTCCACTGACCTTAGCGATTATCCCTGCCCTCTTTATCACGTGCGCCGATCAAGTCTTTGCAATTCCAGAAAATCGAATTATTGAACTAGTAAAACTTTCGCCCAAATCACAAGCCGATGAGTTTCAAAATTTTCACGGAATACCGGTTTTTAAATTACGTAATCAGCTTTTGCCCTTGATCTATCTTGATCAAGTACTTGAGCTACAGTCCACTAGCAGCCCACCAGACGATGATATTTATATCGTGCTGTTGCAATCCGGTCCTACTTATTTTGGTCTCGCCGTTACTAGCGTGGACAATATTCAAGACATTGTTGTGAAGCCCTTAGGTGGAACACTCAACGATATCCCCTATTTTGCAGGCGCAACCATCATGGGGAACGGGCGAGTTTCCCTCATTCTGGATGTCGATAACATTGCCATCAACTCGGGCTTTACCGCACAAGATCTGTCTACCCTAAACAAAGAGAAGCCGCTCGATACCACTCCACCAGTCGAAATGATGGGCATTCTGGTGTTTGAGATAGCCGGCCTAGAACGAATGGCAATACCGCTGGATCGATTACGTCATATCGATATGCTAGATATGGATCAGACTCAAATGCAAGGCGATAAACAGGTTATTTATTTGAATAAAGAACTTTTTTACGTGATTCAACTCAATCAATTTGTAAACGGTGCAGACGCACAGTATGTTTCCAAATCAAAACACGTACCGGCGTTAACCTGCGTCTCGAATCAAAGGCTATATTCACTTTTGGTCGAACATGTTGTCGAAATCATTCAAGTGCCCAAACAATTAATTGAGTCCGCAACTCCTCAAAAAGGCATTGAAGGATATGCCATCTGGAACGATCACGTGATCAACATCTTGGATTTAGATGAAATTTTAGTAATGTACAACATGCAAGATTCAGATATTTATCCAAAAACGATTGATATTGAAGGATAAGATGAGCTTTAACTCCCATTACCTCACCTTTTCAATCTCAGATTTTCACTTTGGAATCATTGCCACTAGCGTGCTAGAAATTAATCGAAATTTAGAATATACGATTGTTCCTAAAAGTGAAAAAATGATTCGCGGTATTTTAAATCTTCGCGGTCAGCTGGTTCCGGCGATTGATGTGCGGAACTACCTCGAGGTTGATCAGGGCAATGTGGGTATTGAGACGGTCAGCGTCATTCTGAAGTCAGGCACCCATCTTGCAGCCCTCTTGGTGGACTCGGTAGGGGATATTCTTGCCCTATCGGCGGATGCGCTGCAGAAACCGCCCGCTAACTTTTCCCAATCGGAGTTTCCGGCCATCACCGGTGCATTTCAATTGCCTAAAGATCTGTTGTTAATCTTAGATACCGACGTCATATTTGAGACTAAAATTGCAAAAGTTAAAACAAAATCACGTGTTTTTTAAATGAACACAGATTGGGATGCAAAGCAGCAGCATGGACATGATTAAATCCTCAATTCTCATCGTAGACGACTCGGCGGTTGTGCGGCGCATTCTGAGCCTGGCTATATCAAAGCACCCCAATTTCACCATTGCTGGGACTGCAGTCAATGGCTTAGAGGGAGTTGCGTTTGTAAAAGATAAAAAACCAGATTTAGTTTTATTGGACGTCGAAATGCCAATCATGGATGGCATAACCGCTCTTAAAGAGATTCGTAAATTTAATCCCCATATTCCCATCATCATTTTTAGTTCGCTTACCCAAAAAGGGGCGGCAATAACGATCGATGCCCTAACGAATGGGGCAAGTGACTATGTTGCCAAGCCCTCGAATATGGCGGATATTGAAATGGCTATGCAGTCCATTGATCAAATTCTTATCCCAAAGATCAACTCATTGTTGCAGCGCGATGTTAATAAGACCGCATTACGTCAATTTACTCAATCGCCAGCACCACAAGCACCAAATGCTCAGCCCCAATCTGATCCTTTAAAAAAGATTCATGCCATTTGTATTGGCGTATCAACCGGTGGACCTGCCGCCCTAAACACCCTGTTTAAGGCATGGCAGCACCCCTTTTCGGTGCCTATTTTTATAGTGCAGCATATGCCGCCAAAATTTACCGATTTTTTGGCACAGCGCTTAAGTGAAATTGGTGTCATTCCGGTAGACGAACCCTATGATGGGCAAGAAGCATTACCAGGTAAGGCATACATTGCCCCCGGCGGAATGCATATGGGATTAAAACGCAAAGGAGCGCAGGTGTTTATCGAGGTTCATGATGGGCCCCTTGAAAATTCCTGCAGGCCATCTGTGGACGTACTGTTTCGCTCTGCCGCGACCGTTTACGGCGATCACCTCTTGGCAGTTGTCCTTACTGGCATGGGGAGCGATGGCATGCTGGGTGCTGCCGAGATTAGAAAACACCATGGCTATGTCATCGCCCAAGATGAGAATTCGAGTGTGGTTTGGGGTATGCCAGGCGCTGTAGTGAAAGCCAATTTAGCGCAAAAAATAATTCCGCTTGACTTAGTTCCTGGCGAAATTGAATTAATGCTGCGCACACCATGAATGCAGAGGCCACATTAAGCCATCATGAGTTTGAAACATTTACACGCATGCTCGAGGACAATGTTGGACTGCACCTTGGCAAGGAAAAAGAATATTTAATCCGCTCACGCTTAATGCCCATCGCAAAACAGCATGAATTTTCCGGTTACATTCCATTAGTACAAAAGCTAATTCAAAGTCCTTTGAGTCCATTGCACTGGCAATCATTCGAAGCACTTTTAACGAACGAAACGATGTTTTTTCGAGATCAATACCCCTTTGAGGGCTTGAAAAATGTCATCATTCCGAGCCTTATTAAAATCCAAGAAACAAACAAAATTCTGACCATTTGGTGCGCGGCAGCATCGACTGGGCAAGAGCCTTACAGCATCGCCATCTTAATCAAGGAATATTTCCCAGAATTAACAAAATGGAAAATTAATCTGATTGCGACCGATATTTGTACGGTTGCACTCCATAAGGCAAAAGTTGGTATCTACAATGAGTCTGAGCTTTCTAGAGGGCTTTCCGAAAAGCAAATTCAGACCTATTTTTCGAAAATAACCCCAACTGAGTATCAAATTAGCAGTGATATTAGATCCATGGTGCATTTTTCTGAAATAAACCTGATTAAAGCATTGCCCGCAATGCCCTCTTACGATTTAATATTGATACGCAATGTATTAATTTATTTTTCAAATGAGAATAAAAGGAAGGTGTTAGATAGCATGTATCAAAAACTACACCCCCATGGTTATCTCATGCTTGGAACATCTGAATTTATTCCATTTGATTCTGCACTCAAGAGGCACTCTAGTGAAAAACTGTCTTACTATAGTCGGGGGTAGCTAGATTGGACCCACACCAGCAAAATCAAGCAACGACGACCCCATCAGAATTAATTGATTCAATTCACCGCATGCATGTGTTGGTGGTCGATGACAGCAGAACATTACGCATGCTGCTGATACGCGAACTCAATGCAATAGGCATTGTTAAGATTACAGAGGCGGTCAACGGTCAAGACGCCATGAATAAAATTCAGGCAGAGCAATTTGACTTAATGCTCATTGATATGGAAATGCCCGAATTAGATGGATTGGAAGTACTAAAGCTAGTAAAAGCAGATGCACACCTTCGATACCTTCCAGTCATTGTTATTTCGGGCGCTGAGCAATTTGATAAGACGGTAGAGTGCATTCAGGTTGGCGCTGAAGACTATTTACCTAAGCCATTTAACTCGGTTTTATTGAGGGCAAGGGTATTTTCATCACTTGAAAAGAAACGCTTGCGTGACATAGATCAAGGTCGAATCGTTGAGCTACAAAAAGAGAAAGAGCTTCTGAATCTGGAGCAAATGAAGTCCGACAAGCTGATGTTGAATATCTTGCCCAAGCCCATTGCCGATCGCCTGAAGCGCGGTGAAAGCAATATTGCCGGCAATTATCCCGAGGTCACCGTACTCTTTAGTGATTTGGTTGGCTTTACCAAGATGTCATCGCAAAAATCAGCGGGCGATCTAGTCAAACTATTAAATGACCTATTTTCACGGTTTGATCGCCGTGCAGAAAACCTTGGCTTAGAAAAAATTAAGACGATTGGTGATGCGTATATGGCCGTAGGCGGGCTCCCAATACCACGATCAGACCACGCTGATATATGCGCTGAAATGGCGCTTGGAATGTTTGATGATCTAGTGGAATTTAATAAGCAATATGATGCTGAGCTAGCCATGCGTATTGGCTTAAACACGGGGCCCGTTGTGGCTGGCGTTATTGGCTTTACCAAATTTTCCTATGATCTCTGGGGGAACACCGTCAATACAGCCAGCAGAATGGAGTCCACCTCGATTTCAGGTCGTATTCAAATGTCGACCAGCACCCGCGATAGCCTTTCCTCCGCTTTCATCATCGAAGAGCGTGAATTGATGGAATGCAAGGGACTCGGCTTAATCATGACTTATTTTTTAAATGGGAAAAATGCGTGAAAAAAGTAACGCACCTTTACGTATCATCGCCCGTGAATGCATTAGTGCAAGGCATTTTGCGTGAGGATAAATCACTCGACAGCATCTTAATCCATGGTAATTTTGGCTTAGGTACCTTTAATGATTTAGATGGTGAAATGGTGCTGCTCGATGGCGTTTTTTATCAACTGCGCAGCGACGGTAGCGCATCAATAGCCTCGCTTGAGATGCAGTCACCCTATGTTTGTGCCACCTTTTTTAAACCAACACAGTCATTTACTCTTTCTAAGCCAGCCTCCTATAGCGCCATTCAAGACGCCATTGATCAATTGGTTGTATCCAAGAATTTAATTTTTGCCATTAAGGTTTCAGGTGATTTCAATTTTGTTAAAACCCGATCAGTGCCAAAACAAGATTCCTATAGACCTCTAGTTGATATAGCGCATGAGCAAACTGAATTTACATTCACCGATGTATCTGGTGTCATGGTTGGCTTTTGGACGCCAGACTTTTTGCATTCGGTTTCTGTACCCGGGTATCACCTGCACTTTTTAACGCAGGACCATCAACATGGCGGTCATTTATTGCATTGCGAAGCAAGGAACATCACCATTGAAATTCAAGCAATCGACCAACTGAGTCTCGATTTGCCGCACAGTTATGAATACCTCACGGCCGACTTGAGTCAAGATGTAAAAGAAGCATTAAATCAAGCCGAGCATTAAACAATATAATCAAGGCATTACCTCTTAACCCCAGTAAAGTGAAAAAATGAATACTCCAGATAAGCCTGAAAAAGAGAATTACATAGAAAATCTAATCGAGAAAATAATATTCAGAAGTCGATGGATATTAGCCATCTTTTATCTCATCCTTGTGCTCACCTTGTTAATTCTCGCGATTCGGTTTATGCAAGGTTTTTTTCATTTTCTTGCTACGTTTTGGAGTGGATCAGACGCCCACTTTGTCAGTGGAGTCCTCGAAATGATCGACATGACTTTAATAGCCAATTTGTTAATCTTAATTATCTTTTCCGGATACGAAAATTTTGTCTCCATTATCGGCATTGCTCAGCGCAGTGTAGATCGGCCAAAATGGATGGGTGGGGTTGATTTTGCTGGCTTAAAAATTAAACTCATTGGCTCCATTATTGCAATTTCAGGTGTACAGCTGCTTGCTACATTTCTGCAAATTGACGAAGCAGATAAAACTGATCTTGCATGGCAAATTGGTTTGCATGTTGTATTTTTGTTTACCGGAATTTTGTACGCCATCTCCGAGAAAATATCGCACCCCCCCTCTCACGATTAAGTACGTAATCCATGTTTTTTAAGCACAGTACCCCGAGTGATGCGCCATTCATGGCAAGAGCGGTATATAGCGCATGTCGCCAAAATGCTTGGGATAGCGATTTGCAGCCTCAATTTCTTAATGTCATTTTTAAGAATTTAATGGAGCATGATTGCGATTTTAATGCCCTCGATAGCATTACCGTCGAGGAATTTTTAAACGAGGTAACGGATCAGTCAAAGCGCAATGAAGTTGTCGACCTGATGCTTACCGTTGAAATGCTTTGCCCACAAATCTCACCAGCCACCAGCGAATCCATCACTGCCTGGTCTCATCGTCTGGGCGTTGACCATAGCGGCCTAGCCCTGCTGAGGGATTTGGCAAGCAAATCTATTACGCAAGCGCAGCATGATTTTTATCGCAATAACTACTACCATACCCTTGATTTAGCTGACCCCAATTATGTACAGCTGGAGAAAAAATATGGATTGCCAGCAATCATGCTTACCGTTGAGCAATCACCTCAATTGCTTGCGAAATACGATGCCCTTGAATTTTGTCCGCCAGCAAGTCTAGGGCGTCTTTTTTGGGAGTTTTATAAGCAGCGCGGATTTATGTTCCCAGGATCGATAGGCGGAGTAAATCATGCCGTTGCACACCATGATTGGATTCATGTTCTTGCAGATTATGACTCTGATGGTATCGGTGAAATGGAAGTAGCTGCCTTTAGTGCCATGACAACCGATTCACCTGGGGCGCTTATGGCATTATTAGGTGTTCTGAGTATCTTTCAAGGTGGGTTACTGAAGACGATTGTTGGAACTGCACCCCATTTGGGTCATGAATTAGAGGTAGCCAACGGTCCCTTGCGTATTGCAAATGCATTGCGCCGTGGTAAGAAATGCGCAATTGATCTTGTTTCTGAGATTGACTTTTTTAACTACGCCAATAGCGACGTCATTGAATTAAGAACTCAATGGAATATCACGGCTAAAGCATAACTATCAAACTTCATCATAGGACTAATGACCATGTATAAAAATATCTTAATTTCTATTCTTGCTTTTCTTTCACTGAATGCAATGGCTCAAAGTACCCTCACCATTACGCATGGTGAGATTCCAAAACCTACTGTGCTAGACCACGGAGAGCCTGGCCGATCAGTTGGAGATATTCGCATCTGGAATTTTGATGCCAAAGCCAGTAACGGCGACTCTGTAAATACCAATTGGATAATGACTACGACAGGCATCAATCAATCGAAAGGAATTGAGCAACGCATTGTTAGTGCAGCCTTATATTTTAATGGCAATACAGACAATCAAATCTTGATTCAAGGCGTTGCTGAATACAAAATTACCAAAGCGGCTTTAGATGAATCTGTTACGACACGCAGAGCAATTATTGGCGGCACAGGAAAGTATGCCAATGCACAGGGCTGGATGGAAACCAAGCATTTATCCAATGGCAGCTGGCAGCACGTCTTAAATCTGAAATAAGGCGTATTAAAGCTCTTATCTGTATTAGCCAGGGGGAATGGGGTGAAGGTCATGAATGCGGCCTGCCTTCACCACTTGCCCCGGCACACTATGCCCGACAATCTGGGGAAGTTGCTTCGCAATCGCCAATAAGGCATCGAGATTAATCCCTGTCTCATAACCCATGGCATCGAGCATATGGATGGCATCCTCACTGCAAATGTTACCGCTTGCCCCGGGTGCGTATGGACATCCCCCTAGGCCGCCAAGAGATCCATCAAATCGAGTAATTCCGGATTGGGCTGCTGCAAGGACATTTGCAAGCCCCATTCCCCTCGTATTATGAAAGTGGAACGTCAGCTGTACTGAATCAAACTTGCGCTGCAAGTCCTCCGCCATCTTGCTGACTTGAGCAGGATGAGCCATGCCAGTGGTATCGCAGATAGAGACCCCCCGAACACCGAGATCGGCAAAGCGCTGTACAAAATGCTCCACTACAGTCTGGGGTATATCCCCCTCCATGGGGCAACCAAAGGCGGTCGATAAAGACACATTGATCGGTATCCTGTTATCCACAAAACGAATAACCTCAGCTAAACCAGCAAGGCTTTTTTCTCGGTCCATGCGTAAATTAGCCCGATTATGGGTTTCCGAGCTAGACATGACTAAATTGAATTCATCTGCACGGGACTCAAATGCGCGCTCAGCGCCCCGTAAATTCGGCACTAGGACCGTGTACTCCACCCCCTGAACCCGCTGTATTCGACGCATTACTTCTTCTGCGTCCCTTAGCATTGGTATTGCCTTGGGTGAAGTGAACGAAGTTGCTTCAATTTTGGCAAACCCACATTGACTTAATGCGTCTATCAATGCAACCTTATCATCCGTAGGAATAAAGTTTGGCTCCATCTGAAAGCCATCACGAGCGACAACGTCATTAAAAAATATTCGAGTCATAAGATGCAATCGTTTGTTAATTTATTCATTATTTTGTAAAGGCAATGCCGCGCTCTTTCAATGATGCGCGCTGAGCATCTGTTAGGCCAATACTCCGCAGGATTTCATCAGTATTCTCTCCGATATTGGGTGCCACCGTTTTAATTGAGCCTGGCGTACGCGATAGATTCGGAATCACTCCAGGCACCTCTAAGGTACTGCCATCGCGCATCTGTATCGTTTGAATATTACCCCGCGCTTTGTAGTGCGGGTCATTTGCAATATCAGCAACGGTATAAATCTTTCCGGCAGGAACCGCCGCTGAATCTAAGAGCTGCAGCGCTTCTTCGGTGGCCTTACTCTTGGCCCACGTCCCAATGGCTTTGTCTAGCTCTGCAACACGAGCCACCCTGCCATCATTGTTCGCTAAGGCTAAATCGTTCGCTAAATCCGCGCGGCCAATCAGACCCATCAAGCGTTTGAAAATACTATCGCCATTGCCGGCAATTAATACATAGCCCCCATCGGCGCAAAGATAGGCATTACTGGGGGCAATACCCGGCAAGGCGCTACCACCAGCCTGCCTCACCTCACCAAAAGCGCTGTACTCCGGTAATAAGCTTTCCATGCAATTAAAAACGGCTTCATAAAGCGCAATATCAATAATCTGGCCCTGCCCGCTTTGATGGCGTTCTTGCAATGCCAACAAAATACCAATCACACCGTGCAATGAAGCCAAGGTATCCCCTATGCTGACACCAACCCGCACTGGAACCCTGCCAGGCTCCGCAGTGAGATGCCGCAACCCGCCCATCGCTTCAGCAACCAGCCCAAATCCTGGCTTATCGCGGTAGGGGCCGGTTTGGCCGTAGCCACTAATTCGTAAAACAATCAGTTTTGGGTTCAGTTTGAGCAATTGCTCCGGATCCAGGCCCCACCCTTCTAATGTGCCGGGGCGAAAATTCTCAATCAGGATATCCGCTTCGGTAATTAAGGTTCGCACAATCGCTTGCGCCTCGGGCTGCTTCAGATCCAAGGAAAGTGAACGCTTATTGCGCGACTGCACTTGCCACCAGACCGAAGTACCGTCTTTCAATAAACGCCACTTACGCAGAGCATCCCCGACGTGAGGGGGCTCAATCTTAATCACGTCCGCACCAAAGTCAGCTAGTGTCTTGGCTGCAAATGGTCCCGCAATTAATTGCCCCATTTCAATTACCTTAAGATTAGCTAATGGCTCCATGATCTTCCTATAAAAGAACCTACAGTTGCATCATTTGTTTTGCCTGAGAGTTGCGATGAGGCCACCCAGGTCTCGCGACTAGCGACTAGCGATTGGCCATCGCCTTAATTTCCGCTAAGGTGACATACCCTTTTTTTTGAACATCAATTCGGCTAAAGTTGCTCGCAATCCGAGGCATGCCTTCCTTGGCCTCTGCCAAGGTTAATTTTCCATCTTTATTCTTATCGGCCAATGCAAAACGCTGATCAATTTCTTTATCCATGGCAGACTCTTGCGCATGCACAAGACCACTACCCATTAGAAATACGACAAAAAAGGGTAATAATTTCATTTTAATTTCCTCTGTTCAATCAATTGGAATAGTTTACTGTGAAGCCCTTTCTGAGACTGAATTGGCTACCGCCCTCAATAGTAGGAATGGCTTTAATTCCCCTAGGCATTGGGCTCATGCACCGTTTTCCATGCGTGGCGATATAAAAAAGGTAGAAGCAGCGAAAGTAGCCCTATTTTGACGTATTTTTAATTTGAGGCAGGCCATGATGGGGAAATGGACTTGAATATACGCTTGCCACCAGCTAGACTAACTTATTAAATGCCCATGGCATTTGCGCTCAACCAATAAAAGTGTTTTCTTCCTATGAATTCGAATTTCCCTGTTTTGCGCCTATTGCTGGAATCGTCCGAGATAATGCTCCGTCTTCAGTTAGCCGGGATAGTGCTGTCTGTATGCCTCCTTGCATTTTATTTTTTTCAAAAAAAGGCTCCGCAATTTCTATTTAGTGACGATAGTATGTATGCGGGGTTTATATACAATGCCATGGGCGTGGTGTATAGCATCATATTTGCCTTTATCACGGTCCTAGTTTGGCAAAGCTATAACACTGTGAGTGATTCGGTCAATAAAGAAGCGGGACACCTCAACAATATTTATCGTTTATATGCTGCATTTCCAGCTGAAATCGAAAAATCGGGTAAAGAGTCGCTTCGAAGTTATGCCAAAACGGTCATTGAAGAAGAGTGGCCACTTCTAAAGCAAGATACATTTAGTCCCGATGCTTTTAAAAAATTACTAGTAATTGAGGAAAGCCTAATTAAGTACAAACCACAAAATACTGGTGAATCGAATGCCCATCAGCAAATGCTCACGCTCATTACAGAGTATGCTGATCTGCGGCGCAGCAGAATCTACAGCGCGCAATTTGCACTAGCCCATCCAGCGTGGCTGGGCCTTATTGGTAGTTCCTTTGTATTTTTATTCTTTGCATGTTTATTTAGAATGCAATCGGTGCAAACCCACGTTATCTTGATTGTATTTTTAGTATTTACTGTCGTCGGTGTTGTTTATTTTTTAGTTCTCTACATTCACCCGTTTTTAGGCCCAATGGCAATCGGGCCAGAACCTTTCCAAAGGTTGCTTGACTTTGCCTGGACTTTTTAGCGGGAACTTTTCCCAAATGCCCAAAAAAACTATTCTGTAAGCCCTATTAAATCGGCATACGCAATGCATCTCCATTGCTGATTATTCTTTCTCCAAATGCTTAAACGCGGGGAATAATTGGGGGATAGCTGCTTACCATCAGAAAATTCAGTGGCAGCGAGCCAAAAACTAATGATGAGATTGTCCCCTGCCTGCGTTACTTTAAAGTCCTTGCATTCCACTGGGCCAAGATGCATTTGTTTCATTAATGCCATCGCACTGGCGCGATCACAGGCGCCCTGATGATTGACAAACTGACAGGCCGGATCAAGCATAGCCTCAAGCTCCCCCCAGTTTTTATCCTGTAGCAATTGAATGGAACGACGCTCTAAATTCTCTGCTTCCACTTCGATTGATTGCATAGTATCCCTCTGACCCATTAAAAAATATTTAAGAAAACTACCCTACTCGATCTATTTTATAGAGGCAGCACTGACACAAGCCCACACTATCTGACTGTGGGTACTTTAGTTTATTGAGGCTCAATTTTGGCTTCACGAATAGCCCTAGCCCATTTGGCTGTTTCCGCTTTCGTTCGCTGGGCCAGGGCATCTGGTGAAGCAGGTGCAGTTTCAAAGCCCAAGCCCGAGAATCGCTCTAATATGGCTTTATCTACAGCGGCTATATTTAGAGCATTATTTAATTTCTGAATGATATCTGCAGGGGTTCCTGCAGGTGCAAACAGCGCAAAGTAAGCAATTAATTCATAGCCCTTTATGCCGAGCGCCTCATCGATCGTCGGTAATTCAGGAATCGCTTTTGAGCGCTGTGCCGATGTCACTGCTAAGCCACGAATTTTTCCAGCCCGCACTTGTGGAAGCATGACAGCGAAATCAGCAGTGAATACATCAACCTGGCCACCGATGAAGTCCGTCATTGCTGCAGGGCCGCTTTTATATGGAATATGCAGCATTTGTATGCCGGCCATATTGGCGAGCATTTCAGTAGAGACCAACTGGGAAGTGCTTGCACTGGCAAAGGTAATTTGCATCGGGTTTGCTTTTGCACTATTCACCAATTCCTTTAAGTTGCTGACAGGTACTTTATTGTTTACTGCCACAATCAGCGGAATTGAGCCCATAAATCCGATGGGTGCAAATGCAGTATCTTGATCATAAGGCATTGTTTTCATTAAGCTTTTTAGGGCTGCATTGGTGCTATTGGTGCCAATAAGAATCGTGTAACCATCGGGCGCTGACTTTGCTACTAGATCGGCTCCCAACATGCCATTGACCCCGGCTTTATTTTCGACAATGATGGCTTGACCCAAAATGTCAGCCATTTTCTGAGTAAAGGCCCGGCCGATTTGGTCCGTAGCACTACCAGCAGCGAATGGAACGATTGCCTTGATGGGTTTATTTGGATAAGGCTGCCCTATTGCTTTACCAATGAGCAAGAGCCCTCCTAAACCAATCGCAAGGCTTAATGCATATTTTTTAAATCCGAAATGATAAAAATTACTCATACACTCTGAATTTTTTTATCCTCATGAGATAAAGCGTGCCTTATTCTACATCGGTGAGATGGCTAAATAAGGAGCCATTATTAGAGGGCGTGGGTATGAATTAAAAATATACTCTGAAAACTAATATTAAATGGAATTTTTAGACAATATATCCTAGTTATTCTGTTACATTATGACGAAAGCGTAGTTTTGTAATCTGTAATTCGACAACATATTCTTTCTTATTATTTAAAAAAAATACTATTGGAAATGAACCGAAAGCCCATCGTTGTACAGCTAGTCGATCCTCAACCAATCGTATTATTCGGTATTGCTCAACTGCTTGTGCAAGATCCAAGATTTAGCCTCAGCAGCGCTTCATCCAATGGTCAAGCAGCGATCAAAGCAGCGATCGAACATCAGCCAGATGTTATTGTTCTTGAGCCTGATTTAACCGAAGAAGATGGAATGGAACTGATTCATGCCTTATTGATTCAATCCAACGCTCGCATCTTAGTTTACAGCGGTACTCGCAATGTTTTACTGCTGGATCAGGCGGTTGTAAAAGGCGTTCGAGGCGTATTGAGCAAAACGGAAGCTACAGAAACCGTATTAAAAGCAATTGAAAAAGTGCATGATGGCGAGCTTTGGCTTAATCGCAATGCTACGTCCAGAATTTTGCAACAAGCATCGGAAGTATTCGCTCCCAAAGAATTAGATCACGCTCAAATTAAATTAAATTCCCTTACTCCGAAAGAGAAAAAAATCACACGGGCTATTCAGTTGCACACCAATATCACCCTTAAAGAAATTGCGGATACCCTGCACATCAGTGAACATACTTTACGCAATCACCTCGCATCGATCTATGACAAGATTGGGGTGCGTAACCGCATGGAGCTGTATTTGTTCTGCGGCAAACACCTCAAGACCGAGAATCCCCTCAATCACCCCAAGCGCCGGGCTAGCGATACTTAATATTAGATCCCCGAATAAAACTATGCTTTGCTAAGTCGCTTTTCAAGCGCCGCTTTTCCTTTAATCGCATCGTCGTAGTTTGGTCTTAAATTCATCGCATCTTGGTAATCCTTTAGGGCGTCTTCAAAGCGCTCTAATCCAGCCAGTATGACTGCTCGATTATTTAAGGCCTCTGCATATCGTACATTGATCTTGAGAGCCTGATTAGCGTGTTTAAGGCCCTTTTCAAACTGCTTGAGCGACCCATAAATAGCGGCCAAATTATTATGTAAAACAGGATTATCCGGGCTTACTGCCAAAGCCAAGTCGTATTCCTGTATTGCATCATCGATTTTATTCATCGATACATAGATATTGCCCCTGTGCAGGCGAGCTTGCCAGTATCTGGGATTGAAGTCTAAGACTTGAGTAAAGTCAGCCAAAGCCTGCGCATACTGTTTCAGGCCAAAATAGACTAATCCCCTATTTTTAATCGCATCTACATACCGAGCATCCAGCGCAATCGCTTTGCCGTAGTGTTTGATCGCTAGGTCTCTATCGCCAAGCTCAACCGATACATTGGCGAGGTTGTTATAGCTGCGGGGGTTACTTGGATCAATCCCAATCGCATCGGTAAACAGAGAGGCGGCCATCTTAAAGTCCTTCATCTGCGCTGCAATCAGGGCCATGCCATGAACCGCGACATAACTACGAGGCTCCAGCTTTAAAAGGGCTTGATATGAATCCCAGGCCTCTTTTAGCTTGCCTTCCTGATGTAATTTTTCTGCAGCAGCTACTTTTGCCTGAAATGCGGTCGATGCGGGCTTTACGGCTGACTTCTTTTCCTTGATAGGCTGCTTAGGATCGGCTTTAACTGCTCCCTTTTTGGCGGGCGGTTTGGATGCGGCCTTTTTTTGAGCTACAGGAGGAGGCGCCATTTTCTTCTTGGCAGCTACGTTTTTTGCCAACTTCTGAGCCGCTTTTTCTTTAGGAGGTACTTTTACCATCGTTTATTACTTCCTTAATGCCAAATAATCTTGTCAATGTTCATGATTTCGTGGGTAGTGCCATCCCCAGTAGTAATCACCGCTGAATTATCACCCTGATCGCTTGTGAAGTTAATTTGCTTATTGGCTGCATCGACCGTTGCGATGCCTGATTTAATCTGAATCGTCCAATCACCTGCTTCATTGGCATATTGGTTCGTTAATTGACCTTGATCAATCGTTGAGATCGAGGCAGGCCCACCATTTTGGCTGTTCATATCAACCACATCGGTCCAGCTACTGCCTTGCAATGAGCCGCCAAGGGGCATTGCATTATCGTAGCTCGCCATCACATCCGTATTGCCGACTTCTTTTCCATAGATGGATGAAACCTCGTAATCAACCCCACCGATATTTAGTGTCATAGTAGAGTGAGACTCAGGTTGAACGACTTGACTAATATAACTGGCTGAGGTCAGTTGATCAGAGGAATTAAGAATCACTGACAGATCAACGCGTTCATCATCAACAATACTGATGCCATCAATCGCTACTGTAGTCTCAGAAACTGAGGCAATTGCGGAGATACCTTGGACGCCATTGTCATCCAATGGAGTAATAGCACTCACTGCAAATCCAACGTCATCTGCAATACCGGTACTGCCATCCGTCATGGTGTAAGTGGTTTGACCAAATATCAGCACATCGCCATTAGCTGCCGCACGAATGACCCCATCGGAGGCTAAAGATAGGCTAACGATGCCTCTGTCGGCCAGTGTTCTGAATTCACCTTCTTGAACAATACCGTCGCTATTGGCATCTTGCCAAACACCAAACTCAGTAAAGCCAGCATCCCGGGAGTCAAAGACCGCATCAAAGTTCGTGTCGTAGACTTTGGCAAGGCCCTCAAGGTCGGTTTCACCAGCTTGGGTGGAGAAGACAACGTTAAGACTGCCATCAGCTCTTTGATTGGCTAGGAGTCCATCTTCAGGGGCGACCCAGGCAGTGGATTCAGCAACGCCGTCGTTGTTGTAATCAAAGGCCACGCCGGCATTTTGGGAGAGGTAGGAAACGCCATCGTTGTTGAGGTCGAGGGCAATTGGGGTTATATAAGCTTTGCCAGTATTAGTATCAGTTCCAGTCTTGAGTTCATTCAGCACTACACCGCGTAGAGCAATAAGGTTACTGGATGAAGGCAAACTATTACCGAGCTGAGTGTAAACAAAAGCATGTGCTACGCCATTAATTGTTGCATTAAATGCAACAGATGCACCCGCATCGCCCCAGTCTTGACGTTGAAGGTATTGCGTTGCTGCAGCAATATCCGATTCTGAGTCTATTGAAACGTTGTTATTACCATTGGCTGTATTAAATGTGATGATCCGACTATTAAAGCCATGAGAAATAATACTATTGCTGTTTATAGTTAATGTACTGTCATTACCATTACTATTAATACTATTACCTTCCCTTGCAGTTCCAGGAATATCAAGAATATCCTGCGTGCTACCAGTTTGGTAATCAGTGATCACATCATAGCCACTAATTGTTCCATTATTGCCGCTACCTGAAATTACATAAGCTGAATCACCATTTGCAAATCTAAATGTATCTCTCCCGCTGCCACCAGTCAATACATCCGAACCTAGGCCGCCAATAATAATATCGTTTCCACCGAGGCCGTCAATCGTATCGTTTCCAGCAAGGCCGTCAATCGTTTCGCCTGCAGATGTCCCCGTAAGTACATCATCCCCCGCGGTAGGCGTAGTACTTACGTCATTGGCACCAGTTAAGTTAATGGTATAAGTTTGCGTAGCCGTTGCGGTACCATCACTCACATTAAAGGTAAAGCTTTCTGAAGGATTGCTGCCTGCGGCCAATTGATCAACCAAGACTGCATTTGGTACATACAGATATTTACCGGTCGCGGCATTCAGATAAACCGTGCCATAAGTACCTGCTTTGCTCAGATCATAAGTCACACTTGCGCCACTAGCACTTGAGGTAAAGCTCGCTGCACTACTGCCCGTTATGGTGTAGCTCAAGGTATTGCCTGTATCTACATCAGCGCCAGATAAAGTACCAAATAAGTTAGTAGTAGCACCCAAGGTTGCTGAGTTGGCTGCATCTGCTACCGTGCCAGTGGTAATGCTCGCTAACGTTGGCACATCGTTGACGCTATCGATGCTAACCCTTGCTACCGTTGTATTACTGTTATTGACACCATCATTGACAGTAATGTTAATAAGACGATCAGCAAGATCTGGATTATCTGAAGCATTGTTGTAACGAACCGCTTTTAAGGCAGTTTGATAACTGGCAAGCGATGCTTCACCCGTTAAGGTGAGCACATAAGTTGCTGCACTGTATGAGCTTGAAATTCCAGCAGGCAAGCTACCTGAAATAAAGAGTGTCTCTAAAGTCGTATTTGGACGATTAGTAATCGTAATGGTGGCACTTTGTAGTGTGGTGCTATCACCATCCGTAAGTGACATGTTCGAAGCAACAATCGCTACTGCATTTGCTCCTGTATCAGAACCAGTCATTTCAGTAAAGGTGGTCGCAAAGCCAGTTGGGGCATCAGCAGCTGTGGTCACTGCAGTAATGGCTGGGGCAGCTTGTGCGGTTACTACCCTTCCAGTAGTCGTGGTAGCAACCGTGCCTGATATATCAGAGCTAGTAGAAGAGCCTGAATATGCAATATCTGTTTCCGAGGTTAAGATAAAAGTATTGCTATCAGTATCAAAGGTAGCCGACACTCCATAACCGCCAGTAGTAATCTTATTAGCTAGGAAGGTTCCAGTTTGTTCAAACTTTGGATTTGTAAAAAAACCATCTGTATTAGTTCCAGCCTCACGAGAACTTGCACTTACGTTTGTTCCGCCGATATTAATAGTGATAGTTTCAGTAGCTGAGTTACCAGGGAAGCCAGTCACCACATCTTCAAAATCAACTGTCTTAACCCAATTGACCCCACTTATATTTGTAATTCCTGAAGTAACTGTAAATGCATTAGCCGCTCCAGCAGATCCGGTCAGAGTAACTTCATTGCTTGTAAGGTTAGCTGCCCAAGTAACGCCTTTGTTAGTTAATGCATTGGCAAGTGTAATGCCGCCGACATTGACTGCTTTTAGAGCATCGTAGACGTCTTCACCTGAGGTCTTGCCAGTTACAACAGTATGGCTAAAGGCAACTCCATCAACTGTTAAGGTCACCACATCGCCCACATCATAACTAGAGGCAAAGGAGATCCTAGTAGACTGCGCTACTGCATTATCTGAAGTAGAAAGATCAAGGGTGGGAGCGAGTATGTTCTCGATAACATTGGTGACCGTAATCGCTACGGCTTGTGTTGTCGTCAGTGCGCCATCGCTAGCACTCACCATAATGTCATAGACATTATTGGCCCCAGCATCGCTTGGAACTTCAAAATTCGGGGCAGCCTTA
>JBIJAC010000061.1:0-6939 GCA_044345935.1 Polynucleobacter sp. | reverse complement strand
TTGGTTGTTCCGCTTAGCTTCGGCTGACTTTTTCGGGGGTGGGGAGAATGACTAATCTGGCTACCGCGCAGCAACTTGCGCCGTCCAATCTGCAGTTGCCGGTCTCGGCCTACTTTGACGTTGATCTGTATCAGCGCGAGATGGCTCTGCTATTTAAGCAGGGGCCAGGCTATGTTGGCCATGAATTAATGGTGCCCGAACAAGGCTGCTATCGCACCCTAACCGCAGAAAATGAAGGTCGCTTATTAGTTCGTAACCCAGCAGGCGTTGAACTTCTCTCCAATGTGTGTCGCCATCGGCAGGCCCTGATGCTCAATGGCTCGGGCCAAGTAGACACCATCGTTTGCCCTTTGCACCGCTGGACCTATGACTTAGAGGGGCAATTACTAGGGGCGCCTCATTTTGGCGATAAGCCCTGCTTGCATTTAGGTAAGTCTCCCTTGCAAAACTGGCAAGGCATGCTGTTTGAAGGTCCGCGTGATGTTGTAAAAGATCTAGGCAAATTGGGCGTTGCCGACGATTTGGATTTTACGGGCTACATGCTCGATCACGTTGAGGTACATGAATGCAATTACAACTGGAAAACCTTCATTGAGGTTTACCTCGAGGACTACCATGTGGTGCCCTTTCATCCGGGGCTTGGTCAATTTGTGTCCTGTGAAGATTTGCATTGGGAATTCGGCGATTGGCACAGCGTACAAACGGTGGGTATCCATAAAAACCTCGCCAATCCAGGCTCTCCCGTCTATCGCCAATGGCATGATGCAGTGCTGCGCCACCATGGCAATAAGCCGCCGCGGCATGGTGCTATTTGGCTGACCTACTATCCTAATGTGATGGTCGAATGGTATCCAGGTGTGCTGTGCATTTCAACGCTGCATCCCATGGGTCCCAACAAAACCCGCAATATTGTGGAGTTTTACTACCCTGAAGAAATCGCCCTCTTTGAACGGGAATTCGTAAAAGCCGAGCGCGCCGCCTATATGGAAACGTGTATTGAGGATGATGAGATTGCAGAGCGCATGGATGCGGGTCGTGCCGCACTCCTCGCCCGGGGTGTAAACGAAGTGGGTCCCTACCAAAGTCCAATGGAAGACGGCATGCAGCACTTTCATGAATGGTATCGCCGGGAGATGCAGTTTTAATTTGTGCTGGCTTTTGATTCACGGTAGACTATTTTTTCTGGCTGATTCAGCATAAGGAGTTTGCGCCATGCATCCACTCATCACACCCAATCAATTAGAAGAGCTGGTGAATACCGGCGCCGACATTCTGATCTGCGACTGCCGCTTTGATTTAGTCGATCCCAATGCAGGTCGTGAGGCCTATAACGCAGGGCATATTTTGGGCGCCATTTACGTCGATCTGGGTCGCGATCTCTCTGCTGCAAAAACGGGTAGCAACGGTCGCCATCCGCTTCCGAGCCCACAGGCATGGGCAGATACAAGGCAGCGCCTTGGTATTGAGCCCAAGACCACCGTGATTGCCTACGATAATCACGGCTCGGTCTATGCAAGCCGCTTATGGTGGATGCTTAAAGCCAGTGGGCACGCACACGTTCAAGTGCTCGATGGCGGTCTTAGCGCATGGAATGGCTCGATCGGCACAATTCCGCCAGTTGTAACTCCATTAAAGGCGGCTATTCAAGCGCAGGAATGGATCGGCTCAGTCAACGTGAATGCAATGGAACAATGGCTCACTGACTCAAAAGGGCAATGCGTGCTTGATGCCCGTTCTGAGGATCGCTTCCGCGGGGAAAACGAAACTTTAGATGCCGTCGGTGGCCACATTCCAGGGGCACTGAATCGATTCTTCAAACACAATCTGAGCGCCGGGCAATTTAAATCACCCGATGCCTTGCGTACCGAATTTACAGCACTTCTAGGCAATACAACGGCGAGTAGTGTAATTCACCAGTGCGGCTCTGGTGTGAGTGCTTGCCATAATGTATTGGCAATGGAAGTGGCAGGCTTACCGGGGTCGCATTTGTACGTTGGTAGCTGGAGCGAGTGGTGTACCGATCCAAAACGGCCGGTTGCCACAACCTAAATCAAACCGCTGTGGGCGGCTAGTGTCCGCGCGAGAGCAACACCACTAAGCCAACCCCGCAACCAATCAAGGTGATTTGCCGTAAAGACTCTTGCCAATGGGATCTGCGGTGCATTTGCGGAATTAAATCACTCACCGCAATGTAGATAAACCCACTCGACGCAATCACCAGCAAATAGGGCATTGCCGTATTGGCTTTTTCCAAAAAGTAATACCCAAGCACACCGCCCAATACCGATAGAGCGCCGCTAATGAGGTTGTAGAGGAGTGCACGGGCGCGTGAGAAGCCGGCATTAATCAGCACAATAAAATCGCCAATCTCTTGCGGAATCTCGTGCGCCACAATGGCTATTGCGGTAAACATGCCCACTTCAAAATCAACCATAAATGCAGCAGCAATTAACACACCGTCCACAAAATTATGCAGGCCATCGCCAATCAAAATCATCCAACCACTCTGACCCGCCTCTTCTGCATCATGCCCATGATGGTGATCGTGACCATCGCCTTCGTGATGATGGCTATGGCGCAGCAGCGCTACCTTCTCAAGCAAAAAGAATCCCAGCAGTCCGGCAAGCAGCACACCGAAGAGCACATGGGCATCCACTCCAGGCATCTCAAATGCTTCAGGTAAGGAATGCAGCAAGGCAGTAGCCAGCAAAATACCAACTGAAATGCTGACCATGCGGTCAACGAGCTTCGCTAAAACGCCCAGCGATAAGCTAGCCGCAATCAGAACACTGGAGAGACCTGCGCCTGCAGTTACTAAGACGATGAGCTGCAGAGCGGTCATGCCACTCCGTTCCGCTTAAACCAATCGAGGCACTTCGCCCAGCCATCGGCTGCCGGGCCAGCACGATAGGTTTCGCGGTAATCCGCATGAAAGGCGTGGGGCGCATCGAGGTAAATCTCAAAGCGCGATGCTTTGGCCGCCAGATTTTTTGATCCTGCGGCTGCCAATGCTTGGCGCATCTTATCTACGCTCTCGAGCGGAATGCCGGTATCAGCTGAACCATATAAGCCAAGTACAGGCGCTTTTAGATCTGCTGCAATGTCGACTGGATGCAATGGATTACCGGCCGTTTTTTCACCAACCAAACGCCCATACCATGCAACGCCTGCACGCACTTCTGGCATGGTGGCAGAAAGCCATGTAATGCGGCCGCCCCAACAAAAACCGGTAACGCCGACGCGCTTCACATCACCGCCATTGGCGCCAGCCCAAGCAATCGCTGCTCGTATGTCACCCAAGACTTGGGCATCAGGGGTTTTCGAAACAATATTGCTAAAAATTTCAGCGACGGTTCCATAGGTATTGGGATCGCCCGCACGCACAAATTTTTCTGGGGCAATGGCGAGGTAACCCAACTTCGCAAAACGGCGAGTGACATCCGCAATGTATTCATGGACACCAAAAATCTCGCTACAGACAATCACGATCGGCAGTGGCCCCTTAGCCTTCTCGGGACGAGATACGTAAGCAGGCATCTGAATGCCGCCCGATGGAATCGATAGTTCGCCCGCTTTGATGCCAGCAAAGTCAGTTTTAATTGCTTGCGCTAGAACGGGCTGGGATGCTGCAACAAAACCGACGCCAAGGCCGGTTGCTGTTACCGCCGATGCCTTCATAAAGTCTCTTCGATTGGTGCTCATATTCATCTCCTCATTTCACTTGATTAATGCGCTTCTTCCCAATTATCACCGACGCCGATACTAACCAGCAAAGGTACCTTCAGTGTTGCTACAGAGCACATCAGCCCTGGTAAGGCTTTTTGCACGTAATCAAGCTCATCCAAAGGCACATCAAAGACCAGTTCATCGTGCACCTGCAGCAACATGCGGGTTTTTAGGTTTTCGGCTTCGAGCCAATTCTGCACTGCAACCATCGCCAATTTAATTAAATCTGCGGCAGTCCCTTGCATCGGCGCATTGATGGCGGCACGCTCGGCGCCCTGCCTTCGAGGACCATTGGAACCCCTAATCTCAGGCAACCAAAGGCGCCTACCAAAGACCGTTTCCACATAGCCCTGCTCGCGCGCCTGCAGCTTGGTTTCTTCCATGTACTGGGCCACGCTGGGGTAACGCTCAAAGTAGGTAGCGATGTATTTTTGCGCGGCGGCACGTTCAATGCCCAAATTGCCAGCAAGACCATAGGCGCTCATGCCGTAAATCAAGCCGAAGTTAATCACCTTGGCATAGCGACGCTGCTCTGACGATACTTGCTCCAGTGGAATACCAAAGATCTCGGCTGCCGTTGCTTGATGAATGTCCTTGCCCGCTGCAAATGCAGTTAACAAACTTTCATCTTCTGCAATGTGCGCCATGATGCGCAGTTCAATTTGCGAATAATCGGCAGACAACAACTTACAACCCGCTGCTGGCACAAAGGCTTCCCGTATCCGCCTACCCTCTTCGGTGCGAACCGGAATATTTTGCATATTGGGCTCACTCGATGCGAGGCGCCCGGTCACTGCAACGGCTTGCGAAAAATTGGTATGCACGCGTCCGGTTTTGGGGTTGACCATGCGCGGCAATTTCTCAATGTAGGTCGACATTAGTTTTGCCAGGCCACGGTAATCCAAAATCTTCGCAGGCAATGGATAGTCTTCAGCCAGTTTTTGCAATACCTCTTCATCGGTCGAAGGCGCGCCCGATGGCGTTTTTTTAATTACCGGCAACTGCAATTGCCCAAATAAAATCTCCGCAATTTGCTTGGGCGACTGAATATTAAATGGCTGACCTGCGAGCGCATGAATCTCGCCCTCTAAGGCCAAGAGTCGCTTGCCTACTTCGAGTCCTTGGGCTGCTAAACGTGCTGAGTCAATCCGGATGCCATTGCGCTCCATCACCCCTAGTACGCGCATGGCCGGCATTTCGATCTGCTCATATACATAGCGCAAGCCAGGGCTGTTTTCGATCTGCGGCCATAAGAAATGATGCAGTCGCAAGGTAATGTCAGCATCTTCTGCAGCGTAATTTGTTGCCGTTGCTAGATCGACTTGATCAAAACCAATCTGATGAACACCCTTGCCGCAGACTTCTTCATAGCGAATGGTCTTCACGCCCAAATGGCGCTCTGCCAAACTATCCATACTGTGAGCCAAATGGGATTCCAGTACATACGACTCCAATAAGGTGTCGTGCTGTATGCCCTGCAAGGTAATGCCGTAGTTTGCAAAAATATGGGCGTCGTACTTGAGGTTCTGTCCGACTTTGTGGCGCTTCGGATCCTCCAACCACGGACGCATCTGATCCAAGACCGCTTGGCGATCGAGTTGATCCTCGCCTGTGCGGTGCGCCAATGGGATATAACAGGCAACCCCCTCATCGGCACTGAGTGAAATTCCAACCAGTTCGGCTACTAGGGCGTCAAGGCCAGTCGTTTCCGTATCAATGCACACCAAATCAGCAGCGGCTATTTTGGCCAACCATGCACCCAGCCTGGCCTGATCAACAACGCACTCGTATTGACGCTCGATCGCATTTTGCTCCGTCGCATCTTTTGCGGGAATCGTTGGAGTCAGGGCAGGCGCTTGAATTGATTTTGAGGGGCTTACTTTGGATGGCGAATCTACATTACCAACCAAATCGAATGCGGGAGTCGCACTTGGTGAGGTAGCACTTACTGCAGCAGTTACTGCGCCACTGCCTTCTTCAATCAAACGCTTTTCCACATCACGCAACCAGGTTTTAAATGCAAAGCGCTCAAAGAACTCTTTTAATGCGGGTAAATTCTCTGGCTTAGCATGCAGATCATCTAGCCCAGGGATGTGCTCATTGAGGTCGCAGTCCAACTTGACGGTGAGGAGCTCGCGTGCGCGCAATAACCAGGGCAGGCTCGCGCGCAGGTTATCGCCCACAACGCCTTTGATTTCATCTGCACGTGCCATTAATTGATCTAAGTCGCCATATTCTGCCAGCCACTTATTTGCGGTCTTCGGCCCAGCCTTAGGAACCCCGGGTACGTTATCGACTGTGTCGCCAATGATGGTCAGATAATCGACAATGCGCTCGGGCGGTACTCCGAACTTTTGAATCACGCCATCCACATCGAGCTTCTCATCGGTCATCGTATTAATCAGCGATACCGAAGGATTGACGAGTTGTGCCAAATCCTTGTCGCCAGTCGAGATGATGGTGTCCCAGCCTGCCTCGGTGGCTTGCCTGGCCAGCGTACCGATGACATCGTCCGCTTCCACCCCCGAAACCACCAAGACCGGCCAGCCTAAGGCCTTGACGAGCGCATGAATTGGCTCGATTTGCGCTACCAAGTCTTCCGGCATCGAACTCCGGTTTGCCTTGTATTCAGGGTACATCTCATCCCGGAAGGTCTTGCCTTTGGCATCAAAAACGCAGGCCAAGTGGTCTGCCTGGATCTCGGCCCTAGCCCGCCGCATCATATTGACCATGCCATAGACTGCACCGGTAGGCTCTCCAGCCGCATTTCGGAGGTCTGGCATGCCATGAAAGGCCCGATAGAGGTAACTGGAGCCGTCTACCAACAAGAGTCTATGTTTAGTCATACCGCAATCGTACAATCTAGTTACTTACTTGTTGCTAATTCCTTGCTATCTAGGCTGAGGAGCTGGCTTGAGATAACCTAAAACCAAGATCACTTTATGCGCCCAACCCTGCACCTTCTTGCAACTTCGCTTATTTCAAGCCTTACGGCCATTTCTGGCTTCGCCCTAGCCCAAAGCGGAAATTCTCAGGCCCTGAGCCCAGCAGAGCTGAATCGCATTAATAATCAACCGCTTGCTGCACCCGTTGGTAATCCTGGCGAATTAGGCAATGCGAATGCGCGCAAACCCACTTTTGAATACACCGACCCGGGCGGCACTCAGGTCAAGGAATTTCGTGATGCCAATGCGCCGACCGAAGTTCAAGTCA
>JBIJAC010000032.1:0-24924 GCA_044345935.1 Polynucleobacter sp. | reverse complement strand
ATGCCTTCTCTAATAGCTGAGCCATTTCATCGACACCGCGGTTACTGGCGGCGTCCATTTCGATGTAGTCAACATAGCGCCCGGCATCAATCTCAAGGCAGGCTGCGCATTTACCGCAGGGCTGGGAGGTCATCTTGCCTTGGCCATCTGGCCCGATGCAATTGAGGGCTTTTGCCAGAATGCGGGCGATGGTGGTTTTGCCTACCCCCCTTGTTCCGGTAAAGAGCCAGGCGTGGTGCAGGCGTCCTTGGTCAAGGGCATGCGTTAAAGCCTTAACGACGTGGTCTTGGCCCAGAAGCTCAGGGAAGGTTTTGGGGCGCCACGAACGGGCCAGTGCCAATGTTGTCATGCTTCTATTCTAACAAGGGCTAAAATGATTGTGGACGGGCCTCCTCGCATGGTGGCTTGGTAACCTGGTCAGGTCGGGAACGAAGCAGCCAAACCCAAGTACTGCCAGTGCCGGGGGTTTGGCTCGTCCACTTCCCCTTCCGTTCTACCCCCCCCTGCTAGCAGCCCTTTTTTTGGCTTTCCACTCCCCTTGCTACCAGTTGAAGCTCATGAGGTAGCGATAGCCTATATAAAGCAGTATTAATCCCCCGATGACAGCGACGGTGCGTATATCCAGCATGAGCTTAAATAGGCGTAATCGTTTGTGGCCACACTCAATCATTACGTACATCGCTGCCTCCCTTTGTTGTAAAGCACTCAGCTTAGAGAGATGCAAGGCATAAAAACAGGGGAAAAGGATTATTTAGGTGTAGGAAATGACTGATTGGGAGGTGCAATTTATGCAAACGTGGGCGACTTTTGTACAAGCTCCAGTCTTTGACGAAATCTGATTTCATCGTAAAGATCGCAAGCCATTCGTACTGCGTTTTAATTACTGGCTTGGCGGGTAGTCTGACGATGCCATGAGCCATCTTGTAATCTAAAGCGAGAATGCCATAGAGGCATGCGGATCTGCGGTGAATAACCACTTTGCCATCACGCAGATAGCTCTGTGGGCTCCGCGTCTTTGAGCTGGCTTAATGCTGTGGGCTGGAATTCTTGCTGGGGCGAGGGGAAAACTTCTAAATTGGCAAGTTTTGTTACCGCGCCTTTAGGCATAGACTTACTGTAAGAAACTTTTTGCTCATAAAGTAAGTTTATTTTCAAAAATAAAAAAGGGAAATCTTTAATGAGGCCCTAGCCAGCCAATGTATCTTGAAGTGCTTTACTAAATTCATTTTCATTTTCATTGTTATAAAAAGGCACACCAGTAATTAAATACTTATCTGTGTCAAATTTTATAACCATCCGCTCATCTCTAATGGACTTGAGAAATTCTTCTTTCCACTTATCATTGGCAACCAAATGAACACCTTTTGGCTCAATAAAAACTTGATATACCAAATTGTGGCCTTTGAGTTGCTTACAAAACAATATGAAGTCAGGCTCAAATGCTCGGCCAGATTTATCAAATATCTTTATTTCACGCTCATTACGGACTAAGTAGATATTTTCATAACTTTCATTTAGGCCTTTAAAGCGTCTAGCAAACATCTTTACAAATGCCTTTTCTTCACTAGTTCCATAGTTAGCATTAAAGACATACCAAGGCTCATTTTTAATTAGCTCCTCCTGTCCATTTGCCCTTTCGCTATCTTTAGGCACTCGAATTTCTTTATCCTTAAATACATTGTGGACATATTCCGAGACATAACTAGAGCCTTCAAACTCAGTCACATTAGATTTAATTTCTACCTCTACTGCCTGCAGTAGCTTCTGCACACTAGAGAGGTAATCAGCATTAGTAATATTGTCCAATCTTGACTTTGGGCCAGAGAACGTGATTTCCAAACCTCCGAAGTACTCTTTACTCTTTATAAAATTAGAGAGGGCTCCTATATTGGGAAAATACTTATTTAGATTATCAAAGTAGAAAAATGGATTTTGCGCAAAGGCAAATCTCGTAATGTGGCTTGGTATTATGGATATTGGCACATCAATTGAAACGATCTCATCAACTACAGCCTCTTCATTGGTATTGAAGGCTCCCGACATGCGGCCAACACCTGAAGCAAGAGCGTAAGTGAAGTTCCGCTTCACCACTCCAAAATCAGAAAATGATTTTACATTTCCATAGCTTTTAGAGATTTTCTTGTTAAAGAAAACGCGTCCTGTTTTATAGAACTGAGTTTTCTTAAATTCTGGTTTGAGTATTAGTTTTTTAGCCTCAAGAGTCTCATCGTCCTCATAGACACCAGACGCAACTAAAGCTTTCTTTAACTCCGATATATATCGGCTATCTTCTTTGGTGTGGTAGTACAGCTCCTCGAGAACCTTCAAATCATTTGTGATGTCGCTATCGAATTTACGGGTGTATTTCTCCTGATTATCATCCAGCGAGAAAGGGAAATATCTCGCTCCCCGCCCAATCAATTGAGCCTCCGAAAGTGTTGTTGGCCCTACTTGTCCGGCCCTGCCATCCCTGGTGTCATAAAGGCGAACGATATCAAATAGATTTAAAACATCCCAACCCTCATTTAGCTTTTGCACAGCAAAAACAGCTCTAATTGGATTGTTTTCGTCCTCCAAGGTATTTAATCTAATTTGATTAAGTTCTGCCTCTTCGTCGTTATTTGCGCTAATACAATTCTCAAATTTAAAATTGCTTTTTATGCGTCTAGCAATCTCTGCAGTAGAGACATTCTTTTTGTTGAAATAAGCTAAAGCCTTTTGGACAATCGGAACAGTGGAGCTAGAGCCAATATTCTCAATATGAGTTGCTGATATCCGCTCAATTAGATTGTGAAAATTCTCCTTATGCTGTTTTGACTCGGCAATCGTTTTCTTCGCCTTAAATAAAATGACTGGCTTAAGATTTACATTATTCTCAGATGCCAATTCCTGGCGATATAAGTTCAAAATTAGAGCCTGAATGACTCTCTCTTCCTCATCATACTCGGACCTAATTAGGTTAATTTCCTTGGAATATCTATCTTTTCGGAACTCTGCTAAGTCATACTTGTAGATGACTTTGTCTTGATACTTATTACTTATTTCCGCATTAGAAAAGTTTAGTGTCGCAGTGAATTCTAAGAGCAAGTTGTCGTGATTCTGATTCAATACGTCAAGTACAGATCCTTCCCAGGTATTAAAAAGCTCCTCATTATTTGCTGTTGCAGAATTTAAATGATGTGCCTCATCGGCTATGAGTACTGTTTTTCTTTCTTTAAAGTCTTCTAAGGTAATGCTATTTTCTTTTGTAGTAGTTAAGTCTATATGCAGTTGTTGAATAGTGGTGAATTTAATGTTTATATTATTTGGATCAGCACTTTCAAACGTATCAACTTCTTTTACATATACCTCTTTACCATTAATAGTAATCTTATTTCCAAATAGGTACTTCGAAGTCAGCTCGTTAAGAAAATTATCTTTTGTCTTTTTAATGATGTTATTTGAGTGAACAAAAAATAAGAAGTTTCTATAGCCTCGTTCATAAAGATAAAGCATTAAGCCAGCCATAACCAGAGTCTTACCACTCCCTGTAGCCATATTGAACAGGAGGTGCCAAGGCTTTAATTGCTTACCATCAAAATCTGTATTAAAAAAATAATCGAATCTAGAAAATGCTCGCTCCTGATAGTCTCTTAATGGAAACTTTTTGGTTAAATTATCTTCAATGCAAGGAAAATGATTCTTTCGGATTGCGCCAAATTTTTCGAGAGTGTCAAAATTTTCGTACAAAAAAGACATAGTTAATTTTTTGCTAACCGATAGAAATCATTGGTAATTAACTTTTCACCTGCCGATACTTCAAAATCTCTATCGCCGATGGACGAGAGATTAATGTAGAGTTGATTCTTATCAAGAATTTCAACCAAGTGGGCCTTCTGCTCATCTATTGAAAGAGCCTTGAAATCTTCAATATGCTCCTCCTGCTTCTTTAAATCAATGTTGTAGTTAAGGAAAGATTTTTCCTTCATGCTCTCCCAAACTTTCATTAATTGAGCAGTATCTTTAGCTTCAATTATTTTTTCAACAAATACTTGGTTGTATTTTTTGAGCTCCATATACACAAAGCTATCAGTTGAATTAGTTATTACCTTTTCTAAGCGCTGCAAGGTAATGTCAATATGCTCACCTAGTTGTTCTACAAGAACAAATGTACGTTTCGCATCGCTATTACCATTTACTTCTAGTATTGCATGTGCGGTAGTTCCGCTACCGCCAAAGAAGTCCATAACAATGTCGCCAGGCTTTGTCATGATCTTAATCACATCAATAACGGCAAATAAAGACTTTGGATAACTAAAGCTATTCGGACCAATTAACCTTTTCAGTAAATTAGTTCCATTAAATTCAGACTGATATTTTTTATCGGTCCACACATTCTTTAATACTTGTTGCTCATAGTATTTGTGTAACAGCACAACATCTTCGCCACTCTTTTCGGCCTTAAAGTATCCGTCCTTATTTAATTCATCAAAGGTTTCTTTAATGTTCTTCCACGAGAAATCACCTTGTGCTGTTCTTGGTAAAAGTTCGTGGTAGTCGGCGTGGTATTCCGAAGTAATTTTTTTCAAGTCCTTACTGACGTATATTGGATACCAGTTTTTTGGGCGATTTGTCCTCGACCAGGCCGTTCTTGCCCTTATGTAGTTCTCAAATCGATACTTCCCGCTATCATCCTCGAGATTGAACGTAGCTAAAACATCCTCATCAATTGCAACCTGATTAAATGTTGCTTTTTGAACATCCTTTGCATATACCAACAAGAACTCACTATTCTCCGAAAAGAATTTCGCTTGATTGCGCCCCTTGGGATTGTGGACAACAGTAATAACTGCGATTCGATTTTCCATTCCAAAAACTTCATCTGCTAAAGCCCCCAAATAAAAGAGCTCGCAGTGATCAATGGCAATCGCTATATATCCATCTGCTGTCAGAAATTCTTTAGAAATTTCAAGCCTATTCTTCATAAATGTAAGCCATGAAGAATGATTGAACGTATTGTTGTAGGAAAAAATATTCTTATCGCCGCCAGTGTTGTAGGGTGGATCGATATAAATTAACTTTATCTTTCCCAAGAACTCTTTCTTTAATGAGTGCAATGCAATTAGGTTGTTGCCCTTCACCACTAAATTGTCTGAAATAACTCCAGAACTGTTGCGCTTAAATGAATCAAAGTCCTTCAAACTATTAGAGGAGTATCTTTTTCCTGCGGTTAATACCTTTGGCTCTAGTAGCTGGTTAATCTCATCCTGAGCTAAAACTTGATTAAAGAAGACTTCTTCTCTTGCATCCTCTTCCTTGCTTTGCCCGCCCTCTAAAACGCAATCCTTATATGGCCAAACCAGCGAAATTTCATTTCGCTGATTAAGAAATTTGCCATCTATATTCAGCCCAACTTTGTTTGAGTACTGGGTGTAACTATCATTTAGGTAATTTTTTTGCTCTAAAAATTGAACAAAAAGTGATTGGTTGAATACGAGAGCCCCTTCAACGGGAATGAAGAACTTATCCTTGAGTTCACCGTCAACGAGTAATGCAGAAATTAACCCGGGATCGTTATTTTGGGCCTTACTAATAATCACCCATTTTTTTAATTCGCCCTCATCTGTTACGTGGTTTTGTTCCTTTTTGAGGACTTCTTCCAATTTTTTGTATAGCTTCATTTTTGAATTACTTTATTTGGGTTAATTTTGTTACTTGTATTTATGAAGTTTATATTCTTTTTGTCATATCTAGCCTTAAGATAAAGCCACTTTCCTCCGAGGGCTCTTTAGTCAGATTTGTCGTTTTAAACGACATTATTAGCATCTTTTCTTTTTACTGGCTCACTTGATGATCCAGAACAGCCCTTAGAACATGGATAACTCACCCTACAACATGCGTATTTGGGCTCACCGCTTCAAATACCCCTGAATAAACCCCCTTCTTGGGTTTATGCGTTCGCCTGCCGTGCCGGCTTGCTGATGCACTAGTGCTGCTGGCTCAAACAGCATGGCTTTATTGGGGATATAGCGATTGCCGTTGGAATCCCTGAGCTTGAGTCTAGGTAAACCCAGTATCTTGGCGCTATCCACAAAGGCAGCTACCGTTACGGGCCTCGCTAATGATGGGGCAATCGCGTCTTTGGGGGTAATTTCAAAGGGAAGGATGGTGGCAAGTAACAATGCGCTGGTCAGCATGGGGCTCTTTTGGTGGATTAGCAATAGAGTCAGTATGCATTTCTACTAGCTCACCAAGTGAACCTTGGGGATTTAAATCAATGGTTGCAGTACTTTGTTTGCTACCACAACCCTTTTTGGTTAACTGTGCTCACTATTGCTTCTTGCTCGCTTTAACTTCTGCCTCGAGTTCATTGATTTTGTTTTGCATTGCAGCGATTCTGGAATTGAGTAATCCCACATTCAGGTAAGTTTCATCTGCAACGGGTGACGCGAGGTGGCTGGCCCACCCTAGCCACGATGAATCATAAATTTTGACCTTTTTATATCCGAGATTTTGCAAGACTACGGCGGTCTCTGCGGCGCGCACACCGCTTTGGCAATACACCACGGTCTCTTTATTCGGGTCCAATTTGGAATAAAGTGCCTTCAGATCTTCTGTTGATTTTAGGGCCATGCCACTATTTGTTTTGACTTCGCGCTTGGCAAGTTTTGATGCTGTTGCTGGATCTTTCCAGTTTTGCTCATATGGAATGCTAATCGCGCCCGGTATATGTCCACCCCGAATGGCGCGTACATCGTTTCCCTTAAATTCATTAAAGGTTCTTGCATCGATGACTTGTACGGATTGATCGTTAAAGAGCTTACGCATTTGCTGATTGCTGACGACTAAGCTTTCTTGTGGAACTAATTTGACATTAACCGCCGCCAAGGTTGATGGGGCTTTCTCGATGGCTAAATTAGCATCAGCCCAGCCATCAATACCATCATGAAACACCTTGGCCTGCTTACCCCCAAAGTAATTAATGGTGAACAAACCAAAATAGGCATAGGGGTTGCCTCTTGAGCCGTACACAATAATTTCTTTATTAATGTCGAGTCCGGCATTATTAAAGATTGCATTGATATCTGCAATGTCAATATAGTCCTCGCGATTGGGATCGCGTAGCGTCGCACCAATCTCTCCAATATTAATTGCGCCTGGAATGTGCCCATCCAGGTAATTTTTATTGGTGCGCACATCCCATAGAATCGCCCCGCGTTGCTGCGCGGCTTTCACATAGTCCAAATCCACAATACTGTTGGACTGGGCCCATGCCGCACCTCCAGAAAATGAGGCCGCTAGGAGAATGGTTTTTACTACAAAAAGGATGGTTTTCATCGAGGACTCCTTTAAATCAACAGTCTGGGTAATTCTAGTACCTAGTTTGATTCAAAGGTGGCTTTTAAATTGATGAGGGACTCTCGTAAAAAGGCTACATCACTACCCGCCACAATCATCTGAAAGCCTAGTTGCTTAAGATCAGATAGTGTTCTTCCTGCAAATGGAATAATACCAACGGGGATCTTTGCCACTTTACATTTCGCCACGACCCCATCGATGATTTGATTTAAAGCAGAAAAATTGCCTTCGCCCTCAAGACTCATATTGGCCGATAAGTCAGTTGGCCCTACGAATACCAAATCAACCTCAGGCAAGCCGCCAATGTCTAGAGCTAAATTCATTGCATTAGCCGATTCCAGCTGAATAATCATTAATGTATCTGCATTGGCATTGCGTCGATAGTCTGCATTAGTGCCATAGCTAGATGCCCTGAGTGCAGGAAGAGCTAAACCACGATCACCTTGCGGAGGATATTTGGCGGCACGTGAAACCTCTATCGCAGTTTCAACACTTTCAACTCGAGGTACCATCACACCATGTGCGCCACGATCTAGCACTCGCGCAATTAAACTAGGGTCGGCAGATGGAACGCGCACAATAGCGCTGGTTTCTCGACTAAAACCACGCAAGATACCAGGCAAATCAGCTAAGGCAATGGCGCCATGCTCCATATCAATAACCACAAAATCCAATCCAATAAGGGATGCAAGTTCGGCATAGGCTGGATTGACGGTCATCATCCATGCACCACCAATCCTCTTTCCTTGCTGTATTTTCGATTTCAGTGATGAAGCAATTGTATGCATGATGTTCTTTTTAAATGATTGATACAAAAAAGTATTACTACTACAGAGGAATTGGTTTACGTATTTTCTGTTATTGAGCTTAGAGTACTAAATGTATTTGCTAATTTACTCCATCTGCACATTAGCATTTCGGGCGATTGTGCCCCACTTAGTAGTCTCTTTGGCAATGAATTGAGAAAATTCATCCGGGCTTTTAGGAGATGGATCATCGCCATTAGCCATCATTTTGCTAATAAATGTTGGGTCAGCGAGCGCTTGGCGAGTTGCATCATTTAGTGATGCCACAATGGCATTTGGAATATTTTTTGGACCAAATAAACCAACCCAAACAGTAGAGTCAAAATTAGGGAAGCCATTTTCAGCAATTGTTGGGATGTCGGCTAATCCACTTGGTCTTTTGCTACCAGATGTAGCCAAGGCTTTTAGTTTGCCGCTGCTTAACAAGGGCATTGCATTCGAAATATTGGTAATCGTATACAAGGCATCTTTTGACGCAACAGCCAAAACAGATTCTGGTCCCCCTTTATAACTGATATGCGTTGCATTCGCTCCAGAGGCTTGACTAAACATTTCACCTGTTAGGTGCACTAAGGTTCCATTTCCTGTAGAGGTGTAGTTATATTTTTTTGGATTTGCTTTCAACTCAGCAGATAAATCCTTTGCTGTTTTACCAGGAAAGTCACTGCTGACCACCAATATAAATGGGGCCGAAGTCAGTTGACTTATTGGTTTTAAATCAGTTGCTGGGTCATAGGGAAGGTTTTTATAAATTGCAGGCTGTAAAGACAGTTGACCAGTTGATGCCACCAATAAGGTGTATCCATCTGGCTTTGACTTTACAACGGAATTAACTCCAATCGTGCCTCCGGCCCCGGGCATGTTTTCAACAACAAAACTTTGGTTATATTTAGTAGATAGGCGTTTCGCAAGCTCTCTAGCGGTGAGATCAAGTGCCCCACCGGGGGTGAAAGGCACCACTATTTTGACAGGTTTATTCGGCCAGTCTGAGGTTTGGGCAAACGCATGTGAAAATGAAAATAAAACAATGAATGGAAGTATAAATATTTTTTTCATTGGAGCCTCTCCTTATACGAAATTTAATGTATGTCTAATGTTTTTTTAATTGACTCACTCAGTATTTCCCAATTAAACCCAGATTTTTTTGCAGCACTAATGATCACTTCTTCTTTTCTAGCAATTAATTCAATCTTTTCTTTGATCTTCGTAACGGCATCATGAGGAATCATGACAGCACCATGACGATCCGCATGAATTAAATCGCCCGACCGAACGCTAAGGCCAGCAACAGTAACATCACATGCAATATCGACTATATGCACATGGGCATGACTAGGCATCACGCTTCCAGCAAGCATTTGAAAGCCAGTTGCATTCATTTGAATATCTCGTATAGAGCCATTGGTAATAACCCCTTTTGCACCTAAGCCGCGATGAACATGGGAGTTCACTTCGCCCCAGAAGGCACCAAAACCAGCCCTTTTACCGTCAATATCAAATAGAACAACTATGCTGGGCTTGGGATTTTGATCAACATACTTATACCAATTGATGCGGTTTTCTAATTGCTCTGGAGCACTTTTCTTTGATGCTGCAATAGCACTGACAGTGCCAGTTTTTGCATAGCCTACGATTGAAGGCAAGTCAGGATAGATGCAATGTAAAGGCTCTGTCGTAAAACCATTTGTTCTGTAAGACGGATCAATTAACTCCAGCGCATTACAGATGGTGGGTGTATCAAATTGAGCTAGATAATCAAGCAGTTCATCATCATGAATCATCGAAACGTTATTCCCTAGTAGAAATAGTGTGGGAGAAAAATGCAAGTTACCCGTACGGCATCAATTCACTATAGCAAAAATAAGACTTTATAATTAATAATATTATATTAATTAAATCATTAGAAACGCTAATATATTAAAAGCCACTGTATTTAATTTGGTGCTTTTAATTAGGCTCAAAGCCAACATTACTTATTCTTTAGTTCTTTGCTGACTTCTATCGCAGTTTCTTGGAATGCTTTCATAGCACCGGTAACGAATCTGCCTTTACGCCAGCAGAGGGCTGCGGTTCGCTTTAAAAATTCGCCGGATATTACTCTCGATATTAAGTCTACATCTCGCCTGCATGCGATTGGACTTCCAATGACTGCAAGGCTTCCTGTCCGTGCAACCTCGAGTAAATCACCCATAGTCGATACCTCAAGGCGAACATTGAGTTGGATGTTTTCCCTGCGCGCTTCCATTTCAATTTGCTGCCGCAGGAGGAACTGCCGATTGAGTAAGGCAAGCTCCGTATTTTTAAATGACTTGATCGATAGTTTTTTAGGGTAATTCACCATGCTTTGGGGCTTACCGATGAGTGCAAATTGCTCCGTAAGCAAGGGTTGCTGGTAGAACTCCACCAGCTGATAGTCTTCTGGCAATACAGCGATGTCGATATCGCCTTGCATTAAGTCAGCTATTAGTCGCTGCGCTGACAGCTCGCGTAAGTCGATTCTTAAATCCGGATAGGTTTTTAAGAGTCGCAGGCTAGCTGGCAGCGTAATGGCTTTCGAATAGGTATGTGTTGCGCCAATGCGTAGAGCGCCCACCACCTGCTTATCGTCATGCATGCTTTGGAGGAGTGCTTCATCCACTTGGCCCATCAACGGCTCGAGTTTAATTAGTAAGTCTCTGCCAAACTCACTCAACATGGATCTGCGGCCTTTTCGTTCAAATAAAGCGGAATTGAAATGGCTGGCAAGCTCCTTCATTTGTTGGGACAGCGCCGATTGCGTAATATTCAATGCCTCCGCCGCCTGAACAAAGTTTTCAATTCGGGCAACCACTAAAAAGCTTCTCAGTAAGCGATAGTCAATGCGCTGAATATTCATAGGTAATGCTTATGTATTAGTTAATTAAATATTAATTTACATTATATGTTTAATGGGTTAGCGTATTCTTTTCGCACTAAAGAGGCCACTCCTATGAACTTCTTACCGTCCCGCTCCATTTCGCTATGGTTTGCCCTGCTGGGCGCACTTCTGCTCCCAGGAGTCAGCGCAGCGCAAAGCTATCCATCCAAGCCCATCCGCTTAGTGGTGCCCTTTCCAGCGGGCGGCCCAACGGACATTGTGGCAAGGCCGTTGGCCATTCTTCTGGGTGAGAACCTCAAACAACAAATCGTGATTGATAACCGCGGCGGCGCAGGCGGATCGATTGGCGCAGACTTGGTGGCTAAATCAGCCCCAGATGGCTATACCCTATTGATGGGCACGGTAGGTACCAATGCCATTAATGGCAGTCTTTACAAGCAACTTGCCTATGACACGATTAAAGATTTCACGCCCATAGCTCTAGTTGCAAGCGCGCCCGTTGTCATTGTTGTCAACCCAGCTACCAACATCAATACCCTGGCAGACTTGGTGCGAGAAGCGAAAGCAAAACCCGATTTCATCGGCTTTGGTAGTGCAGGTAATGGCACACCTGGCCACCTTACCGGCGCTTTATTTGAAACCACGGCAAAAATTAAGCTCAAGCACATCCCCTATAAGGGCAGCGCTCCCGCAATGACCGACTTAATCGGCGGCCAAATACCCGTGATGTTTGACCCCATTCAATCGGCCATTACCCATATCAATTCTGGCCGAGTCCGCCCCCTCGCCGTTACTAGCAAAAGTCGCTCCCCCCTGCTGCCAAACGTACCTACCGTTGCTGAGTTAGGTTATCCCCAGTTTGAATCAACCGCTTGGTGGGCTGTTTTTGCGCCCGCTAAGTTGCCTGCGGCGATTACCGACAAATTGCGCGCTGAAACTCAAAAAGTGGCCGCATCAGCTGCCTTTAAAGAGCGCCTCGGCAACTTAGGCGTCTTACCTAACACTGACTTCAAAGAAAGTTTGGCTGATTTTCAGACAAAAGAGATTGCGAAATGGGCTCGTACCGTTCGCGACTCTGGCGCCACCGTTGATTAACCGATTAACTGATAACGAAAAGTAAAAAATGAATCTGAATGCAGAAGAAAAAGCCATGCTCGCCGGGGAATTTGGTCCTGTGCGAAAAATGGCAATTGAACATCAAATCAAAGTTGGTGATTTTTTTGGTGCGAAAGACTTTGTTGAGGTATCGCAAGCCCACATCATGGCTGATACCGAGAGCTTGGGTGAGGCCGGCGTTGAATGGCTAGAGACCTTAGCAAAAAATACAGCGAAAGACCGCGTCGTCCGAATCCCCACCATTACCGATCCACGTGGTACGGATTTCAGTAAAGCGAAGCAATTGGGTCAAACGGATAAGATGGTTTCATTGGAGCATCGCGCCATTGCTGCCTTTGTCAAAATGGGCGTATCGATGACGGATACGTGCATCAATTACCAAACCATCATGGCGCCGGTCTTTGGTGAGCATTTGGCTTTTGGTGATACGGGTGTTGTGATCTACTCCAACAGCATCTGCGGCGCCCGATCGAATTTTGAAGGTGGCCCATCCGCCCTCTCGGCTGGCCTCACCGGTCGCACCCCTCGCTACGGCTACCACTTGGACGAGCATCGCAGGCCAACCCATCGCTACCGGGTAACGTGGACGCCGCAGTCACTCAATGAATGGGGCGCTCTGGGTGGCCTGATTGGCAGAAAGTCTGGGAACTACTGGTCAGTACCTGTCATCGAAGGTATTGAAGGCCGCCCTGGTTCAGACTCTTTAAAGCATTTTGGCGCCGCAATGGCCAGCTTTGGTTCCTCTGCTTTATTTCATATCTTAGGGGTGACGCCGGAAGCGATTCATGCGCGTGATCTTAGCTTTGATCACTTACCCGAAATCAGCATTTCCAAAGAAGAGGTGATGGCACTGCAGAGTTCCTACCGCGTTACCGATGAAATTGATGTTGTCGTGTTCTCTGCACCACAATTGAGCTTGATTGAGATGCAAAGCGTCGCGGCCTTATGCCAAGGCAAGAAATTCAAGAAACCCCTCTTGGCGGTTACAAGTCCACAAGTCAAACCCGACTCCGATCGCATGGGATATACCGCCATGATCGAGGAGGCTGGCGGCACTGTTTTTGCTGGAATGTGTTTCTACCAATCCTATGCACGGGAAATTGCCGAAGCGAATGGATGGAAAAAGTTGGCCACCAATAGCGCAAAAATGGTCAATATTTTAGGGGGCTACGGATACACCCCCATCCTTGCATCGATGGAAGATTGCGTTAATGCGGCAGAAACAGGGAGACTCGCATGAGCCAAAAACTATTTACAGCACGGCATGCGCAAGGCGATGTTGTTGAGGGGTACTGCTTAAGTGCCAATGATGGCTTTTCTGCACGCTACGATTTAGATCGCATTAATGGCACTTTCTCACGGCCCAGCCATAAACTCTTTGGTAAATCGTATAAGGATATGATCCTGGTTTTGGATACCGCTAAAGGCGGCGTTGCAAGCGCATGGATGCTCTATGAAATGAAGATGCGAAATCTATGCCCGACTGCCATTCTTTTCAATACAGTGAACCCGATTTTGGCCCAAGGCGCGGCCCACGGCGGCATATCCATGCTGAGTGGTTTTGATGTCGACATCACAGCCGCTATTGCAAGTGGCGCTAAGTTACGGATAGATCCGAAAAACAAGACGGTTGAGGTAATTGCTTGAGGATCTAAAACGTTTACTGCAACCACCGCGCAGCTGCATCGAGTATCCCGCTCCGAACCTGTAATTGCCGTGCAGGATCGGTATCGCCGCAGGCTAGTCGGCATTTCCAGTCCGTTGGTGCCTCAAAGTCACAATGGGATGCGCCCGCAATCAATTCATCACGCCAGAGGGCTTTGAGTTCTGTGCCCCATGGCGCGGCAACCGCATTTGCATTGCAGCGCGATGCTGGCGCCCTTAGGATAAGGGCTTCGGTAGTCAATTTGCGGGATGCGTCTATTCCGGCGCGCTCCGTTTCATTGGATAAGACCCGATCAAACGGATCCAGTCCGACAAATCCAACCACGCCAGGGGTATCTGCTGCCAGTAGGCTAGAGAGCCCTCCTGCTGAAAATCCAACCAGCATGATGCGTTGATTACTACTGCCAAAGGTAGTGGTATTGCGTAGCAATGAAACCATCTCGGTAATAGCGCTGGCATTACAGCGAAAGTCGAAGGTACAGGGCATATCGGGTGTTATTACTAGAACGCCTCTCTCTGCCAGGGCCTGCGCATGCTCCCCCATCGTAGTTCTGCTTCGGGTAAAGCCGTGGGTCAAAATGGCAGCCCCCTTTTGCGGTCCTATGGGCTTATACACATCTACCTCAACAGTTTGTCCGTTGATTTTGACTATTTGTGTTTGCGGGTTTATTTTTGCTGTGGGCTCAGAAGCATGACTTGTGCTGAGTACTGTGAGCAGAACAAGGCAGGCTTGCAAGAATCTAGTGAATGTTGTTTTAGGCATTGTTTTGATCATAATCCCAAGCAAATAATCCGGCTTAAGCTCACGTAGTGACCTACCCCCTCACTAGGATGAAAGTGTTAGTACCCTATTCACTTTATTGATACGGAGTCACCATGAAATACCTCATTGCCATCGTACTCATTACCCAAGCTGCCTTATTCGCGCGCTCTGCTGTAGCCCAAGCCGTGCCTTTTAGTGCTTCGGCCTACAACTTTGAAAATAGCCCTAATAACTTTAACAATAGTCCTTACAACTTCAATAACAGCCCGTATAACTTTAATAACAGTCCAAATAACTTTAATGCCACCAATGGGGTCTATGACAACAAAGGCAATCGCTTGGCGTATGAGGTAACTGCCCCTACTGGCGTGACCAATTACTTTGATAACAACGGCAATCGGATTGGCTATACGCCATCGCGGAGATAAGCATGCGAACCTTCATCTTCCTATTTACCTTTGCAGCTTTGCCAGTGCAAGCTCAAGTGACGCTCTTTAATGACTCGCTGGGTTTGCCCATGGGAACGGCCAATCAAATGGGCAGCACCACTTTTTACAACGATGCCAAAGGTCTTCCATTGGGTACCGCGCAGAATATGGGCAACATCACCTTTTATAACGATGCCAAAGGCCTGCCATTGGGAACAGTAAATACGCCGCAACCCATCCTGCCTTTCTCTGCGCCACAAACTATTTCCCCTCCAGGTCCGTTCTTTCCGAGTAGCCCAAGGGGTATGTAAGGCTGTAATCGTCAGGAGTTTATCTGGCAATGATGCGCAAGCATACCTTCCGATATATGATATGTACCATTATTGGTACGCTATCGGGATAAAAACTCCCCAACAATTGAGGAGTCGCTTATGAAGAAAAAACACATTGGCAGTAACTTCGATGACTTCCTGCAAGAAGAATCACTCCTTGAAAACGCTACTGCAGTCGCCGTCAAACGCGTGATTGCTTGGGAAATTGAACATGAAATGGCCAAGCAACAATTGACTAAAACAAGCATGGCTAAAAAAATGCATACGAGCCGTGCTGCTTTAAATCGCTTACTAGATGAAAGCGATACCAGCCTAACCCTAGTTACGCTTGCGAGCGCTGCAACCGCCCTCGGAAAGCGGATTCAATTTAAGCTTAAAGCCGCTTAGGGGTGGTGGTTCTAACTCTTCCGCAAATACGATAAGAAAATGACTTGCGGTATGAAATGTACTGAATCAAATATTCTCTACGCTTTTTTCACCCATGCACTGCACCACCCTCTGGAGGAAACGGCACTGCCACCAAACGCTAGGCACGGTGCAGTTGCATCTTTTGCTGTTCCTTGGAATAAGGTGCAAGAAGCGCAATATTGGCCCATCGTAAATTGAGGGTTTTTTTTCGTATCAATATTCCTAATATTGCTGACGTAACCGAGTGCGATTGCGGACGGATCAGATTCTTGCACTAGGTTAACGGCTGGTTTTGGGCTAAAGCAACACCACTTAGCAAGGAGCTGGCGGTTGCAATCATAAAGTTTCGACGTTTATTCATAATAAGGTTCCTGTGTAATAAAGTTGTGTCACGCTTTTATTGTTTTGGGCCTTCAGATAAGCGGCGACCTAAAGCAACGGCATACGGCGCTGCGCGCGCACTTAACATCGGGTCATTGGATGGCTCAACGCCTTTGGGCATCACCATGGGGTTGTAATTAACGGTAAGGCAGGCGCCCTTTTCATCTGGCGATACTGCAGTAATCCGTAAGGTTCCCAGCGTTACTTTTTTGCGGCCTTCAGGCAGCGCTACTGTAGCGTTATCTAACTGATCTCCGGGCTGCGCCAACTCTAAATTAAAGTTGAATGCAACCTTGCCATCTTTCACGCGTTGGCGTAAGTCATCCGCCAGGAAATTAGGTCCTTTTTCTTTTGCTTCTTCATCGGTGAGTCCTTGCGTTCCATTGACCGGTTCAAATACCCATTTTCCGAATTGCTTTGCTCCGCTGGGATTCGTAAAACTGAAGGCGTGCACACCCCAATAGTTCACGCTGCCATAACTAGCGGGCACGGGCTGTGATGCCAAGTACTTCCCTTGCAGCAGTACCTCGGGATTGGCATCATTAAATGCTTTTATCTTTACGGGGTCTGCCACCTTCGTCACCGGATCTGGCTGGCGCACTGCCAGCACGGCCATCAATTGCTGCGGCGTTGCGCTACCAAATATCGGCGCAGAAATATTCCCCATCAGCCACTGCTCGCCATTCGGTAACGTGAACTGCAAAGACATATTGCGTTGTGACTTGGTGTTGTCGGCCGCCTTGGGGTTTGCTCCGCCTACTGAAAAACGAGCAACGACCGGAATTGGTTTGCCGCTAAATACCGACGCTACTGACAGTGCCCGGCCCTCTAGTGAGCCTGTAAATTCTCCGGTGGCACAAATGCCTTTTGCGCCCGAACGGCGATAGCCATCAAACTTACCATTGGTCGCCTCAAACTGATTCACCATGGCGACGGGATTAACGGGTATTTGCGCTTGCGCAAGAGCGCTGGTTGACAAACTAGTACCAATAAATGCGAGTGCTGATAGTAAGGGAATGGCCATAAACGGTCCTTAGTTAGAGTGAATGTGAAATCAGTAAATGCGGTATTTGCTCAATATATCGAAATAAACAGAATTGAGATCTCCCTTTTATAACTTGAATATTTCAGTATGGATTAACGCATTAAATGATGCAGAGCACCATCGCTATTGCCTTAATAAATGTGCAATGCAGCAACCGTATTTTGAATCGGTTTGATAAAAGAAAATGAGTCCTGTAGGACTCATTTTGAATTGCGGCTACCTTATATGCAGGTGGAGCTGAATTACTCTTCTTGCTGCTCTTCCTGCTGCCCTACTTATTGCGCTTCTTTAATGTTGTTTTCGATCACGAACTTGCCCCAGAGCGCAATTTGCTTGCCGATAAAATCACGCAGCATTTCGGGGTCGCCTGCCACAATCTGAATGCCCTGTGTTTTTAACTTGTCTGAAACTGCGGGCGTTTTTAAAGCTTTGGTAACGGCCTGATTCATGGCATTCACAATCGCAGGGGGTGTTTTACCGGGTGCGATTACTGCCCACCAGGCTGGGGCATTAAAACCAGGGAAGCCACTTTCCGCAATGGTTGGCACTTGGGGTAATGCTGGTGAGCGCTTGGCTGTGGTGATAACCAAAGGAATCACGCCGCCGTTATCAATGTGGGGTTTGACTAAAAACTCAGAACCCACCGCCAATTGCACTTGTCCACCTAGCGCATCTTGCATGAGCGGGCCGCCGCCGCGATACGGGATGTGATTCCAATCATAGCCGGCTTGCTTGGCTAATCTAGCCATCGATAAGTGGCCAAGACTGCCAATACCGATGGAGCCATAACTAAATGGCTTACCCGCCTTTGACTGCTCTATGAGTTGCTTAAAACTGGTAATGCCAGAATTTTTACTCGCAACCAAGACCATGGGTGACGTGCCGATTAATGTCACTGGCGCAATATCCTTGATGGTGTCATAGGGCATTTTGTCTTTGAGGATGGGATTAACGCCATGCGTATCAAATACCACTGCAAAGGTGTAGCCATCGGGATCAGAACGGGCCATCGCTGCGGTTCCAATTACGCCAGACGCGCCGCCAATGTTTTCCACAATCACGTTTTGCTTTAACTGCGTTTGCAGCTCCTGAGCCAAGATCCGCGCCACCTGATCAACCGACCCGCCCGGCGGAAACACCGCAATCAAGCGAATGGGCTTTTGGGTTGGCCAATTTCCAAGGCCAGCGGTTTGAGCGTAAGCGGTAGCGCTGAAGCCAAGGAGTAACAGGCTCCATAAGCCCACTTTTTTGATGAAAGCCCCGATTGTATTTATCACATATCTCTCCCTAAACAATGGCTGATAGATTACCACCCATCAAACATACTGGCTCAATTGGCCCATTTTGCAGCGCACGCCAATGGGGGCACTCTTCTAAGGCACAGGTCGCACGTTCAAATCGTGCTGGGCAGGCCAAAATCTCAAGAAATACAAACACTCGGCTTAAACAATAAAGCAACTACACCTCGGAGTTAAAGCCATTTCGAACGTGGGTATTATCGCAAAAAGGTTTATTGGCTGAACCGCCACAACGACATAAGCGAGCAGTTTGAACCCGCTGAATTGTATGACCCGTACCACCGCAAATCTCCAAGTTGCCCGTCAATTCTAAGGGGCCATTGGGAGTAGGCTCAATGCTTAATGGTCCTGCACGATTTTCGAATGTAAGCGCTTCAATCAGTGCTCGCTCCCCAGAAGCAATAAAGCCAACTTCCAGATGGGTACTGTCACAAAATGGCTTATTTCGCGATTTACCACAACGGCAAAGCGTAACGCGGTGCATAGCACCTTGGCCTTCTAATTCAATTTCTGCATTGATGGCATAAGGGCCGTTTTCACGTACCCGCAAGACATTCACTTCCGGTGCTTCCTCGTCCAGACCTCCATCAAGGCGATGGTAGGTAATTGCTCCTGAGGGACAATCTCGGGCAATTTGCTCCATCTGCTCAGGTGAAGCCTCTTCAGGATGCAGCCAAGGCCCAACGACATTAGCTAAAAAAACGCGGGGGGCATTCAGAACACAGTTACGCGAGTGAATGCAGCGTTTTATGTCGTACTTAATATAAATTTTATCGGTGCCGGCTTCATTGGGATTATCAGGATTTATTACTAATGGGGCAACATGCTTGGGTTTCGGTTTAGAGACCTTGAGGATGCTCGCTGCCGTTAACGCTTCTACATGCTCTTCAAAATCAGCATGCAATTTAGCGAATTTTTTGGTAATCGCTGCAAGACTATCAACTACCCCAACAAGTGCTACCTCTTTTTCCAATAACCGTGCAACCTCGGTTAATTCGGCGGCGCGTTCAGCCAGAACCTGTGCAGCACAAGTTTGCACCAACTGCCCGATCGAACCTGGTGAATCAAAGTTCAGGCCGGCACGCAAATCACCGCCTTCAGCTTTTAATGGCAAAGTAGTGGCAGCTTCACCCACCGTAGTCAATGCATACATTAAAGAGGTGGCTGCTTGAGCAAGACCTATACGCAGTGGTTGCGGAAAGGGGTTGGGCGCAAAGACTTGCGCAAATGTACGCAACATCAAGGTATATAAGCAATTGCCTAGATCGACTACCCGTTGCGCTACAGGATGGGTGATTAACATCGGATTATTTGGATCAACGGGATCAACCAATGAAGGATTGATTGCCGCTAAGCGCGCCGGGCTAAAGTCAGGCCGCTTACTTCTAATTGCCTCTAGCTCTTCTCGCACATGAGTAAAGCGGACGAAATGGGAGTTCTCGCTATGGCCTGGGCAACCTTCGCCTTGATCGACGATTTCTTCGATTGCCCGATGCGCAGAGGCTAAATCGGTTACAGGGAAAATCCCGGGCAAGGGGAATTGAGCACTACTAACTTGAGCAGCACCATGCCCTGCAAAGAGCACCTCCTCACCCAATTGTTCAGCCAAAAAATCGAAGCCAGCAGCAATAGTGTGATACAAATGGCCCGCAGTTGGATAGTCGGCTGGCGTAGGGGAATACAAATTTTTGAGAATTTCACGACGATAGTGATGGATATGCCTAAAAGCGATCCCATCAGGAACATCCAGCTCAAGTGGTCTTTCAATATAAGCAAAATGCTGCATCGTGGATTCATTAAACGGCGATAAGTTAAGCCCAAGGTCAGCAGGAAATCCCCCGGGGGTACTGGAAAATTCGGTCTTGAAAAATGCGGAGCTGAGCCTAGTGCCGCTAGCATATTATTAACGAGTGTGAGATGTAACATTTCTTCTAGAGCAACAATACGCATTTGCGTACGCCAACTGTCAATGATTACCAAGTCATCTGCGTTGACCGCTTCATCCACCGTCCGCTTGAGGGTCATGCTGGCATAAAGATAACTGCACATCACGGTATGTTCAAACTCAGCTGCTTCTGAAAGTAAAAAAAGCAGTTCTTCCCGATCTTTAATTGCTGTTTTATTAATTGGCATATAAATTCAAATATTTTTAAAGAGAGGGCAGGAACAACTTGATTACTCAATCAATAAAAAGTGTACCTTAAAAATTGCACAACTACATTCATCTGTTCAGATAATACAAATGCAAGCTTAACTGATAAATCAGACATCCAACCACTGCCAATACCATCCAAGATCCAATGAACTCAACACAGCACCACAAATCCCGGTGCCCACTGAACACTAAACTTAAACACTCTAAAACCATTGTTTTTGCTGTTGTTTAGCCTCATTTTTCCAGCTTCTAAGGCACAGGTCGCACGTTCGAATCGTGCTGGGCAGGTCAAAGGCCCGACTGGCCGCTAAGATTAATTCAAAAAGACCCGATTCTCAACAGAATAGAAACTTAAAATATGTTCTTCTAACTGATTATGTTAGCAATTTATGAACCTTCTCAATCTCATTTATAAGCCCCTCTCGGGGCCTTGGAGAATCAAATATGGATGACAGACCTAATTTAACGACTGCTAAATTAAACCAAGCGTGTAGCGAGATACTGAGCGGCAAAACACAAGAGCAAAGCTTTGATCAAGGCTTGTGTATTGGCATCATTTTGGGAGTTGAAGATAATGCCCATTACGACAAAAGAATCTGCGTGCCTAAAAATATTAGTATTCATGAGCGCGTTCAAGTTGTGACGGAATATATCGCCAACCAACCAACCCGAAAGAATGAAGCCTTTGCCTCCCTAGTTTATGATGCAATGGCAGAAAAGTGGCCTTGTAAAAATTAGAGGGATTCAGCCCATTCCCCAATACTGCAAGTGAAGTAGCTTGCTATTACTTCATGTACGGATGCATCATTGCTAGGGTTAAACCATTGTTTTTGCTGTTGTTCAGTACAATTTTTACGCTTCCAAGGCAGTACCTGCGGTCAATAGTAGAATCAAGTCACTCCGATTCGCCCACGCCCCATCACACTACTTCTCCGTACTCACTATGTCCTCATTAGCCAATATCGTCATTCTGGGCGATTACGAACGCGCCTTACGCCGCTTCTCCAATTGGGAAACTCTGGATCAACGCGCCAAGATCACCATTCACCATGAACCCCTTCAGGGCGAGGCTCTCTATGAGGCCGTGAAGGATGCCGATGTGATTGCCATTGTGCGGGATCGCTCGCCGTTTAATGAGGCATTGATTGCGCGCCTTAGCAAACTGAAAATGCTAATGTTTACGGGCGAGCGTAACGGCACGCTCGATGCAGCTGCACTACTCTCGCGCAACATTCCAATTGCGTGTACGTACGGTGGCCCCTCCAAGGAAACCACTGCCGAACTCACGTGGGCACTCATACTGGGCGCCGCCAAGCGTTTAGTGGAACAACGTGCCTTGCTCGCTAGCGGCGGCTGGCGCGATGCCCATTCTGTTTTACCCATGCTCTCGGGGCAACGCCTTGGCATCCTGGGTTTAGGTGCCATTGGCAGCCGAGTTGCGCGAGTGGGTCAGGCTTTCGGTATGGAAGTCGTTTGTTGGAGTCCCAAAATGACACCGGAGCGCGCTGCTGCTGAAAATGCAAAGTCGGTCAGTCTCGATGAGTTATTGAGCACTTCAAAAGTAGTGAGCTTGCATTTAGTGGCCGGGCCAGGCACCAAAGGCATCATCGGCGCCGATCAATTAGCACTCATGCGCCCCGATTCCATTTTGGTGAATACGTCCCGCTCGGCTTTGATCTCGATGGCCGATTTAGCAAGTGCGCTCACGAATGGCAGCCCCGGGCAAGCGGCGATTGATGTGTTTGATATTGAACCACTGCCAACGGATGATGTACTGCGTAACACGCCCAACCTATTAGTGACGCCGCACTTAGGCTTTGTAGCTGAACCCATTTTTGCTGCATTTGCTAAAGGCATCACTGAAACGCTAGAGGCATGGCTTGATGAGAGGCCACTTCCCCAGCCGTATAAGCCCTAAGCGATTGTTCGATCGTGACTGGGCGTATTAAGAAAAAACAAATTGAGGTTGAGAGAAATAGTTTTATAGGACTACAGGCTGAAGAGGTCATTTGCCCACTGTGCGATAGGGCAATTCCGAAGCTGCAACGCGACGAACACCACCTCATTCCTAAGTCCCATGGCGGACGCCATACTGCGGTTCTGCACCGCATTTGCCACCGGCAGATTCATGCGGTTTTTACGGAAACCGAGCTAGCTCGCCAATACAACTCCATTGAACTACTAAAGCAGCAGGAAGAGATGGCGGGTTTTATTGAATGGGTTCGTCCAAAGCCCGATGATTTTTTTGAGCGCACACGCAAAAGCCGTCGATTGAAAACGGCTTAAAGTAATTTGTTAGGAATATGTTTCACTCAATGGCCTTGCTATGCAACCGATAATCCAGTACCCGAAGCAAAATGGCCTATTTTCTTTGCGCTAGCAAAGCCGCCTAAATTGAGGATCGAGAGGACTTCCGCCTCTTGTTCTGGCGCGCACGAGATGAGAAGGCCGCCACTCGTCTGTGGATCAGTCAATAGGTTTTGTTGCCACAGCGCTAAGTTACTCGCAAGTTTTACTTCGCTGCCGTAGCCAGCCCAATTGCGCGTGGAGGCGCCCGTATAGATATCGGCCTTGACGTGCTCGACCGCTTCCTGAATGACTGGAATAGCATCCCAATTCACTTGCGCCATTAATTTGGATCCCCTGGTCATTTCCAGAAGATGTCCCACCAAGCCAAAGCCGGTGACATCCGTTAGGGCGTGGACACCATCGAGCTGTGCCAGGGCAACACCAGGCTTATTTAATTTGGTCGTCAGCGCAATCATCTCCTGATAGCCTGCCTCGGAGAGCAGCTCTTTTTTCAGGGCTGCAGAAAGTATGCCTACGCCTAATGGCTTACTCAAAATGATGCTATCGCCTGCTCGCGCGCCGCTATTAAGCTTGAGTTTTTTGGGATCCACAACACCAATCGCAACTAAACCATAAATGGGTTCGACTGTATCGATGGAGTGCCCGCCAGCGATCATGATACCCGCATCATTGCAAACGGATTCTCCACCAGCAGTAATCTGTTGAATCACCTCTAAAGGTAAAACTGCAATCGGCATTCCTAATAGTGCGAGTGCAAACAGGGGCTGGGCACCCATGGCATAGATATCCGAAATGGCATTGGTTGCGGCAATCCGGCCAAACTCAAAGGGATCGTCCACGATGGGCATAAAGAAATCGGTTGTGGCAACGATCGCTTGATGCTCATTGATTTGATAGACCGCAGCATCTTCATTATTGTCAGAGCCGGCCAGTAGCGCGGCAGGTAAATTGCGCATGGGCGAGGCTTTTAGAATATCGCTTAGGATTCCTGGAGCAATCTTGCAGCCACAGCCTCCGCCATGCGATAAAGAAGTCAAGCGACCGTTATACGAAGTAGTCATAAAAAATTCATTAAGTATTTAAAAGACGGCAAATGCCATAAGCGGTAAGCTTACTCAATTTAGAGTAAGCACGTACAAAATCCACAAAAGCAGTCCTTGCGATGCGGGGCATAAAAATTACGAAAGGTACTTCGCCTTAAGCGCTCCGGGGCTTGCATGCTTCACCCCTTTAAGGTCTACCAGCTTGCAGAAAAATTCGTACGCAACTCATTAATTTGCTCATCTGTCAACGCAGATAATGGTGTATTGCTTAAGCAAACGAGTTTTGCAGTTTCTTCTAACTCTTCTAGTGTTGCCATTGCCGCAGCTGGGGAGTCATGCCAAACATTGGGTCCAAGGCGCTGTAGCATCACAGCACGAATGGCTTTATTTGCTTGCCCATACTTTGAGATTGTCTCCGCAACCTGTTTAGCAACCGCGGGACTACCTGGATAATCATAGGCAATTAGGGGCACATGGCCTACTTTCATAACAAAGTATGGCGTAATTGCTTGCAATAGCTCAGGGGCATTCAGTTGCATGGATAAACTAACGCAATGACTACTGTGAGTATGAATCACGCATTGTGTGTTTGGACTAAATTGCTTAGCAGATTGGTAAATTGCCTGATGTAAAACGACTGTTTTGCTGGCGCGATCGCCGCTTTGCTGTTGCCCATCACTGCCTATTTTCGCTAGGCGTGCTGGATCTAAAAAACCTAAGCAAGCATCGGATGGCGTAATGAGTAGAGCATCTTCAAGTCGGATGCTGATGTTACCTGCTGTGGCATGAACGTAGCCACGGTCAAAAAGACTCTTACCAATTCTGCAAATTTCTTCGCGGGCAAACGACTCATTCATTTAAGCATCCCAAATGATTTAAGAAAAAAGTCAGGAGTTCCAAAATTACCAGATTTCAATGCAAGGTGTATGCCTTGATTATCGATGATTTCAGAATTGGCGTAACACCAAGGTACACCTGG
>JBIJAC010000031.1:0-25669 GCA_044345935.1 Polynucleobacter sp. | reverse complement strand
ATCAACCAATCGACTTTTTACAGCGGCATTCTGTATTTGCTAGCCGCTGGTTGCAGGCACGCCCCGATTGGACCTCTTGGCTTTTAGAGCATCAAGCTCAGCCGGTCAATTTAGCTGCGATTAAGGCCTTACTTGAGCCAGCCCAAGGCATCGCCGCTCAGCCGGACTTGGACGAGGCAAAGCTCATGACGGAGTTACGCCTGGCCCGCCAGAAATTAATGCTGTGTTTGGGTTTGCGTGACCTAAGTGGACAAGCGCCTTTGGCTGAGGTTACGCAAGCGCTGAGTTTGTTTGCCGAACAATCCGTCGCAATTGCCTTGGAGGCGATCCGCTCCGACTTAAAGATGCGCTTTGGCATCCCGTGGTCTTCAGAAGCCAATTGTGAGGTGCCGCTGATGGTGGTGGGAATGGGTAAGCTCGGCGGTTATGAGCTCAACCTGTCATCAGACATCGATTTAATTTTTCTCTATGAATATGAAGGCGACACCCAAGGCGGTGAAAAAAGCCTTTCGAATCACGAGTGGTTTACCCGGATGGGAAAACGCTTGATTAAGATCATTTCGGAGCACGATGCCAATGGTTTTGTCTTTCGGGTAGATATGCGCTTACGACCGAATGGCGACTCTGGCCCGCTGGTATGTAGCCTCGATATGCTGGAGGTCTATCTCACAGTTCAAGGCCGTGAGTGGGAGCGTTATGCCTGGATTAAAGGGCGACTGATTTATCCGCTTACAGGCACGGCCGACCATGGGCGCTGTGAAAAAGCATTGGATCAACTCATACGCCCGTTTGTCTATCGACGCCACTTGGATTATGGTGTGATTGCAGCGATTCGGGATTTACACACGCAGATTCAGCGCGAGGCAGAAAAACGCAGCGCCAATCGCCACGGCAGGTCACACGATATCAAGCTCGGACGCGGCGGTATTCGTGAAATTGAATTTTTAGCGCAAATGTTTCAATTGATGCGGGGCGGCACGGATCCACGCTTTCGCATTAGACCAACCTTGCAAGTACTCCAGTTAATTGCCCAGCAGAACCTGTTGCCAGCGGATGAAGTGCATGATTTAACCCAGGCCTATATTTTTCTGCGTCGCCTCGAGCACCGCATTCAGTTGTGGGAAGACCAGCAAACCCATTATTTTCCCCAAGAGCCCGAGTCTCGAGCACGTTTAGCAGTGGCCATGGCTGGACCAGCTGGTCAGTCCGAGTCTCCATTAACGGTATTTCTAGAAGAGCTCACTCGCCACCAAGATCGGGTTGCACGCTTGTTTGAAAAAGCCTTTGTGCTGGACGATAAAACACGCCTTGATACCGAATCCATTGCATCCGATTGGCAGCCCAATGGCGACCGCTATCCAGAAGCCTGTCAGCGTTGGCAGACTTGGCTGGAAAGCGCAAAACAACGCAGCCTGCCAGAAAAAAGCCGACACATCTTTAATAATTTGATTTGCAAGGCGACAGAGCAGTTAGAGCAAGACACCATTAGCGCTGCTTTAGCAGACCAAACCTTACTGCGTTTTTTTGATTTATTAGAAGCGATTGCGCGGCGTAGCGCATACCTTTCCATCTTGGCGGAATACCCCAGTGCCCTGCATAACATTCTGGCTTTATTACAGGCTTCTGCATGGGGTGCAAGCTACTTAAGTCGCCACCCCCATTTGCTGGATTACCTACTCGCCACCCGTTCCGAGTCTGAGCTCGTAAATAACCCGGATGCCTATTGGAAGGGTGTTAAGGCTAATTTAGATATGCGCCTCGATGATGCGCTAGCAGAAGGCGATGGCGCAGCCGAGCACGCCATGGATATTTTGCGGGTGACTCACCATACCGAAACGTTTATTACGCTGTTGGCCGATTTGGGAATAGGCATTGCCAAGCCCTTGAGCGTTGAGGCGGTAAGCGATCGCCTATCTGCTTTGGCTGATTTAATTTTGCAGGCGAGCTTTGAGCGAATTTGGCCGGGCTTAGCCAAGAAATTTGATTTAGATCCATCCCTTCCATCCTTTGCGGTTATTGCGTACGGTAAATTGGGCGGCAAGGAGTTGGGGTATGCGTCTGATTTGGATTTGGTTTTTCTGTATGACGAAACTCAGGCCCAGGCCGGAGCGGCTCCGTTTCCAGCGCAAGAGGTTTTCTCATTGCTGGCCAAGCGCATGATTAACTGGCTGACAACGCACACGGCTGCAGGCACCCTTTTTGAAATTGATACCCGCCTAAGGCCCAATGGCTCAGCCGGATTTTTGGTCACGAGCCTCGATTCATTTCGCAAGTACCAATTTCGCGAGGGCGACAATGCGGCCTGGGTATGGGAGCATCAGGCCTTAACGCGTGCTCGCTTTGCTGCCGGCAATATCCAAGTAGCACCGCAGTTTGATACCATTCGATCCGATGTTTTAAGTCAGGCGCGTGACGTTGCTGCCTTGCGTTTAGAGATTCTGGGTATGCGTCGCAAAGTACACGCCGGACACCCCAATCCCAGCAGTCAATTTGACTTAAAGCATGATGCGGGCGGTATGGTTGATATTGAGTTCATCGTGCAGTTTCTGATATTGGCATACGCGCACCAGCATCCTGCACTGATTGGTAATTTGGGCAATATCGCATTGTTGGGTATCGCCTCGAGCGCAGGATTGATTCCGGATTCATCTGCTGTTGCGGTAGCCGATGCGTATCGTCTGCTGCGCGAACAGCAGCACCGATTGCGCTTAGATGGGGCTGAAAAAACCCGAGTTGATTTGGCACTTCACCCTGATCTGCTACAGGCGCGCACTGCGGTCAGCGCACTGTGGGAAAGTATTTTTCAAGATACATCAAACGACTGAGGCATTTAGCCTGAGGAGTGCAGCGAGTTAACTTTGCTCTAGTAGTTCGCGGGCATGGCGCCGCGTTGTATCCGTAATGGTTGCGCCGCCGAGCATGCGGGCGATTTCTTCCACGCGCTCATTGCGGCCTAGGGTACTAACCTGTGACAGGGTTGTATTGCCTGCCTGCGATTTGCTGACTTTCAGATGATGATTCCCTTGCGCCGCAACCTGAGGTAAGTGGGTCACGCAGATAATTTGATGGGATTCACCCAGTTGGCGCAGCAGTTTTCCGACTGTTTCAGCAACCGCGCCACCAATGCCGGCATCGACTTCATCAAAAATTAAGGTGGGCGTAAACGAGGCTTTACTGGTGATAACGCTAATGGCCAAGCTAATACGGGCAAGTTCGCCGCCAGAAGCAACCTTCGCAAGGGAACGCGGGGTGCTGCCGGCATGGCCAGCCACTTGAAATTCGATTTGCTCAAGACCGCTGGCCCCACCTTCGGGGAGCGGAAGAAGAGCAATCTCCAGTTGGCCGCCCGCCATGGATAAATCTTGCATTGCTAACGTGACTTCTTTGCTGAGCTGGCTTGCTGCTTTACTGCGTTTTTGTGACAGCTGCTTTGCCACTTTGAGATAAGCCTCTTCCGCTTGCTTTACCTTATTGCGCAGTGCTTCAATGTCTTGCGCAGCCGTTAAGGCACGCAAGTGGTCTGCAGTTTCAGTCAGCAACTGCGGCAAGGCATCGGCGTCGACTTTGTATTTGCGCGCAGCGCTATGTAAATTTTGCATGCGAATTTCGAGCTGGGCCAAGCGCTCTGGATCGAGGTCTAACTTTTGCAAGTACCGGTTCAAACCGTGTACCGCTTCATCCACCTGAATTTGTGCTGACTCGAGTGCATCCGCAATGTCTTTTAAGTTGGCGTCGTGTTCGACCAAGTCATGCATCACTGCATTCATTTTAGAAAGAGAAGAATCGACCGAGTGATCCGACTCGCTTAAGATCGCGATTGACTCTTGGCAGCCGCTAATGATTTTTGCTGCATTGGCCAATCGGCTATGGTTACTTTGGATGGTGAGCCACTCTCCAGGAATGGGTGCCAGCTCCGTTAATTCTTCCAGTTGCCACTCGAGGCGCTCACGCTCGCGAGCAAGGTCTTGACCCGCATTCTCTGCTTGGGCTAGTTGCTTACGTAAATCATGCGCTGTCCGAAAGGCGATGCTGACATCGCTTGCCAGTACTCCCAGGCCCGCATGCCGATCGAGCAAGTCACGCTGCGCACCGCCCTTTAGTAATAGCTGATGGGCATGTTGACCGTGGATATCGACCAATTGATCGCCTGCTTCGCGCAGTTGCGTGAGCGTGGCAACGCTGCCATTAATAAAAGCGCGACTACGCCCATTGCTTTCGACGATGCGTTTTAAAAAAAGACTTTGGCCTTTATCTTCGCTAGGAAAGCCATTCTCATCCAGCCAGGCGGTGACAGCTGCTTGCGCATCACCATCAATCTGAAAGAGGGCGCTAATCTCGGCACGGTTACAGCCTTCTCGAATTTGGCTGCTGTCGGCACGCTCACCCAAGACGAGGCCAAGCGCATCGAGCAGGATGGACTTGCCGGCTCCGGTTTCGCCAGTCAGTACGGTAAAACCCGATGTGAAATCAAGCTCAAGCGCGTCGACAATGACGAAGTCACGAAGGGCTATGGTTTGCAGCATGGATCTAGAGTACTAAATAAAAGGGATTCAGAATGTCGATGGATACTCATTCCAATGTAGCTTCTCACGCAAAGTTCTGTAGTCACTGTGACCGCGTGGATGCAATAAAGAAATGGTTTTGTCGGATTGGCGCACATCAACCCGATCGCCGACTTGCAAATGGGTCAGGGATTGCATATCAAAGTTGACGATCACCTCGCGCCCGCTGATCACCTCAATGCTGGTTTTGGCATCCTGTGGTAACACGATGGGTCGATTGGATAGGGCGTGTGGCGCAATCGGCACGAGCAAGATACCCGCAACGCGGGGATGCAATATCGGACCTCCAGCAGAAAGTGCGTATGCGGTTGATCCGGTTGGCGTTGACACGATCAAGCCATCGGAGCGCTGGTTGTACATAAAGGAGTCATTGACCTTGACTGCCAACTCCACCATGCCGGATATTCCGGAGCGGTTGACAACCACATCATTTAAGGCAAGCGCGCGATTAAGCACCTTGCCGTCGCGCAGGACAACTGCGTCTAACAGGGTGCGCTCATCGGCTTCATAGTGGCCTGCGATGATTTCTATCAGAACGGTTTTGACATCCTGAATCGGAATATCCGTCATATAGCCTAGGCGTCCTAAGTTAACGCCTACCAAAGGTACTTTGCTGCCCGCGAGCTGACGCCCAATGCCGAGCATGGTGCCATCGCCCCCCAGCACAATCGCCAAATCGATTGAGCCGGCAAAGTCCTCTACTTTTTTATGGGGATAGTCATTAATCTGGGTATTTTTTGCAGTTTCAGCCTCTAGAAAGACTTCGCATCCACGCCCCAGTGCCAGTTTGGCCAGTTCGTGCAAATGATCCGCAATGCCATCCGCCTGGTATTTGCCAACAAGCGCAATCCGGCTGAAGCCTTTTGGGTGATTTGGGGAAGAAGGGCTTACCATATCAAGATTAAACCATAGGCATAAAATAAAGCCCACCATGGATGACCGCTCCCGCGCCCTCTTAAAAACCCTCATTGAGCGATATATTGAGGAGGGGCAGCCTATTGGCTCAAGGACCCTGTCGCGCTTTTCAGGCCTAGACCTCTCCGCAGCCACCATTCGGAACGTAATGGCCGATCTGGAGGACATGGGTTTTGTTACCAGCCCCCATACCTCCGCCGGCCGAGTTCCAACGCCACGGGGGTATCGTCTATTTGTGGACACGATGCTGACAATGCAGCCCCTCGAGGCGGTAGCAGCCCGCGACTTAGAGCAACACTTATTGCCAGACTCGCCGCAACGCATGATTAATTCGGCTGCAGAAATACTATCGAACTTGACCCACTTTGCTGGGGTGGTGATGACCCCAAAGCGCGCTCACGTGTTTAAGCACATCGAATTCTTACGCCTAGGTGAAGGCAAAATTTTACTGATCGTGGTAACCCCAGAAGGCGATGTGCAAAACCGCATTTTGCCTACCAGCCAAGATTACAGCCCAAGCCAATTAATCGAGGCTGGTAATTACATTAATTCCCAATTCTCGGGCAGAAGTTTTGATGAGGTGCGTCTGCGCCTTAAGTCCGATTTAGATAATTTGCGAACCGATATTTCTGGTTTGATGACCTTAGCACTGGATAGCAGCTCTACCATTGGCGATATGGGCTACAGTGGCATGGTGCTCTCGGGTGAGCGCCGCTTGCTCAATGTAGGCGACCTCAGCTCCAATCTAGATAAATTGCGCAAGATGTTTGATATGCTCGAACAAAAATCCGTCCTCATGCAATTGCTTGATGTATCCAGTCATGCCGACGGTATTCAGATATTTATTGGCGGTGAAAGCGATTTATTACCGTATGAAGATTTGGCTGTCATTAGTGCGCCCTATAGTGTTGACGGCACCATTGTCGGCACCTTGGGGGTGATTGGGCCAACGCGGATGGCTTATGATCGGGTTATTCCGATTGTTGACATCACGTCGAAGTTACTTTCCGGTGCCCTAAGCCATTCCTAAGGATTTGTTTTGAATCAAAACCCCCATCTGCGTCCCAGCAAGACTGCGATATTGCTGCTGAACTTAGGTACGCCATCTGCGCCCACACGTAGCGCAGTCAAAGTCTATTTGAAAGAATTTCTATCGGATCCGCGGGTCGTGGAAATTCCACGCATCATTTGGTGGTTTATTTTGAATGGCATTATTTTGCCCATTCGCAGTGGCGCTTCGGCAAAGAAATATGCCACGATTTGGTTGCCTGAGTTGGGATCACCGCTTTTGCATTACTCGCGTTTGCAAGCCAAGTCATTGGCGGCAACCTATGCCAATCAAAACCAAACCGTGTTAGTGGACTTGGCGATGCGCTATGGCAAACCTAGCACACAAGAAGCATTGGTCGCATTGCAGGCAGATGGTATGGAGCGCTTACTGCTGCTACCTCTGTATCCACAGTATTCGGCAACGACCACGGCATCGAGTTTTGATGAGGTGTTTCGGGTACTGCGCGCATGGCGCAATCAGCCGGAAGTGCGCATGGTCAAGCATTACCATGACCACCCCGCCTACATTGAGGCTCTACGCCAGCAAGTAAGCGAGTTTTGGGAAAAAGAGGGGCGCCCCGATTTTGCAAAAGGCGAACGCCTAGTCCTGTCCTTTCATGGCCTGCCCAAACGGAATTTATTGAAGGGCGATCCTTATCATTGTGAGTGCCTCAAAAGTGGTCGCTTGCTGGGGGAGGCCTTGGGGCTGGTTCCAGGGCAATACATTGTTACCTTTCAATCGCGCTTTGGTAAGGCAGAGTGGCTAAAGCCCTATACGGCGCCTACCCTCGAGCAGCTCGGCAAAGAACAATGCCCTCGAGTGGATATTTTTTGCCCTGGATTTCCGGCCGACTGTTTGGAGACGCTCGAAGAAATTGCCATGGAAGGCAAAGAAATTTTTATTGAGCATGGCGGCAATGATTACCGTTACATTCCTTGCCTTAATAACAATCCAGCTTGGATCAATGCGCTCCATGCCATCGCAGCGGATCACATGGCGGCTTGGCCACTGACCGAGGAATCTCCTGCGGTTCTGGCAAAGCGCAATGCCTTAGTTGCCGTTGCTGAGGCCCATATCGCTAATCCCACCGCACCAGCCGCCCCTTGAAATGGGATGATTTGCGCCCATATACAGATGAAATAAGTAGTAGTACGTGCGCTCAGCGCCACTTCCCCTCCGAAATTACCAAAGCGATTTAGACCCATGACCCAAGAAAAACCCGAACCAACACCAGAAAATCAAGCTGAAGTAGCCACAGATGCAGCAGCCAATACCGCAGAAGCCCCGGCCCAGCAGACTCCCGAGCAGCAGCTGGCGGAGCTGCAGCAAAAATTAAGCGAAATGCAAGACAACTTCTTGCGTGCCAAAGCCGAGGGGGAAAACATCCGTCGCCGCGCAGCAGAAGACATTGGTAAGGCCCATAAATTTGCCATTGAAGGCTTTGCTGAGCATTTAGTGCCGGTTGCCGACAGCCTATATGCCGCCCTCAGTGCAGAAGCAGTGGATGCCAAGGGATTTAAGGAGGGCTTGGAGATCACCCTCAAGCAGTTGATGAGCGCTTTTGAAAAAGGGCGCCTAGTGGAAATTAACCCTGCTAGCGGCGATAAGTTTGACCCCCACCACCACCAAGCGATCTCGATGGTGCCCTCGGAGCAAGAGCCAGGAACCGTGGTCAGTGTCTTGCAGCGGGGTTATTCGCTGGCAGATCGGGTTTTAAGGCCTGCTTTGGTCACCGTGAGTCAGTCGGCTTAGTGGTTAAACCCAGCATTTAGGTCAAAAAAAGAGGATTAATTGGTTTTTTCTGGGTTTTCGCCCTTGAATTGGCCTTTTTTGACCCCAAATACCTTACATCAGACGCAGTAAACGCGACTTTAGCGCATACCTTAATTTAAAGCGGAGTAGATATGGGAAAGATTATTGGAATTGACTTAGGAACCACCAACTCGTGCGTTTCTGTCATTGAAAACGGCACCCCTCGGGTGATTGAAAACGCCGAAGGCGGACGCACAACCCCGTCGATTATTGCCTACATGGAAGACGGCGAAGTACTCGTTGGCGCACCTGCGAAACGCCAATCGGTTACTAATCCACGTAATACCGTCTATGCGGTAAAGCGCCTCATGGGCCGTAAGTTTACGGACAAAGAGGTGCAAAAAGACATTGGCCTCATGCCATACAAAATTATTCAAGCGGATAACGGCGATGCATGGGTTGAGGCGCGCGATAAGAAAATGGCGCCACAGCAAGTCTCCGCTGAAATTCTGCGCAAAATGAAAAAGACCGCAGAAGATTATTTGGGTGAAGAAGTGACGGAAGCGGTGATTACTGTGCCAGCTTACTTTAATGACAGCCAACGCCAAGCGACGAAAGATGCTGGCCGCATTGCGGGCCTGGAAGTCAAGCGCATCATCAATGAGCCTACTGCAGCTGCTTTGGCATTCGGTCTGGATAAGCAAGAGAAGGCGGATCGCAAGATTGCTGTGTATGACCTGGGCGGCGGAACCTTTGACGTCTCGATTATTGAAATTGCTAACGTGGATGGTGAAAAGCAATTCGAAGTACTGTCCACCAACGGCGATACCTTTTTGGGTGGCGAAGATTTTGACCAGCGCATCATCGACTGGATCATTGATGAGTTCAAAAAAGAGCAGGGCGTTGATCTCAGTAAAGACGTGTTGGCATTGCAACGCCTAAAAGACGCAGCAGAAAAAGCCAAGATCGAATTGTCATCATCGCAGCAAACCGAAATCAACTTGCCTTACGTCACGGCAGATGCCAGTGGCCCTAAGCACTTGAACTTGAAACTAACCCGTTCCAAGCTTGAGTCTTTGGTAGAGGAGCTGATTGAGCGCACCATGGGCCCATGCCAAATGGCACTCAAGGACGCGGGCGTATCTGCATCCGAGATCGATGACGTGATTTTGGTGGGCGGTCAAACGCGCATGCCAAAAGTGCAAGACAAAGTGAAGGACATCTTTGGTAAAGAGCCACGCAAAGACGTGAACCCAGACGAAGCCGTTGCTGTTGGCGCTGCGATTCAGGGATCGGTTTTGTCGGGCGACCGCAAAGACGTTCTGTTGCTGGACGTGACACCACTCTCCTTGGGTATTGAGACCTTGGGCGGCGTGATGACCAAGATGATTCCAAAAAACACGACCATCCCAACCAAGCATGCACAGGTCTATTCCACAGCGGAAGACAACCAGCCTGCGGTGACGATTAAGTGCTACCAAGGCGAGCGCGAGATGGCCAGCGCCAATAAGCTCTTGGGCGAATTTAATTTGGAAGGGATTCCACCGGCTGCCCGTGGTACCCCACAAATTGAAGTCACCTTCGATATTGATGCCAACGGTATTTTGCATGTCACCGCCAAAGACAAAGCTTCTGGTAAAGAAAACAAAATTACCATTAAGGCCAACTCCGGCCTAACCGAAGAAGAAATTCAGCGGATGGTCAAAGATGCCGAAGCCAATGCAGCGGAAGACAAAAAAGTATTGGAGCTCGTCACTGCCCGCAATACGGCAGATGCCTTGGCACACTCGACCAAGAAGGCACTGGAAGAGCATGGCGCGAGTTTAGAGGCGGCTGAAAAAGAGGCGATTGAGTCTGCCATTAAAGAGCTTGATGAAGCGATTAAAGGCAGCGACAAAGCAGCAATTGAGGCGAAAACCGAAGCTCTGGGTAAAGCAAGCCAAAAGCTGGGTGAAAAAGCCTTTGCTGCTGAGCAAGCCAAATCCGGCGGCGCTGCCCCTGGCGCGGCTGGCGCGAGTGCATCGCAGGGCGGCCCAGCCGATGCGGATGTAGTCGATGCTGACTTTAAAGAGGTTAAAGAGGATAAGAAATAATCCGCTTTTGACATAGGCAATAAACACAAGTCGGCCTCGTGCCGACTTGTGTCGTTTTGATGATGCTGAGAGGAAGATGCAGTGGCTACAAGTAAACGCGATTTTTATGATGTATTGGGCGTTGGGAAAAATACCAGCGACGAGGATTTAAAAAAGGCGTATCGTAAATTGGCGATGAAGCACCATCCCGATCGCAATCCGGATAATCCGGGTGCTGAAGCCAAATTCAAAGAGGCGAAAGAAGCCTATGAAATGCTCAGCGATCCTCAAAAGCGCGCTGCCTATGATCAATATGGCCATGCGGGTGTCGATCCCAATATGGGCGGCGGCGGTTTTGCGGGCGGCGGCTTTGCAGACGCTTTCGGCGATATCTTCGGCGATATTTTTGGCCAAGGCGGTGGCCGCAGCGCAGGCCCACAGGTCTATAAGGGCGCCGATCTGCGCTACAACATGGACATTACGCTCGAGCAGGCGGCTGAAGGTTACTCCACCCAAATTCGGGTTCCCAGTTGGAGTAATTGCAAGCATTGCAGCGGTAGCGGGGCCGAGCCTGGCAGCAAAGTTGAAACCTGCCCAACGTGCAATGGGCAAGGGCAAGTGCGTGTTGCGCAAGGCTTTTTTTCAATGCAACAAACCTGCCCCAAGTGCCGCGGTACCGGCCAATACATTCCGAAGCCTTGTAAACAATGCCATGGCAGCGGTAAGTTAAAAGAGCAAAAGACCTTAGAGATCAAAATTCCGGCGGGCATCGATGATGGTATGCGCGTGCGCTCGGTGGGCAATGGTGAGCCCGGCGTTAATGGCGGCCCCAGCGGCGATTTATATGTCGAGGTGCGCGTGAAGCCGCACCCGGTGTTTGAGCGCGATGGCACTGATCTGCATGTGCAAATGCCCATTTCCTTTGCGACCGCAACCATCGGTGGTGAGATTGAGGTGCCAACACTGACCGGCCGAGTGGAGTTTCCCATTCCAGAGGGGACACAGACGGGCAAAACATTCCGCTTACGCAATAAAGGCATTAAAGGATTGCGCTCAGCCATTGTGGGTGACCTGTTTGTGCATGTAATGGTAGAGACCCCGGTGAAGCTGTCGGAAGAGCAAAAGAACTTACTCAAGCAGTTTGATGAGAGTCTGCGCTCGGGCGGCGGTAAACACAATCCCCATCAAAAAGGATGGTTCGATAGCGTCAAAAGCTTTTTTAGTTAAGCGCTAAACCTACTAGGAGGCGAAGCCGTGTTCTGGGCCAGGAAAACGGCCCGCCTTCACATCGCGAACATAGGCTTTTATTGCCGCCTCAATAGATGGCCTGCCCTCCATAAAATTCTTGACGAACTTGGGCGGCTTGCCAGGACTGACTCCGAGCATGTCAGGCAATACCAATACTTGGCCAGAGCAGTCTGGCCCAGCGCCGATACCAATCGTTGGAATGGACACCGCTTCTGTAATTTTTTCCCCTAAAGCCGAAGGTATGGCTTCGAGTACAAGTAGCTGCGCGCCAGCAGCAGCGCAGGCCTGCGCTTGTTCCAGCATCAGCGCTGCGGCATCTTTATTTTTGCCTTGCACTTTATAGCCGCCAAGCAAATGCACGGATTGTGGCAATAAGCCAAGATGAGCACATACGGGTACGCTGCGCTCAACCAAGTGAGCAATGACGTCAACTTGCCAGTCGGATCCGCCCTCCAGCTTCACCATGTCGGCACCCGCACGCATCAGTTCGGCGGAAGACTCTAAGGCAAGGTAGGGGTCGCCATAACTCGCAAAGGGTAAATCAGCCATCAAAAAAGCTTTTGTATTTGCTCGGGCAACGCACTGCGTGTGATATGCCATCTCTTCAACGGTGACTGGTGTGGTGCTGCTATGGCCTTGAACTACATTACCAAGCGAGTCGCCAACCAAAATCACATCAATGTCGCAGCGGTTGAGAAGCGCGGCCATAGTGGAATCGTAGGCTGTCAGGACAGCAATTTTTTCCCGCTCCGCATGCATCGAGAGCAGTTTAGTAATCGTAATGGGCTTTTCGCCTTGCAAATAACTCATACCGCCAGTGTAATGAATTAATGGGCCGAGGGGCGATATTCGGCTTTTTCGTCGCTGGCGCAGTTGCGGCAAGTCAGTTTTTCAATGCGCTGATGGGCTACCTGGGGTAGGTAACTTTTGAGTGCGCCAAACTCCGGCAAAAAGAAATCCGGTGCGATTTCTAAGAGGGGTAGCAATACAAAGGAGCGCTCGGTAATGCGGGGGTGGGGCAACGTTAGCTCGGAGTCGCCCTGTGCAATCCCTTCAAAATACAAAATATCCAGATCGAGCGTGCGCGGTGCATTTTCATAGGGACGCTCACGACCAAATTGTTGCTCAATGGTTTGGCAGACGTGCAGCAGGCCATAGGGCGTTAAGTCAGTCTCAATCTGCACTACTGAATTAATGTAGTCGCCGCCCGTCGCCTCCACTGGCGCGCTTTGGTAAAGGCAACTTTTATGGATGATTTGCAATTGGCTACGCAAAGCCAAGCAAACCATGGCATCGGTAATGATTTGGCGCGTATCGCCGACATTGCCGCCAAATCCAATAAATGCTTTTGCCATAGTAAGTCCCAGCTGAATATGGGAGTACTTTACTGAAGATTGCCAAAACGTGCTTGGCAGCCCTGATTTAGTCGGTAGCGGCCTGCTCAGGGGCTGCTGGAGTGGCCGCCTTGGGTTTACGCCGCCTGCGGCGCTTGGCTGCAGGAGCGCCTAGACCAATGAGGGAGACCTCTTCCTTGACGGCAGCCAATAGCTCCTCTTGCTGCTCTGGATCGGCATCAATAAAGCGGGTCCACCATTGCCCCAGGCTTGCTGAACGTTCCCCCGTGGCGCAGCGAAGCAACATGAAGTCATAGCCCGCCCGAAAGCGTGGCAATTCCAGCATGCGCTGCGGGAAGCGCCCAATGCGCTTATCGAACCGAGGCTGCAGAGCCCAGATTTCCCGCATATCAGCCTCGAAGCGCCGCTGAATCATCATGCCCTTGCTTTGGGTTGCAATCACATCGTCCATCGCAGCATGCAAGGCCGTGATGTTGCTCATCCCGGCGGCCAGATTTTTTTGCCATGTGCTAAGTAACTCAGGCCACAGCAGGGTGGCAAATAAAAAGCCTGCAGAAATGCCTTTACCGTTTTGAATGCGCTCATCGGTATTGCTGAGTGCCAAGCGAATAAATGCTTCGCTACCTGGAACCCCTTCTTTGGGATCAAGCGCGGCATCAAGCAAGGGCAATACCCCGTGATGTAGGCCTGCTTCCCGTAAGCCCTGAATGGCTTGCCACGAATAACCCGACATCAGTAGTTTGAGGATTTCATCAAAGAGCCGAGCAGCAGGCACATCATGAATCAACTTAGCTAGTTTGGCAATCGGCGCGCGCGTTTCGGGGGATAGAGTAAAGCCCGTTTTGGCCGCAAACCGAATGGCCCGCAACATGCGCACGGGGTCTTCACGGTAGCGTTTGGATGGATCACCAATCATGCGCAGGGTGCGCTGCTGCATGTCTGCCATGCCGCCGTGGTAATCCAGTACGGTTTCAGTAGCGGGATCGTAATACATGGCATTAATGGTGAAGTCGCGCCGCGTAGCGTCCTCCACTTGAGTGCCCCAAACGTTGTCGCGCAAAATGCGACCACTATCGGCGACGTGGTCACCTGCGTTTTCAAGTAAAGCCCTGAAGGTGGAGACCTCAATGATTTCAGGACGCTCTTTGCCAAAAAAAGTGACGTGCACAATCTGAAAGCGGCGCCCGATTAAGCGTGATTTCCGAAACAGCTTTTGCACTTGCTCCGGAGTGGCATTGGTTGCCACATCAAAATCCTTAGGACCAATACCCAGCACAAGATCACGTACTGCGCCGCCAACGATGTAAGCCTGGTAGCCCCCTTGTTGCAAGGTATGGGTTACTTTGACTGCATTTTTGGAAAGGAGTTGCGGGTCAATCCGATGGGCTTTTTTGCTAATGCGCTTGGGTGCTCCGGCCGCAGGGGATTGCGTCAGTTTGGCACGGGGGCTACGCCGGAAAATACGCTGAATCAATTTAGTAATCATGCGAATAGTTCCAAAATGGGCCACTGCCGTTTTTCAGCTTCGGCACGCAAGCGGGGATCTGGATTGGTTGCAATCGGATGACTCACCACTTCCAATAAGGGCAGGTCATTGAGTGAATCCGAATAAAAATAACTCTTCTCCATTTGCTCCATCGTATAGCCCAAGGACTTTAACCAATCCTGCACCCGCTGAATCTTTCCTTCCCGAAAACTGGGAATGCCATGCACTGCACCGGTAAACATTTGGCTGGCGTCATGATTGACGGTGGCAGGCTCGGTAGCCACTAAGTGCGAAATGCCAAATGCATTGACAATCGGGCGAGTAACAAAGCTATTGGTCGCAGTAACAACACAGCATAGATCGCCCGCATCTTGATGGCGCTTTACTAAAGCAACTGCAGCCGGATGCAATTTACCGATAATCACCTCCGCCATAAATGCATCATGCCATTGCTGCAGTTGGGCACGTGGATGCTCGGAGAGCGGCTTTAAAGCAAAGCGCAGAAACCCATCGATGTCTAACTTGCCGAGCTTGTAGTCAGCATAAAACTGCTCATTTTTCTGCGCATAATCAACCGCATCAACAACCCCTTGGCGGACTAAAAATTGCCCCCACTCGTAATCACTATCGAAGGGCAACAAGGTGTGGTCTAAATCAAATAAAGCAAGTTGTGTCATCGGTTCGTCAATTCATTATTCGGACTACTGGAAAGCTGTAGTAATTCGCGCACCAAAGGCAAAGTAACGGCTCGCTTTGTTTCCAAGGAGTAGGCATCAAGGGCATCGAGTAGCGCCATGAGATTGGGCATATCTCGGTAAAAACGACTTAAAAGCCATGGTAGTACATCGGGCGAGAGTACCAGTCCACGATCACTCGCCGCCTGCTCTAATGCCCGTATCTTCTCATGGTCGCTCAGTAAGTGGGTCTGAAACACCAGACCCCAAGCCAGGCGCGTCCGTAAATCGTCGCGTAGTTTGAGGTTGGCAGGCGCATCGCTGCCCGCCATAAAGACATACAGTTGCTGACTATCCCGCACCGTGTTGAGAACGCGAAAGAGTGCGCTACTTAAGCGCTCGTCAAGAAGGTCTACGTCGTCGACCGCAATCACGGTTGGAGTGGCTGCCTTTAACTGCTGCGGCAGTGCTGCTTCGAGTTTCACCCACGCACTAGGGTCATCGTTGCTTAAGTAGTAATAAGGGAGTGAGGCGTTTTGTGCTGCGTGCATCAGCGCCTGTAACAGATGACTACGCCCCGATCCGGGCGCACCCCACCAATAAATCCAACGGTGGTTTAAGGGATTGGTATCGACTATTGCTGGAGTTGCCGAGGATGCAGCCCATTGCTCGGTGATTTTTTGTAGCGTAGAAATCAGTGCGCGATCGCCGCCAGGCAAAAAATTACCCAAGGATGCTTGGTGTGTGCGACCAAGGTCTAAGGCAAATTGCCGTGGCAGGGCATTCGAACTCATTTACCTTGGTACCAGCTACTCTTGATGTACAAAGACCAGCCAAATTGAATCAATACCAAGCTGACTGCGCTTGCGGGTAATGCGAGTAAGACACCAAAAAACCCAAAGAGCTTGCCAAAAACAATTAAGGCAAATAAAACAGCAACCGGATGCAGGCCAATGCGCTCGCCCACCAGTCGGGGTGTGAGAAAAAAGCCTTCCAAAGCCTGACCGATACCAAATATCGCCAGCACCCATATCAACTCTGAGCCAAAGCCAAATTGCAGTATGGCGGAGAGAATGCCAATGCCCAGTCCCAGGGTAATACCAATGTAGGGGATGATGATCATGAGACCAGTGAATACACCCAAGGCAATTGCGCCGTCCATCCCAACGAGGCTGAGGCCAATGCTATAAAAGGTCGCCATCACCAAAATGACTAGAATCTGTCCGCGCAGGTATTGCGACAAGAGTCCATCGGTGTGCATGCAGAGATGATGTGCGGTGTGCGCAAAGCGCGGAGGAATGAAGCCCTCTAGCAGTTTGAAAAAGTGATTCCAGTCGATTAACAAGTAAAACAATACAAAGAAAATCAAAACGAGATTAACAAAGCCATGGACGACTGAGCTGCCCGACAAAAGAATCGTTTCGAGTGTGGAGCTGACTACGGCATCGGCATTCATGCTGAAGTGGCTTGTTACTTTTTGCGTCACGGTTTCGCGCAGTGCAGCCCAATCAAACTGAATCTGGTGTTCGGCCAAGGTTGGCTCTAGCCACTCCTGCGTGTTTTGCACCCAAATGGGTAGTTTTGCTTTGATTAGGGGAATTTCATGGCCTAGCAGATTAACGAGCAGCATGAAGAGCCCAGTAACCAAGCTCAGGCCAAAAATAATCGTCAAGGTCGCAGCCAAGGCACGTGGGACGTGGAGGCCCTCAAGCCGGCTTGCTACAGGCCGTAGGGCATAGGCAAGAATAAAAGCAGCTAAGAAAGGGGTAAAAATTTCTGCCATGGGGCTTGATCCTCTAGAATTCAATGATTCTACCGATCAACGCACGCATTTACCTTATTTCTAAACGACCCCCATGAGCTCATCCCCTAATTCCCAAGCCCAAAGCCTCTCGTACCGCGATGCTGGCGTTGATATTGATGCTGGCGATGCCCTGGTCGATCGCATCAAGCCGCTGGCAAAGAAAACCATGCGCGAGGGTGTTCTGGCTGGCATTGGCGGCTTTGGCGCCTTGTTTGAGGTGCCCAAGCGCTACAAAGAACCCGTATTGGTATCGGGTACCGACGGCGTGGGAACTAAGCTCAAATTGGCATTCGAATGGAATCGCCATGACACCATTGGCCAAGATTTAGTCGCGATGAGCGTCAATGACATTTTGGTGCAGGGTGCAGAACCCCTCTTTTTTCTGGATTACTTTGCCTGCGGCAAGCTGACGGTAGATACCGCAGCAACGGTGGTTGGCGGTATTGCAACCGGCTGTGAATTAGCAGGTTGTGCCCTGATTGGCGGCGAGACCGCTGAAATGCCTGGCATGTATCCGGATGGCGAATACGACCTAGCCGGTTTTGCTGTCGGCGCGGTGGAAAAATCCAAGATCATCAACGGCAGCCGCATTGTGCCGGGCGATGTCATTTTGGCTTTGGGCTCGAGTGGCGCTCACTCCAATGGGTATTCCTTGGTACGAAAGATTATTGAACGTGCTGGCGCAAAGCCAAGCGATGATATTGGCGGACGTCCTTTGATTGATGTTGTGATGGCGCCGACTGAAATTTACGTCAAGCCATTATTAAAGTTAATTGGCGAAGTCGATGTGAAGGGCATGGCCCACATTACCGGCGGCGGCTTAGTAGATAACGTGCCCCGTGTTTTGCCGGAGCATACTCAAGCGATTTTGCACCGCGACAGTTGGGTTCTGCCCGACTTATTCCGTTGGTTGCAAATGAAAGGCGGCGTTGTCGATGCAGAGATGGTCCGCGTCTTTAACTGCGGCATTGGCATGGTCGTTGTTCTTACAAAAAGCGAGGCGGACAAAGCCCTCGCTTCGCTCCAAGCACAAGGCTTAAAAGCGTGGGTCGTAGGCGAGGTAGTAGAGCGCGCACCCAATGCAGCGCAAACGATTGTTATTTAATCGCACCTAGCTCTTGTAAGCAGTATTGCAGGGCCGCTTGTAAGCCGCTGGCATCAAACGGATTAAATACAGTTCGGCCCTCGATTGCCCTGAGCCAGGTGAGTTGACGTTTGCCCAGTTGCCGCGTTGCTGCTAAGGCCTTGTACCGCATCTGTTCTTCGCTAATCTGCCCTTCTAAAAATTCCCATACTTGGCGGTAGCCGACTGCGCGCATGGCGGGTAGATCGGCATGGATGCCGGGATGGGCGCAAAGCAAACGCACTTCATCAATCAATCCAGCGTGCAGCATGGCATCAAAGCGACTCTCTAAATTGTGATGCAGCTGCGCCCGCTCGTTTGGCTCTAAGGAAACCAGACGCAGCCAGCTTGGAATCAATGAGCCTGCACGACCGTCGTCGCTGGGCGATTCTGCAAGCCAGGCCGACATTGGTTTGCCGGTGGACTGCACCACTTCTAAGGCGCGCTGAATGCGCTGCGAATCATTGGGCTCTAAGCGCGCTGCTGTAATGGGATCCAGCGCCATTAATTCAGCATGCATGGCTGGCCAGCCGAGTAGCTTGCCTTGGGCATCGAGGCGAGCACGAATGGCTGAATCCGCTGGCGGAAGACTGGATAGGCCATAGGCAAACGCACGCCAATAGAGCATGGTGCCGCCGACGATAACGGGTACATGGCCCCGTTGCCGTATTTCAGTGACAAGTCGTTTAGTGTCGCTTGCAAAGCGTGCTGCAGAGTAGGCTTCGCTTGGATCGAGAATGTCGATGAGGTGATGCGGTACTGCTGCGCGCTCGCTTAGAGTGGGTTTGGCGCTACCAATGTCCATGCCCCGATAGACCAGAGCAGAGTCCATACTGATGAGTTCAATGGTGATGCCGCGTGCCTGCGCTTCTGCTGCCAGCGCCATAGCGAGATTCGTTTTGCCAGATCCAGTAGGACCCGCTATTGAGAGTAGAGGATGCAACTCAGTCGGCATGGCGAGTGGAATGCAATCGGTTTAATCTTAGCGAGCTTGGCTTTCGAGGGTGGCAATGTGGTTACGAATATCGTCCGCATCGCTCGCCTCGGGTACTTCACTAATGTAGTGTTGCATGTCCTGCAGGGCGGGACGCACGTATTCCAGTTGGGCAAAAATAAGGCCGCGATCTCGCACTTCCTCAATCGCATCGGGCAGCAAGATCACCAAACGCTCCTGAATGCCAAGCAGCCGTTCCCAGCGTTCATGCTCGGAATAAATCAATTTGAGGTTGCGCAAAAAACGCGAGAGAATTTCTCGGCTACTGGACGCGCGCAAGAAAATACTTAAAGGAAGTGCAGTCTCACCCCGATAGCCCTTGGCTTCCAGATAAGGATCTAGCATGGTTTGCAATTCATCTTTGGAGTAGGTGGCGCCATTGAGTGGATCCATAATGATTTCACCTTGAGGCAAGGAGACCCGCATCATGAAGTGATTCGGAAAGGAGACCCCGCGAATCTTCAGACCAATTTGCTGACCGAGCTCGATCATTAGGATGGCTAAGGAGATTGGAATGCCGCGGCGACTCTCCATCACATGGTGCAGATAGGAATTCTCGGGCGCATAAAAGTCATTTGCGTTTGGACCAAACCCCAGCTCGGTGTAAAAAAAATGCTTGAGCAGCTGCAGGCGCTGTACTTGCGAGGTATCGGCAGTGATGCGTTTTTTTAGCTTGCTACCGAGGGCATCAATTTCATCCAGCGTGTGCTGCACATCTAAATCCGGAAAGGCATGCTGCGCAACCGCAATCGCAGATTCGGTTAAGGGAAAATGCTCATCCTCGGCAACGAGGGAAGTGAAGTAATCAAGTTGGCGTGTCGGCATACGTTCTATTTTGCATGACGCCGAAAATGCTGCCAACGAATACCCACAATCCAAAGGGCCATGAAATACACCACAGCAGCGCCCATAATCCAGACGGCCAATAAACCAACGCGCGTCCAAGGCTCACTCTGCATCGCAATCCAGTGGTGCAGGTTGGCGCCATAGTAGAGCAATAGCGATAAAGGAATCAGTGCAATAGTAAGTTGCAAGAGGTATTTGGTCCAACCAAAGCCGGCCGCAATTGCGCCGCGCCGGTGTAAGCCTATCCAAAGTAGAGCCGCATTGAAACAGGCGCCCAGCCCAACAGAAAGGGCTAGGCCAGCATGACCCAACCAAGGGACTAAAACAATATTGGCCAATTGGGTCGAGACGAGCACCAATAGCGCAATCCGAACTGGAGTTCGAATATCCTGGCGGGCATAGAATCCTGGCGCCAGAATTTTGATCAGAATCAGTCCAATCAGCCCAACGCCATAAGCGGCAAGAGCCTGCTGCGTCATTAGGACATCCAGCGCGGTAAAGCGGCCATAGTGGTACAGCACGGCAGCGATGGGCTCGCCAAATAGCAGTAGCGCTACTGCGCAGGGCGCAGCCAATAAAAAGGTGAGCTGCAAGCCCCAAACCAAAAGCTCACTGGCTTGTTTGGTATCTTGCTGGGCATTGGCCCTGCTCAGACTCGGAAGCAGTACGGTGCCCAGTGCTACCCCCAGCAAGGCGGTCGGAAACTCCATCAGGCGATCAGCGTAAGACAGCCACGAGACACTGCCGGTTTGCAAGCGAGAGGCAATATTGGTATTAATCACCAGGGAGATTTGAGCAACCGATACGGCAAAGACAGCCGGCCCCATGAGTTTTAATACGCGGCGCGCATCAGGATTTAACCAGGCATTTCGAATGGCCCCCGGTAATAGGCCGATGCGCGGCAGTAAGCCCAGCCGGCGTAGCGCAGGAATTTGAATCGCCAATTGCAAAACGCCGCCGACTAGCACTCCGAATGCCAGGGCATAAATCGGTTGATCGAGTTGGGGCGCAAGCCAGAGTGCGCTGCCAATTAATGCCAAGTTCAGTAAAACGGGGGTGAAGGCTGGAATCGCAAAGCGCTGAAAGGAATTGAGAATGCCGGCCGATAGCGACACCATCGATATCAGACCGATATAGGGAAACATAATCTGGGTCATGACTACGCTGGCTTCGTAGGCGGGACTGCCGCTAAAGCCGGTGGCAATCGCCAAAATGAGGAGTGGGGCACCAACAATGCCAAGGCCCACGGTAAGTAATAGGGCCCAAAAGAGGAGGGTAGCCACCGCATTAATCAGGGTTTTAGATTGGGTGGGGTCATCCTTGCTGGAAACTTCCCCCAAAATGGGCACAAATGCCTGGGAAAATGCCCCTTCGGCAAACAACCTACGGAGCAGATTGGGTAGCCGAAAAGCCACATTAAAGGCGTCTGTCCACTCAGAGGCCCCAAAACTACGGGCAATCAGGGTTTCGCGTAAAAGCCCTGTAATGCGCGATAGCATGGTGAAGGAGCTAACCTTGGCGGCAGCGGAGAGCAGGTTCATGGGTCAATTTTCACCTATTTATCAGGCAACTGGGCTTTTTAACTGCTTTCAGGTAAAATCTTGGGTTTTGGTGAGCTGACTAAAGCAATCCGCAAGAAAACCCTCAAAAAGAGGATTTACCTTGCAATGCCGCTTTATTCAGTTTGCTATCGAACGAACGATTTAACCCATTGAAATTACATAGGTAGGTTTAAACATGGCCAATACCGCACAGGCACGCAAGCGCGCCAGGCAAGCAGTAAAACAGAACGAGCATAACTCCAGTTTGCGCTCGAAGCTTCGTACATCCATTAAGGCTGTGCGTAAAGCAATCGATACCGGCGATAAAGCAGCTGCTGCAAAAGTGTTTGTTGCGGCTCAAGCAACCATCGACAAAATTGCAGACAAGAAAATTGCACACAAAAATACCGCGGCTCGTCAAAAGTCCCGTTTGTCTGCAGCAATTAAGGCAATGGCAGCCTAAGACGTTTTTGTTGTTAAGTAGTACCTAGCCATAGCCCGCTCCTTATTAGGGCGGGTTTTGTTTTTTAAGTATGGGTTTGTGATTTGGGCTCGAATTCACATGCTTCTTCGATGGCCAAATCATTGTCTTTGGCAAAGTTGAGAACAAAGTCGAGGGCGCGCGGGTCGAGTTCATGCAGTCGAGTGTCTATCACGACGCATTTGATCTGCGCTATTTGTACCGGCCTTGCATAGGGTGAATAGGTAAAGCGTGGATCAGCATGATCGCCAGGCGGCCTAAATGAAGCCATGACCCCGCAGAGTCGCTCGGCCCAATCGCTCGGTCGAAATGGCTTGCCGGATGATGTAACGCCTTGGATAAACAGTTTTTTGTGTTTCAAATGGATGGGTATTTTGGTTGGAGCATTCGTACCGCGTTACCCTATAGCTTAACAGTGCAGCTTGCATTTCATCGCCCCATGAATGAAGGCGTCGTGTTTTGAAAATGAGATCAATACAAACTCCTCGGAGAGCCTCATGAATACCTCTTTAGCAAAGCCCCAGGTGCCGGGCCAACTGAAGCATTATTTGCAATTTACCGATCTGACGCGCAGCGAATACGATTACCTCTTCGCACGCTCTGCTTGGCTAAAGGCTAAATTCAAGAGCTACGAAACCTGGCATCCCTTGCACGATCGCACCTTAGCGATGATTTTTGAAAAACAGTCGACGCGCACTCGGCTTTCGTTTGAAGCGGGTATCCATCAACTGGGTGGTCACGCGGTTTACCTCAATACGCGCGATACCCAACTGGGTCGTGGCGAGCCCGTCGAGGATGCCGCTCAAGTCATTTCAAGAATGACTGACATCATCATGATTCGCACTTTTGGCCAAGACATCATTGAGCGCTTTGCCGCCAACTCACGGGTTCCAGTCATCAATGGTTTAACCAATGAATTTCATCCATGCCAAGTGCTAACCGACGTGTTTACCTTTGTGGAGGCGCGCGGACCAATTCAGGATAAAACCGTCGCCTGGGTAGGTGATGCGAACAACATGGCCTACACCTGGATTCAGGCGGCTGAAGTGTTGGGTTTTCAGGTCCGTTTTTCTGCGCCTGATGGATATGCCCTCGACCCAGCCCGCTTAAGTCCTGAAGCAGCCAAACACCTAACGGTTTGCAAAGACCCCAAGGACGCATGCAAAGACGCCGACCTCGTGAGTACGGATGTCTGGACTAGCATGGGCTTTGAGGACGAAAATACCTCCAGAATGGCGGCGTTTAAAAACTGGATGGTCTCGGATAGTTTGATGGCTTTGGCTAAGCCCAATGCACTCTTTATGCATTGTCTGCCTGCTCATCGGGGCGAGGAAGTATCGGCTTCTGTGATCGATGGCCCGCAGAGCGTCGTCTGGGAAGAAGCTGAAAATCGCCTGCATGTCCAAAAAGCATTAATGGAGTACCTGTTGTGTGGCCGCTTGGATTAATCCATTGCCGTCTTGGCATTCCTTTTTTAAAATGGCGTTTGAATCAAAATATTACGTAAAGTGAACATCAACATCATGTCGGAAATTAAAAAAGCAGTTTTAGCGTACTCGGGTGGTTTAGATACCAGTGTGATCTTGAAGTGGTTGCAAGATACCTATCATTGTGAAATCGTGACCTTTACTGCTGATCTGGGGCAGGGCGAAGAGCTTGAACCGGCGCGCACCAAAGCCCTGCAATTTGGCATTAAGCCAGAAAATATTTTCATCGATGATTTACGTGAAGAGTTTGTCCGTGACTTTGTGTTTCCGATGTTTCGAGCTAATACGGTGTACGAGGGGGAGTATTTACTCGGCACTTCCATTGCTCGTCCCTTGATTGCGAAGCGGCAAATTGAGATTGCGCGCCAGGTCAAGGCCGATTCGGTTTCGCACGGCGCAACGGGCAAAGGCAATGACCAGGTTCGGTTTGAGCTCGGCTATTACGCGCTTGAGCCAGGAATCAAAGTCATTGCGCCTTGGCGTGAATGGGATTTGTTATCCCGCGAAAAGCTCCTCGCTTACGCTGAAAAACATGGTATCCCAGTTGAGATGAAGCACAAGCAAGGCGGTGCTCCTTACTCCATGGATGCCAACTTACTGCACATTAGTTTTGAGGGTCGCCATCTTGAAAACCCCAATGCCGAAGCAGAAGAATCGATGTGGCGCTGGACGGTTTCACCCGAGAACGCACCTGATGCAGCAGAGATCATTGAAATTGAATTCCGTTCTGGAGATCCGGTAGCAATTAATGGAAAAGCCTACAAGGCCCATGACTTGCTCGCTGAGCTGAATCGCCTGGGTGGTAAGCACGGTATTGGCCGCTTGGATTTAGTGGAAAACCGTTTTGTCGGCATGAAGAGCCGTGGCTGCTATGAAACGCCCGGCGGCACGATTTTGCTTAAAGCCCACCGCGGTATCGAGAGCATCACCCTCGATCGCGAAGTAGCGCATCTCAAAGACGACTTAATGCCGCGCTATGCCAGTTTGATTTACAACGGCTATTGGTGGTCACCAGAGCGCTTGGCGCTTCAGACTTTAATTGACCATACCCAAACCAGCGTTAATGGCGTAGTGCGCCTCAAGCTTTACAAAGGATCCGTCGCGGTTATTTCGCGGGACTCTGCGAATACTCTGTTTGATCAAAATATTGCGACGTTCGATGACGATGGTGGCGCTTATAACCAAGCCGATGCTGGGGGATTTATTAAGCTCAATGCCTTACGCATGCGCATTGCTGAAATTGCAAAACGCAAACGTGCTTCAAAGTAATGAGTTAACCCTTTCCCTAAATACGTATTTAAATTCAGATAAAGAACATCACCATGCAATTCGATCACGTCTCCGTAGGAAAAAAAGCCAACGTTTATTTTGATGGGAAATGCGTATCGCATACCGTTACGTTGGCTGATGGTACCCGTAAGTCGGTTGGCGTCGTATTGCCAAGTACCCTTCGTTTTGACTTGAGTACCCGCGAGGTCATGGAGGTGGTTGATGGCACAGCCTATGTGAGCATCAACGGTGGATCCGAGCAAACCTTCGCTGCAGGCCAAAGTTGGGAGGTTGCCGCAGGGGGTTACTTTGTGATCCGTGCAGAATCACCCGTGCATTACGTTTGCCACTTCGACTAATTTATTGGCCCGGTAAGCCCTGGATCACGCTACCAGGGCCAATTGCCCGTTGACTAAACCATTGCCGGTTCATCTCTAGGGCATAGCGAATAGGCGCCTTAGGGCAATGATTATTCAAGGTCTCTGCCTGCATCTCTTCAATATTCACGATCTTGCCATCATCGGCTAGAAAGGCAATCGCTAAAGGTATCTTGGTATTGCTCATCCAAAAGCAGTGCGTGGCTTTTTGATCAAAGATAAACAGCATGCCAGAGTCGGTTGGCATGGAGGTGCGATTCATGAGTCCCACTCGCCGTGCTTGCGGCGTACTAGCGACCTCCGCCTGTATGCGGTAGATACTTGTCTTTAATTCAATAATGGGAAGGCTAAAATTACTATTCTGCGCAAGGCTAAGGCCCGCCGTAAGCGCGAGTAACCCAGTGAAAACTGTTTGGCGAATGAACGTCAGCATGTCTGCATTCTAAATAAAGAAGTGAGTAAGCAAAAAATCAGGACGAAAAAAAACCCAGAGATTACCCTGGGCTTTTAATTTGATCAAGGACAGTGATCAAGCGCCTTGAATATTGGTCGCTTGTTTGCCTTTTGGACCTTGGGTAATGTCAAACGTTACCTTTTGGCCTTCTTTGAGGGTTTTAAAACCGCCCATAGTA
>JBIJAC010000030.1:0-25865 GCA_044345935.1 Polynucleobacter sp. | reverse complement strand
ATGGAGCGGTTTGAGAGGAGGCCGGTGATTAAAATCCGTTTGCCCGATAAAAAGCCCATGATGAGATCCTTTGCTTCAAATGTGATTTGCTATCTACAATTGTTGCATATGGTTCACTTGCCCCCCTTACTAACGCCTTTTGCTCGGACTTATGTTGGCCCAATAGCAGTTCTACTGTTATTAGGAGCAATTGGCTTAGGGGGTAAGGCTGACGCAGCCCAAGGCATCGCCCAGTACGGCAAGCCCAAGTACGCCGATGGCTTTGCCCATTTTGATTACGTTAATCCCAATGCGCCCCGGGGCGGCACATTAGTACTCCCCAATCCGGATCGCCGTACCAGTTTTGATAAGTTCAACCCATTTACCTTACGGGGTGTGACAGCTCCTGGCGTTTCCCAGTTGATGTTTGAGTCTTTAGCGGTGGGGAGTGCCGATGAGGTATCGAGCGCCTATGGATTGATAGCCGAAGACATTGCCGTTGCGGCAGACAAGATGTCGGTCGTCTTTCGGATTCGGCCTGAGGCTCGTTTTTCCGATGACACGCCCATTTTGGCGGCAGACGTCAAGCACAGCTTTGATACCTTGATGAGTAAATTGGCCAATCCACAATTTAGAACGGTGTATGCCGATGTAAAGCAAGCCGTCGTGGTGTCCGAGCGCGTAATTCGCTTTGACTTTAAAGAGCCCAATAGCGAGCTACCAGTGATGGTGGGCGGCCTGCCGATCTTTTCGCGTGCGTGGGGCAAAAAGCCCGATGGCACCATCACCCCGTTTGATAAGTTGGCGTTTGAGCATCCGATTGGGAGCGGCCCCTATGTGATTGAGTCCTATCGTGCTGGTAAGACGATGGTGTTCAAGCGCAACCCAAACTATTGGGGCGACCGAGACGGTAAAGCCGTTAATGTCCGGGTCGGCTTTTTCAATTTTGATCGCATTCATTACAAACTGTATGCCGACGATGCAGTGCGCTTAGAGGCATTTAAAGCAGGTGAGTTTGATGCCTTGGTTGAGTACCGCGCTAAAAATTGGGCCAAGAGTTATGTTGGGCCTAAATTTAATAACGGCACCTTATTGAAAAAGGCCTTCATCAACCACAATGGCGCCGGCATGCAAGGTTTTGCCGTCAATATTCGCAGACCCTTGTTTCAGGATGAGCGCGTGCGTCAGGCGCTGGGTTATGCCCTGGATTTTCAGTGGCTCAATCGCCAACTGTTTTACGATCAATATGGCCGCATCAGCAGTTACTTCATGAATAGCGACCTCAGTGCTAATTTTGATGGGCCAGCTAAACCCGAAGGGGATGAGTTAAAGCTGTTGCAAAAACTCAAAGCGCAGTTCCCGCAAGCAGTTCCGGACGCCGTGTTTCTGCCGATGCCGCCACCTCCTACAACTGTCGAGCCAAGTAGCCTGCGCCAAAATTTGCTCAAAGCGCGTGACTTATTGGCGCAAGCTGGCTGGACGTACCGCGATGGCGCCTTGCGCAATGCAAAGGGCGACCCATTTCGCTTTGAGATGGTTGAAGATGGCCCCTTCTTTTTGCGGGTGATCTCATCGTATGTGCGTAACTTAGAAAAATTAGGCATCAAGGTAGATGTGCGGACCAGTGATTTCGCCTTGCATCAAAAGCGCATGAATGAATACGACTTTGATATGACCACGATTCGCTTTCCGGATACGCAAAGCCCTGGCAATGAGTTGTACGATCGTTTTGGTAGTAAAGCCGCTGAAGAAAAAGGATCGGATAACGTGATTGGCGTTCGCTCGCCGGCAGTCGATGCCTTGATCGATGCCATTGTTCGCGCAGAGACGCGCGCGCAACTGCAAACGGCGACGCGTGCACTCGATCGGGTGCTGTGGAATAGTTACTATGTGATTCCGCAGTGGTACAACCCAACGCACCGTGTCGCCTTTCGGAAAGAGATGCGTTACCCTGAGCCACCGCTGTATTACACCGCCGAATCTTGGATCTTATTGAACTGGTGGAAGGCGGATAAATCCCAATGAACGGTCAACTGCTCTCTTATATTGTTAAACGCATTTTGCTGATGATTCCAACCTTGCTTGGCGTCCTCACCTTGACCTTTGCCGTGGTGCAGTTTGTTCCGGGCGGCCCTGTTGAGCAATTAATGCTCGAGCTCAAAGGCAAGGGCGATGCTGCTGTGAGCGGTGCCGAGTCCTCTGGTGGCGGTAGCAATTACCGTGGCCGCCAAGGCATCGATGCAGAGCGCCTAGCTGAAGTCAAAGCCTTGTACGGTTTTGATAAGCCACCATTGGAGCGCTACTTTGCCATGCTCAAACGCTTTGCCCAGTTTGATTTAGGGCAGAGCTATTACCAGCATCAAAGCGTCTGGCAACTTATCGTATCGAAGCTACCGGTCTCGATCAGTATTGGTCTGTGGACCTTTTTCATTAGTTACTTGATATCCATTCCCTTGGGCATTGCTAAGGCGGTGCGCGAGGGCAGTCGTTTTGATGCGGTCACTAGCACCATGATCTTGGTGGGTTATGCGATTCCGGGATTTGTGCTGGGTGTTTTGCTTCTGGTTATTTTTGGCGGCGGTAGCTTTTTGCAAATCTTTCCATTGCGGGGCTTGACCTCCGACAACTGGAACGATCTGACCATGATGGGCAAGGTCCTCGATTACCTCTGGCATTTGGTATTGCCGATTACGGCGTCGGTACTTGGTAGTTTTGCTGTTATCACGATGCTGACTAAAAACTCCTTTTTAGAGGAGATTCGTAAGCAGTATGTGCTGACGGCGCGAGCAAAAGGCTTAAGTGAAAAACAGGTGCTGTGGAAGCACGTTTTCCGTAATGCCTTATTGCCTTTGGTTACTGGCTTTCCGGCCGCTTTTGTAGGCGCGTTTTTTACCGGCTCACTGCTGATCGAAACCCTATTCACACTTGATGGACTCGGTTTATTGGCCTATGAGTCGGTGATGCGCCGCGACTATCCGGTGGTCTTTGGCACACTCTACCTCTTTACCTTGATTGGCCTTTTTACCAAACTCATTTCGGATATTTGCTATGTCTTGGTTGACCCACGGATTCAGTTTGGCGCAGGAGGCGGCTCATGAATCGGTGGCAGCGCTTCAAAGCCAATCGCTTGGGCTACACCAGTTTATGGATCTTTCTGATTCTATTTGGCCTTAGCCTATGCGCCGAGTTGATTGCCAATGACAAACCCCTGGTCGTACGCTATCAAGGTCAGTTTTATTTCCCTATTCTGCAGAGCCAGCCGGAAACCGTTTTTGGTGGCGACTTTGCTACGCCGACGGATTTCTTGGATCCGGATATTCGGCGCAGTATCACGAGCAAAGGGAACTGGGCAGTGTATCCGCCGATTCCCTATAGTTTTGAAAGCCTCAACTACTTTGCGAAGTCGCCCAATCCAGCGGCGCCTTCCGTGGATAACTGGCTCGGCACGGATGACCGTGGGCGCGATGTGTTGTCACGCTTAATTTACGGCTTTCGTTTATCGATTCTGTTTGGCCTTGCTTTGACTATCGTGGGCGTGACAGTCGGCATTATTACGGGCGCACTAATGGGATTTTTTGGCGGTAAGTTTGATTTAATTACCCAGCGTGCCATCGAGATTTGGTCTGCGATGCCGGAGTTGTATTTGCTGATTATTTTTGCTTCGATTTTTACCCCGAGCATTTGGCTCTTGGTGGTGTTATTGGCCGCATTTAGTTGGATGGGTTTATCCGATTACGTACGCGCTGAATTTTTCCGTAATCGCGCGTTGGAATACGTACGCGCAGCGCGTGCCTTGGGTTTAACGAATATGCAAATCATGCGGCGCCATATTCTGCCCAATAGCTTAACGCCCGTCATTACCTTTTTGCCATTTCGCATGAGCGCGGCGATTTTGTCTTTAACTAGTCTGGACTTTCTCGGTCTGGGTGTGCCTCCAGGTACGCCGAGTTTGGGTGAGTTGTTGGCCCAAGGAAAAGGGAATTTGGATGCGTGGTGGATCTCTTTATCTACCTTTGTTGTATTGGTTTCAACCTTGCTGTTACTCACATTTATGGGCGAAGCCTTGCGCGATGCATTTGATTCCCGCAAGAGTGGCGCAGCATTGGGGGCACGCTGATGAGTGATCAATTGGCATTAGCCACCCCTTTACTGCGCTACGACAATCTCTCGATTTCATTTGGGTTCGGGCGACGTGAAAAGTTTGCTGTCAAAAATCTGAGCTTGGATATTGGTGTCGGCGAGCGCGTCGCGCTGGTGGGTGAATCGGGCTCTGGAAAGACCCTCTCTGCTTTGGCTCCGCTGCGCCTCTTGCCCGAGGGTGCCAAAGTAGACGGAAAGTTAATTTGGACTCCCGTTAGTGCAAAGCAAGTCCAACTAGAACCGCAATCTTTACCGCAATCGATTGATCTGCTTGCGCTCTCAGAGCCCGCCATCCGAGAAATTCGGGGGCGCGATATTGCCATGATTTTTCAGGAGCCGATGACGGCGTTAAATCCGCTGTTTACGATTGGCAATCAAATCGTCGAAGCGGTATTAGTACATGCGCCCCTCACATCGAAAGTGGAGTGCATGGAGACGGCCATTGCGCTGTTACGCAAGACCGGCATTCCTGAGCCAGAGCGCCGTTTTTATTCGTATCCGCACCAACTATCTGGCGGGCAGCGTCAGCGCGCCATGATTGCCATGGCCTTAGCATGCAAGCCCCGCTTACTCATTGCCGATGAGCCAACCACGGCACTCGATGTCAGCTTGCGGATGCAAATATTGGAACTTCTCATCGAGTTGCAGGCCGAGGCGAAGGCCGATCAGGGTATGAGCATCTTGCTAATTACCCATGACCTCAATTTAGTACGCCATTTTGCTGAGCGTGTCGCGGTTTTAAATCAAGGTAATTTAATGGAGTGCGGCGCTACTAAGCAGGTTTTTGAGCATCCTGAAAATACGTATACCGAAGCCTTAGTAAACAGCAAGCCGGTGCGGGCACTGTTGCCCGTAATGCCGCTAGCACCCGTGTTACTGAGTACCGACAATCTCCACGTATCCTATCCCGGATCGAAGTCAGGGAATCCTCTGCAGATCCTCTCCTTCTTTAAAAAACCACCGCGCCATACGGTGCTGAAAAAAGTCCAGTTTGAATTGCGTCAAGGGCAGACCATTGGGGTGATTGGGGAATCGGGATCCGGAAAAACGACTTTGGGTATGGCGATTTTGGGTTTACTGGGCGATTCTGCCGCGCAGGTTGGTGGCACTGTCAATGTGCTCGGCAGTGATTGGCAATCGCTGGACTCTGCAGCCAGACGCAATCTGCGTTCGAGCTTGCAGGTGATTTTTCAAGATCCATTTGGATCGTTATCGCCGCGCATGACCGTCCTGCAAATTGTCTCTGAAGGACTGGATGTCCATTTTCCGAATCTATCTAGTGCGGATCGTGAAGGCCGGGTGCTCGATATGCTCAAAGAGGTTGGCCTCGATCGATCGGCTTTGCAGCGTTACCCCCATGAATTTTCTGGAGGGCAGCGTCAACGGATTGCGATTGCGCGGGCGCTCGTATTGCGCCCTCAAATTTTGGTCTTGGATGAGCCTACCTCGGCCTTGGATGTGTCGATTCAGAAGCAGGTGTTGGCGCTTTTGACCGAGTTGCAGAAAAAGTACAACTTGGCATACGTGATGATCAGCCATGATTTGGCGGTGATTCGGGCGATGTCGCACCAAATTATGGTTTTAAAAGAAGGTAAGGTTGTGGAGTTTGGCGAAACCGAGGCCTTGATTGCCCATCCCAAGCAGGCCTATACCAAGCAACTGTTTACAGCTGCTGAGATGACCTAGTGCGCCATAGCGGCGCAATCCTGCCTAAAAAATAGGCAATTTACCGTCACTTTACGCTTAAATATTGAATATAAACATAGACTTAAGCTAATTCACCCAGTTTGGTGAATTATCAAAAGTTTGATACACTCGCGCAATGCGTTTTTCTTTTAGCCCCTCCTCCTTTGGCCGATCACTAGCGATGGTTTGTTCGCTGGCGCTTGGCAGCGCTGTTGCCGCAGGTGAGCAAGCCAAAGAAGCGCCAACTGAATCGTTCACGCAGGCGGGCAAAGCGTATTTCATTCGCGCCGCCGATAAGCTCGTGGATTCGGTATCGGGTCGCTCTGAGAATTTAATTAATCAGGCAATGGAACTCATTGGTGTGCGCTATCGCTGGAATATGGATATTCCGCAATCGGGCCTCGATGGCAGTGGTTTCGTTGCATACGTTTTTAAAGACAAGCTGAGCTTTTTAATTCCACGTAAATCATCCCAGATGAGCAAAGTAGGCAAGTCAATTACCCGCGATGATCTTCAGCCTGGCGATTTGGTGTTCTTCAATACCATGCGCATGACCTTCTCGCACGTTGGAATTTACGTCGGTGAAAATAAATTCATTCACTCACCATCCAAAGGCGCCAGCATTCGGGTCGATGATATGACGAGTGTGTATTGGGACAAGCGTTTTGATGGCGCCCGCCGCCTCGATGGCAGCGATGAGTTTTCTGAGCAGGAGCGCAAAAAGCTCATGAATGAAATGAAGAAGTTTAAAAAACAATCCCAGATGTTTTAAGCGCTAATTAGCGCTTTGATCAGTGCCATTTTTTCTTGAGTGGCAATCTCCCCAGCCAGTATTGCAGCACTTCTCGCCTTAAAGTCAGCTCCGCCCATTTGCTGGAGTTTTGGCTGAATCACGATGTCTGCGCTTTGCAGCTCGTAACTATTAATGCTTTGCTGCATGATGCTAATGGTTTGCTGGAGTACTCCTAACGTACCGCTCGCATTTTGTTGGCCAGGCTCATTTGAAATAGAAACGGCAAACACGACGGTGGCGCCCATTTGTTTCGCGTATTGCACCGGTACTGGTGCAACAAGACCCCCATCGACATACTCGCGCCCCTGAATGGTGGCGGGCTGAAATACACCCGGAATACTGCACGACGCCCGAACTGCCATACCGGTGTCGCCCCGACGAAAGAGCACCCCTTTGCCAGACTGCAAATCGGTTGCAACAACACCCAAGGGGATACGCATCTGTTCAATGGGTCGGTTTTTCACTTCCCGATTGATCATGGCCTGAAGTGCATCTCCCTTAATGAGTCCACCAAATCGACCGGCAAACGGCAGACCCCAGTCGGCAATCGCCGCTTCATCCAGGGTGAGGGCAATGCGATTGAGATCGTTTCCGCTGAGGCCCGAGGCATAGAGGGAGGCGATCACGCTGCCTGCACTGCTGCCAACCACCAGATCGGGTGAAATGCCTTGGGCCTCCAGGGCCTTAATTACGCCGATGTGGGCAAAACCGCGTGCAGCACCCGCGCCCAGAACCAGGCCAATGACCGGTTTTTTAGGGGGAGCAGTAGCGCAGGAACTCAAACCCAGGGCGCCAAGGCCAGCCAATACCGAGGCTAAACCCAAAAAATGACGCCGCTGCGGCTTGGGGGTAGGGGGCAGGGTAAATAATTCCATTTGTCTATTGTAGGCAGCCTCCCCTATAATGGCGCAACTAGTGAGCGAATTGTGAGAATTACCCGTTAGGCTTCTCCCACGCCGCACCCGCTCAGACAAGAGCGTCCAAATTAACTCCTGACCCACGATTCACCTTGGACGATTGCCTGAAGCAACTAGAGAACACCCCAACCCATGACGGATAGCCCTTTTTATGCCACTCAGGCTTTGACCTGTTAGGCCGAATTTTATGGATGATCACAAAAAACGCGTTATTGAAACAGCCCTCTTGTGCGCGCAAGAGCCCATTACTGCTATGGATCTCACGCGCCTATTCATTGATGACACTAGTCAAGCGGACATTGAAGCCGTGTTGATGGTGATTCAGGAGGACTGGAAAGATAAAGGCATGGAGCTGATGCACATCGCCACCGGTTGGCGCTTTCAGAGTCGCTTGTCGATGCGCGAGTACTTGGATCGACTGACCCCAGAAAAGCCACCGCGGTATTCCCGTGCGGTGATGGAAACCTTGGCCATCATTGCTTATCGCCAGCCCGTCACCCGAGGTGAGATTGAAGAGATCCGCGGCGTTGCTGTTAGCAGCAATGTGATGAAACAACTCGAAGACCGCGGTTGGGTTGAGGTCATTGGCCACAAAGAAACGATTGGTCGTCCTGGCTTATATGCGACCACGAAACAATTTCTCGATGATTTAAGTCTGCCTAATTTACAAAGCCTTCCCTTACTGGAAGACGCTGCGCCGACTTTTGAATCCTTAGGTCAAGGCGTGATTGAGTTTGATCAAACGGCTACCGTCGAGACGGTAATCACCATGGAAGAGGGCGGCAGTCCAGAAAACCAGCAAGATGCTGAGTCAGAGCCCAAGCCAGATAACACACTAAATCATTAATGACCTCTTCCAACGAAACCAATTCCGCAGCACCCAATTTGAATACCGCGCCTGTTAGCAGCGACAGCAACTCAGGCGATCCTTCTTCAGAGAATAAAAGCGACGCGCCGAGTAGCGAGCAGGGCGAACGCCGCCCTCGCCGTTTTGGCAAGCACCCATTTAAGAACCGCAAACCGCGTGGGGATAGACCGCCACGCCAAGAGGGTGGTGAGCGTACGCCGCACACGCCAGGCGAACAAAAAGTAAAACCTACATTTGATCCTGCTCAAAGCGATGCTTTGTTTGCTTCGGTTGTGTCGGGTGAATTTGATGCAGCTTTAGATGCGCCTGAAGCCGAAACAGCCAATTCAGATCTAGGCAACTCCTCGGATGAAATTGCAGTCTCCCATCACGCCGGGGTTGAGCGCAATGCCAATCGCCAGCACGATAACGACGATCTAGACGGCCCTACAGACGATGAAATGAGTAGTTTGCAGTTCTCGAACGTCGATGAACTACCACTCAGTTTGCGCGATGAAGTGTGGTCTGATTTAGATGGTCTGGATGATGATGCTGACGATGAGGACACCGTCAAGCTACACAAGGTACTCGCCGATGTGGGTATGGGCTCGCGCCGCGAGATGGAAGATTTAATTGTGCAAGGCCGGGTATCGGTCAATGGCATGCCAGCGCACATTGGTCAGCGGGTTGGCCCAACCGATCAAGTACGTATCAACGGCAAGGCAGTGCACCGCAAAATTCAGACTAAGCCACCGCGTGTGATTTTGTACCACAAGCCTTCAGGTGAAATCGTCAGTCAAGCCGATCCCGAAGGCCGTCCTACCGTCTTTGATCGATTACCTAAACCGCGCCAAGGGCGCTGGATTGCAGTCGGTCGACTCGACTTTAATACTGAAGGTTTGTTGTTGTTTACAACCTCGGGCGAATTAGCCAATCGACTCATGCACCCCCGTTATGGCGTTGAGCGTGAATACGCTGTGCGCATTTTGGGTGAGCTCAGTGATGAGCAGCAGTCGCAGTTAAAGACAGGCATTCAGTTAGACGATGGCCAGGCCCGTTTTCTGCGCCTTGCCTCTGGCGGTGGCGATGGTGCAAACCGCTGGTACCACGTTGCGCTGACGGAAGGACGCAACCGTGAGGTGCGCCGGATGTTCGAGGCAAGTGGCCATACAGTTTCCAGGCTAATTCGTACGCGCTATGGAATCTTTTTGTTGCCTCCGCGCTTACGCCGTGGCAAATGGGAAGAAATTCCAAACGAAGGTGTTGCCCAGCTGATGAAGGCGGCCGGCCTCAAAGTGCCTCAAGCAAGTGAAAAGGGTCGCTCCAACCAATCGGGTCGCGGCGAGTCCAATCCAGCTCGAGGGGACGATTTCCAGCCGGACCCCATGCAAACCTCGGTTTCCTATTGGGGCTCGCGTGAAGCATTAACCATGGCCAATCAGCACCATGGGCTGACCCATCAAGGTAAAAACGCAAAACCGGGCGGTGGCGGTCAGGGCCAAGCAGGCCGAGGCCGTAGCCAAGGCCAAGGACAAGGTGGCCGAGCAGGCGGCCAAGGCCAAGGACAGGGCGGAAGAGCTAAGAAAGTCCATCATGGGCACGCATTTAACCCCCAATCCCCTCAAGGACCGGGGGCTGGTGGACCAAAGCGGGGCGCCCCCAAGGGACGCAAACCCTTCAATAAAGGACCCAGAAAACCCCGAAATCCAAGCGAAAGCTTCTGATTTCACTCAAGATTTGGCGTAATCAGCTATAATTCACCCCGTAATACGCTGTTGTAGTTTGCAGTGCTGTTTTACCGGCTGATGTTGCGATCAACGTAAGCTGGCCTGTTCTGTAGTTCGGAATATGGGCTTTGAAGCCCATTTTTTTTTGCCATTTTTGCAGCAAGGGGCGTTGTGCGAGAGCAGCAGATTATTTCTGCCGAGTTGGGAAATCTGGGTTACGCGTTAGTTGATATTGAGCGCGAAGCCGGAGGCTTGCTACGTGTAACGATTGAGAACCAAGACTACGAGCGTTTAATTACGGTCGAGGATTGCGAAAAAGTAAGTCACCAGTTGAGTTACTCCTTGCCGGTGGAAAACATTCCGTATGAACGATTAGAGGTCTCGTCCCCAGGACTGGATCGTCCTGTGAAAAGCGCGGCTGATTTTGTGCGATTTGCGGGTTTTGAGGTTGATCTGAAATTGCGTATTGCAGTTTCTGGCCGTAAGAATTTTCGTGGGGTATTGGAGGGGCTCATCGCTGGAAGCGTTGATTCACCTGATGCCAAGTTTGGTTTGTTGTTTGAGGCGAGCGATGGTGCTGAGTCTCAGTTGGAGTTTTCCCTTGCCGAGGTCGATAAGACCCGGCTTGTCCCTGTCATTGATTTCAAAGGAAGAAAATCATGAGTCGTGAAGTTCTCATGTTGGCCGACGCCCTTGCGCGTGAAAAAAACGTTGATCGTGAAATTGTTTTCGAGGCACTCGAGCTTGCGCTCGCATCGGCTACAAAAAAACGCTATGAAGAGGATGTTGATATTCGCGTCGGCATCGACCGTGAGTCCGGTGAGTACGAAAGCTTTCGCCGCTGGTTAGTCGTGCCGAGCGAAGCCGGTTTACAAGAGCCGGATAAAGAAATCCTACTCTTTGAGGCTCAAGAGCAATTTCCGGACATGGAAGTGGGCGAATTCATTGAAGAGCAGATCGAGTCCCTCGCGTTTGGCCGCATTGGTGCGCAAGCTGCTAAGCAGGTGATCCTGCAGCGCATTCGGGATGCCGAGCGCGAGCAAATTCTGAATGATTATCTCGAGCGTGGCGAGCTGGTTATGACCGGCACCGTCAAGCGGGCTGATAAAAATGGCCTCATCATTGAATCAGGTCGGGTAGAAGCCCTATTACGCCGCGATCAGATGATTCCAAAAGAAAATTTACGTTCCGGCGATCGGGTACGCGCATACATTTTGAAAGTGGATCGCGAAGTACGCGGCCCTCAAATCGAGCTGTCACGTACCTGCCCTGAATTCTTAATCAAGCTGTTTGAGAATGAAGTGCCTGAGATTGAGCAAGGCTTGCTTGAGCTCAAAGGCGCTGCTCGTGACCCAGGCGTACGCGCCAAGATTGCGGTTGTCACCTATGACAAACGGATTGATCCAATCGGTACCTGCGTTGGCGTGCGCGGCACTCGCGTTACGGCAGTCCGTAATGAGGTCGCTGGCGAAGCAGTTGATATCGTCTTGTGGTCAGAAGATCCTGCGCAATTTGTGATTGGTGCCCTTGCTCCGGCGCAAGTCTCATCGATCGTGGTGGATGAAGAGCGCCACGCAATGGATGTTGTGGTGGATGAAGAGAATTTGGCCATCGCCATTGGTCGTAGCGGTCAAAACGTGCGCTTAGCCAGTGAGCTAACCGGTTGGCAGATCAACATCATGACGCCAGAAGAGTCGGCTGATAAAACCGAAAAAGAAGTGGCCGTTGTGCGCCAAATCTTCATGGATAAGCTCGACGTCGATCAAGAGGTTGCCGATATTTTGATTGAAGAAGGCTTTAATACGCTTGAGGAAGTAGCCTACGTCCCGCTGAGTGAGATGCTTGAGATCGATGCATTTGATGAAGATACCGTGAACGAACTGCGGACTCGTGCCCGTGATTCCTTGTTAACGATGGAGTTAGCAAAAGAAGAGCGCGTTGGCGAGGTGTCCCAAGATTTACGTTCCCTTGAGGGAATGACGACGGAGTTGATTGCAAAGCTTGCTAACAATCAAGTTCACACCCGTGACGACCTTGCTGAACTGGCTGTTGATGAGCTGGTTGAGGCGACACAAATTGACGAAGAAACAGCGAAAACGCTCATCATGAAAGCGCGCGAACATTGGTTTACTTCATGAGAGGAAGTCCATGGCAACGACCACAATAAAAGAACTTGCTCAGGAGCTTAAGCGCACCTCGGCCGACCTCTTAGATCAATTGAAAGCAGCCGGAATCAATAAAGATTCGGAGGATGCCAAGATTACCGAGAAAGATAAAACCGCATTGCTCGAGCATTTGCAAAAAGAGCATGGCAGTGCCGATACGGGCTCCCGCAAAAAAATCACCTTAACCAAGCGTGAGACGTCCGAGATCCGTCAGGCTGATTCCACCGGAAAAACGCGTACCGTACAAATTGAGGTGCGTAAAAAACGGGTACTGGTCAAACGGGGTGATGAAGCTGCCAAAGTAGAAGAGGCTCCAGTAGAAGAGAAGCCAGCGAAAGCAGCTGTAAAGAAGCCCCTCTTATCTGAGGAAGAGCTAGAGAAGCGGGCCGCAGAAGCAACGCGTCAAGCCGAGTTGCTAGCACGTCAAGAAGCAGAAATGAAAGCGGCTGAAGAAGCTCGTCAAAAAGCCGCAGCTACACCAGAAGAGGGTAAGCCTTCCGCAGGGGATGCAAAAGCGGCTCAGTCTGCTGAAGCGCTGGAGTCCAAAAAGAAGAAAGACCTGGCTGCAAAAGAATTGACCGATGCCAGCGAAAAGCAATTGGCCGATATTCGTTCGCGCCGTGCTGCGGCAGAAGCGGAAGCTTTGGCGATTCGCGACATGATGAGTGCGCCCGCGCGCGTTCTGAAAGCGCCAAGCGAAGTGGCTGCCGAGGATGCGAAAAAGGGCACCTTACATAAGCCACTAAAAGCGGAAGGTGCAGACGACAAGAAAAAAGCCCCTGCGAAGGTTGGCGGAAAACTCATTAAGTCATCCGAAACATCCTCCACCTGGCAAGAGGAAGGCGCCAAGCGCGCAGGTGGATTAAAAACCCGTGGCGATAGCTCTGGCGGTGTTGGTGGTGGCTGGCGTGCTGGTGGTGGGCGCAACAAGCGTCAACGCCAAAGCTCCGAGAGCAATGCCGATACGAATTTTCAGGTACCAACTGAGCCAGTGGTTCGCGATGTGCATGTACCCGAAACCATTACGGTTGCGGACTTAGCGCACAGCATGTCAGTCAAAAGTGCAGAAGTGATTAAGCTGCTCATGGGTATGGGCCAAATGGTCACCATCAACCAAGTGCTTGATCAAGATACCGCTATGATTTTGGTGGAAGAAATGGGCCATAAGGCGTTTGCGGCCAAATTAGATGATCCTGATTTGGATCTCGGTATTGCTGGACATGATGCAGAACTGCTTGGCCGTCCACCGGTAGTGACGGTGATGGGCCACGTTGACCATGGAAAAACATCGTTACTGGATAAGATTCGCCTAGCAAAAGTGGCATCGGGTGAGGCCGGCGGAATTACACAGCACATTGGTGCGTACCACGTTGAAACACCGCGTGGCGTAATTACCTTCTTGGATACACCAGGGCATGAGGCGTTTACTGCGATGCGTGCACGTGGCGCTAAGGCAACGGACATTGTTATCTTGGTGGTCGCTGCCGATGACGGTGTGATGCCCCAAACCAAAGAAGCCATTGCCCATGCTAGAGCTGCGGGCGTGCCGATTGTGGTGGCAATCAATAAGATTGATAAACCCGAAGCCAATCCAGATCGGGTTAAACAAGAGCTGGTAGCCGAGCAAGTTGTGCCGGAAGAGTATGGCGGCGACATTCCATTTATTCCAGTTTCTGCAAAAAGCGGTGAGGGTATTGATTCCTTATTGGAAAACGTCCTTTTACAGGCTGAAGTGCTTGAACTAAAAGCCCCGAGAGATGCGCCTGCCCATGGTCTGGTGATTGAAGCGCGCCTGGATAAAGGCAAAGGACCGGTTGCAACCGTATTGGTTCAGTCTGGAACACTCAAGCGTGGCGATATGATTTTGGCGGGATCCTCCTTTGGTCGTGTGCGTGCCATGCTCGATGAAAACGGCAAGCCATGCAACGAAGCAGGCCCTTCCATTCCGGTTGAAATTCAAGGTTTGTCCGAGGTGCCCGCTGCTGGTGAAGCCGTTCAAGTGGTGCCAGATGAGCGTAAGGCGCGTGAGATTGCGCTCTTCCGCCAAGGCAAGTTCCGCGATGTGAAGTTGGCAAAACAGCAGGCCGTCAAACTCGAAACCATGATGGAAAACATGGGCGAGGGCGCTGTTGAGGCCAAGCTGCTACCAATCATTATTAAGGCCGATGTACAAGGCTCTCAAGAGGCCTTATCGCAATCCTTGCAAAAGCTATCTACTCCTGAAGTCAAGGTACAGATTGTTCATGCTGGCGTAGGCGGCATTACCGAGACCGATGTCAACTTAGCCGTTGCTTCGAAAGCCGTCATCATTGGTTTTAATTCGCGTGCAGATGCGTTGGCACGCAAGTTAGCTGAAAACAATGGTGTGGACATTCGTTACCACAACATTATTTATGATGCGGTCGATGAAGTGAAGTTGGCTCTGAGCGGTATGTTGACTCCCGATAAGAAAGAAGAAATTACTGGCATGGTTGAAATTCGCCAAGTCTTCTTGGTGTCTAAAGTTGGTGCGATTGCAGGTTGCTTGGTCGTTGACGGATTAGTTAAGCGTACTTCAAGCGTACGCTTGCTGCGTGATAACGTCGTTATCTGGACCGGCGAGCTCGACTCACTCAAGCGCTTTAAAGATGACGCCAAAGAAGTGCGTGCCGGTGTTGAGTGTGGCCTGTCATTGAAGGGCTACAACGACATTCAAGAGGGCGATCAGCTCGAGGTGTTTGAAGTGACCGAAGTAGCGCGTACGCTTTAATTCGGATTGCGTTCTTTATGCACAAAACGAGCCCCCATCGCAATCAACGCCTAGCGGATCAAATTCAGCGCGATTTAGCTGAGTTGATCCCGCGGGAATTGCGTAGCACCAGCTTGGGACTCATTACCCTGCAAGGGGTTGAGCTGTCACCGGATTTAGCGCATGCAAAGATCTTCTTCACGGTACTGGGGGCTGAACCCGATCACGCTCTCACCGCCTTACAAGAAAAAGCCGGCTATTTGCACTCCTTGCTGTTTAAGCGCTTGCATATTCATACGGTTCCGACCCTGCATTTTGTGCACGACGTATCGGTTGAGCGTGGCATGGAAATGTCCCGATTAATTGATCAAGCGGTCGACAGCGACCGCAAAGACTGAGAAATTTGATGCGCCAACACCTTGATGGGGTCGTATTGCTGGACAAGCCCCTTGGTATGAGCTCGCAGGGCGCTGTGACTGCGGTGAAGCGCGCCCTCAATGCCGATAAAGCAGGGCATACCGGGACCTTAGATCCGATGGCGACTGGTCTTTTGCCGATTTGCTTGGGCGAGGCCACCAAATACTCACAAGACTTATTAGACGCGGACAAGCGCTACATTGCGCGTGTCCGTTTTGGTGCTAATACCGATACAGGCGATGCGGAAGGGCAGATTGTGACGACCTTTCCTTTGCCGCAGTTTGCCGATGATGCCGCCATTCAGATTGCCTTGAATGCTTTGCTACCCGCGTTTACCGGCCCGATTCTGCAGGTACCACCTATGTACTCGGCACTCAAGCGTGACGGTAAGCCTTTATATGAGTACGCCCGTGCTGGCGTCGAGCTCGAGCGCGATGCGCGTTCGGTCATCATCCACTCCATTGCTTGGACTGGGGTGCAATGGCCTGAAGCGACTTTGGAAGTGAGTTGCAGCAAAGGAACCTATATTCGGGTTTTGGCAGAAGATTTAGGCGCGGCACTGGGCTGTGGCGCGCATTTGGTCGGTCTGCGTCGCAGCGAAGTGGGCCACCTGAGCTTGGCACAGTCCATTTCCTTGGAAGATCTTTTGCGAACAACGGCGGATCACGCTGATTTTGTTCTGCCAGTAGACGCTTTATTACAAACCTTGCCTCACCTCACCGTAGATGAGCAACAAGCTAAGCGCTTAGAGATGGGTCAGCGCGTTCCCTTAATGGGAGGCGTTAAGTTTCCATTGGCAGAAGCCTTGGTACGGATTTATCGCGCGACCGCAGCGCCCCACAATTTTATTGGTACTGCCGATTGCCGTTCCGGCGTACTGCACCCTAAACGCTTGATTTCACAAGCCCCTTAACCTTATTTTTAACTTTAGAAGCTTCACATGACTAAACGCGCACTTCGAAATATTGCCATCATCGCCCACGTTGACCACGGTAAAACGACTCTGGTTGACCAACTCTTACGCCAATCAGGTACATTCCGCTCGAATGAAAAAATGACCGAACGCGTCATGGATTCAAATGACTTAGAAAAAGAGCGTGGCATTACTATTTTGTCCAAGAACTGCTCAGTCGAATACGACGGCACCCACATCAACATTGTCGATACACCAGGTCACGCTGACTTCGGTGGTGAAGTAGAGCGCGTTCTCTCGATGGTGGATGGCGTTTTGTTATTGGTTGATGCGGTCGAGGGGCCAATGCCACAAACCCGTTTCGTAACGAAGAAAGCATTAGCGCTTGGCTTAAAGCCAATCGTGGTGATCAATAAAGTCGATCGCCCAGGCGCGCGCTGTGATTACGTAATTAACGCAACGTTTGAGTTGTTTGACAAGCTAGGTGCTTCTGAAGAGCAACTCGATTTCCCAATCATTTACGCATCTGGCTTAAATGGCTATGCAGGCATGAAAGAAGATGTGCGTGAAGGCGATATGCGCCCTCTGTTTGATGCCGTCTTAAAGTATGTTCCTGTCCGTGACGATAATCCGGATGGTCCTTTACAGTTCCAAATCTCCTCGATTGATTACAACAGTTACGTTGGAAAGATTGGTATTGGTCGGGTGAACCGTGGCCGCGTTAAGCCGGGTATGGAAGTGATTTGCATGAATGGCCCAGAGGGTGTGCCATTTAAAGGGCGCGTTAACCAAGTATTGAAATTCAAAGGCTTGGAGCGAGAGGTTGTTGACGAAGCCTTTGCTGGCGATATCGCATTAATTAACGGTATTGAAGAGTTAGCTATTGGTACCACTGTCTGTGCCGTTGATACGCCTGAAGCATTACCGATGCTGAAGATCGATGAACCCACCTTAACCATGAACTTTATGGTGAACACTAGCCCATTTGCAGGTCGTGAAGGCAAGTTTGTGACTAGCCGTCAGATCCGCGAACGCTTAGATCGTGAATTAAAGTCCAATATGGCACTCCGTGTAAAAGAAACGGATGACGATACGGTGTTTGAAGTATCCGGTCGCGGTGAATTGCACCTCACTATTCTTGTAGAGACGATGCGCCGCGAAGGCTACGAAATGGCAGTATCGCGTCCACGCGTCGTTTTCCATGAAGAGAATGGTGTGAAGATGGAGCCGTATGAGAATTTAACGGTTGACGTCGAAGACGCTACCCAAGGCGCCGTGATGGAAGATTTAGGCAAGCGCAAAGGGGAGCTGCAAGATATGGTGAGCGACGGAAAAGGGCGTACGCGTCTGGAATACCGTATTCCTGCCCGTGGCTTAATTGGTTTTCAGGGTGACTTTATGACCATGACCCGCGGTAATGGTTTGATGAGCCATACTTTTGATTCTTACGCACCTGCGAAAGACGGTATTTTAGGCGAGCGTCATAATGGCGTGCTGATCAGTCAAGACGATGGCGAAGCAGTGGCGTATGCGATTTGGAAGTTACAAGACCGTGGCCGCATGTTTGTGAAGCATGGTGACCCCGTATACGAAGGTATGGTCATTGGTATTCACAGTCGCGATAACGACTTAGTCGTTAATCCGATTAAAGGTAAGCAGCTGACTAACGTACGTTCTTCGGGTACTGATGAAGCGGTTCGCTTGGTGACCCCAATCGACCTGACTTTAGAGTACGCAGTAGAGTTTATTAGCGACGATGAGTTAGTTGAAGTAACCCCCAAAAGCGTTCGCGTGCGCAAACGTTACTTAAAAGAGCATGATCGTAAGAAGGCTTCGCGCGAGTAGGCACCTCAAGCTGGATCAGAAAAGCCACCTCTGGGTGGCTTTTTCTCTCTGCATGGAGCAACAGTGCTGGATAATGGCATGAGGCGAATGATAGAAATCCAATGGATTCAGATGCAATGACGCAATCCGACAATGAAAACCAAGCCAATCCAGGAAAGAAGCGCCTAGCCGTTGCGCCGATGATGGAGTGGACCGATCGGCACTGCCGCTCTTTCCATCGGCAATTGTCTAAGCAGGCCGTTCTCTATACTGAAATGGTGACCACGGGCGCATTACTGCATGGCGATGTACCGCGTCATCTGGATTATTCCGACGACCAGCATCCCGTAGTACTGCAACTGGGCGGCAGTGAACCAGCGGATCTGGCAAAAGCAGCAGCTTTAGCAGCCCAATGGGGCTATGACGAAATCGATCTCAATTGCGGCTGTCCTTCAGAGCGGGTGCAGCGCGGCGCCTTTGGCGCTTGCCTGATGGCAGAACCCCAATTAGTCGCCGATTGCGTGCGAGCGATGCGCGCAGCATGCGACTTACCCATTTCAGTAAAACATCGCCTGGGTCTGGATCACATGGATGCCAGTAAAGATAAGGCAGATTACCAATTTGCACTGGATTTTATGTTGGCCGTTGCTGATGCAGGTGCCCATCAAGTCACCATTCATGCACGTAACGCCGTATTGAAGGGCCTTTCTCCAAAAGAGAACCGCACTAAGCCTCCATTGCACTATGCCGTAGCAGCGCAATTGCGTTTAGATCTCCAAAAACAGTTTCCAGGCGTAGCCGTTTTACTCAATGGTGGCCTGGAGAACAATGACCAAATCGCCGGCCATTGGCATGACTTTGATGGCTTTATGGTCGGGCGCGCTGCCTACCACTTTCCGGCCATGTTACTCGGCTGGGATGATTTATTGGAGACCAATGGTGAGGCTGCGGGTTATCTCTTTAGCGAGTCGGAGTGGCATCGCGTGCAAATTGGTTTGGTGCATCAGGTCTGGCGCTGGCTTGATGAATGCCAGGCCAAGGGAAAGCCGTTTTACATCGGCGCCTTTACGCGCCACATCTTAGGCTTAGCCCATGGCAGGGCCGGTTCACGCTATTGGCGCCAGCGCCTATCGGATCACCATGCCTTGGCTAAGGTGCAGAGCAAAGCAGCAATTGCTGAATTTTTCCTTGAGGCCAGTTTGGAGCTAGGGGATTGGGCTGCATTTGAGATTGATGCGGTGTCGGTGATACATTCATGAGCGCAGTGCAAAACCAGGGCGCTGATCTTGAGCTGGAGATTACCCCAGATTACCAATTGGCTTTAGATGCAGTCGAGCGCGGTGATCCCTATATCTTTATTAGTGGCAAGGCAGGTACAGGTAAAACCACCCTAATTAGCCACCTGCGTAAAACCATTGCTGGTAATGTCGTGGTTCTCGCACCTACGGGAGTTGCAGCACTGCAGGTACGCGGCGTCACGATTCATTCCTTCTTTCGCCTGCCACCACGCTTGATTTTTCCGGAAGAGGACATTAAGCCCTTACGTTCTTCGCGTGAGCGGCAGTTGTATAAAGACATTCGCTTACTCATTATTGATGAAATCTCGATGGTGCGGGCTGATCTGGTGGATGCAATTGACCTTTTTTTGCGCGAAAACGGCCCCAAAAAAGGCGAGCCATTTGGGGGCATACAGGTAATGTTTGTCGGTGATTTATTTCAATTACCGCCAGTAGTATCGAGTAGCGATATGCACATCCTGCATGAGCGCGGCTATGAGGGCCCGTATTTCTTTTGCGCCATGGTATTGCACCGCAAAGAAATTACGATGATTGAGCTGACAAAAATCTTTCGGCAAAAGGATGTTCATTTTGCCCAGCTGCTCAATCAAATCCGCATCAATGAAGACATTGAGGTGGCATTAGAAACCATTAACGATGCTTGCTTTTCTAAGGCGGCAGAGCCTGATCCGTTGACGATCACGCTGACCACGACCAATGCCAGAGCAGACATGATCAACCACGGTGAGCTCAAAAACTTGACGAGCGATGCTACCAGCTTTACAGGCAAGCTCGAAGGTAAGTTTAATGTGGATGAGCGCAATTTACCCTCGCCCATGCACTTAACCCTAAAGCCAGGATCGAAGGTGATGTTTACGGCCAATGACAATGGCTTTCCAAAAAAATGGGTCAACGGTAGCATTGGCATTGTTCATGAAATAGACAAAGACAAAATTAAGGTCAAGATTCCGAATGGGGCCTATACCAATACGGTTGAGGTAACGCCATTCAAATGGGAGTCGTATAAGTATGACCACGATATGGTATCTGGAAAAATTAAACCCAATGTGATTGGCTCCTATGAGCAAATGCCACTCATGCTGGCATGGGCCGTGACGATTCATAAAAGCCAAGGCAAGACGCTCGATAAAGTGAAGGTTGATTTATCTTCTGGGGCCTTTGCATCAGGCCAAGTCTATGTTGCACTCAGCCGCTGCCGCTCGATTGAAGGCATCTCCTTGGAGCGGCCGATCGTCCTCAAGGACGTGCGCTGTGACCCCGAAATTAAGCGCTTTTACATGGCGTGTTTACCCTAAAAAGCGGCTCAGATTAGGCTCTATTTGGCCGACCAGTAAATTTTGGCCAAAAGCCGACAAAAAGCTATAATCTCTTTTCTTCTACGGTGGCTGTAGCTCAGCGGTAGAGTCCTGGATTGTGATTCCAGTTGTCGTGGGTTCGAACCCCATCAGCCACCCCAAATTCCCCTCTGCACCACAGTGACCCCCGAATCCCTCGAAAAGCTCGTTCGCATGAAAATGCCGTATGGCAAGTATGCGGGCCGCACCCTTTCAGAATTACCCGGAGATTACCTTTCCTGGTTTGCCCGCAAAGGCTTTCCGAAGGGCGAGCTCGGTGAGTTGCTGGAGCTTATGCACACCTTAGACCACAATGATTTGCGTGGACTGTTAAAGCCCCTCTCAGGGCATTAATCGGCCGACTTACGATAGAGGACATAAGCCTGTATTTTATCTACTGGACGCAGGGGTTGGTTGATCGGTCGGTCGATCTGCAATCCCCACCATTTCTTGGCTATGATCCATGATGGGCGGTATTACAAATTCTTGGCAAACGGGTTTGGGTCCCAGTAGATTTAAAAAATTACATTCTTTTTTAGTCGCCTGTGAAGCGGCATGCTCTAAAGGAGATTTTCCGGTAGTTACGGTTGAGGCGATGCTGACTGCAGTGCTGGGGTTTGCTATCGCTGCTGTTGCAACAGCGCTTCCCGTGGCGCCCGCAGTTGCTGTACCTGCACTGCCGATGGCCGCTAAGGGTAGGGCACAGCCAGACAATAAGAAAACACTAAAGCCAATAATGAGAGTGTAAGTCAGGCTATGCCAAGCAATGCAGCGGCAGTACTGCGGTAATAAATGCTGCTTATTTTGCTCGGCAGGCAATGCTATAGACTCCCGCAGCCCATGAGCCACTGGTGATCGCTTCAAACTGGCTATCAGGCGATTTAACATCCGCAACGACCTTACCTTCTCCTTTATTGCCAGAAAAGACTTTGTATTCAATGGGGCGGTATTGGGCTTTTTCGCAAAGGTATTCGTTTAGGCCAATGATGGAACGAATGGGCTCTTTTGATTTGGGGTCAATACCAGGCTTTATAAAGTCGAGCATGGACATGATTTGCGCTTTGTCACCATCTTTTTTTAGGGTCTCGATATCTAAAGAAACAGTGGATTGTTCATTGGAGCCAATTTCTTGCCAAGCGGCAAAGGCGCTTGAAATTGGTAGAACGGTCATGCAGACCGCGATCGCCATCCATTTTTTCATCGTAAAACCCCTCAATAAATGTGTATATCTATTTTAAACCCCAATAGACCTACTTTGGTCTGAGCTCGAGTTGGCGCTGGAAGTTGCTGGGCTTCATCTGCAGTGGCAAGGCTTGATTACTTGCCCAAAGGGGATTGAGGTTGCGATAGAGCTTACTTTGAGCCCAGCCGGATTGCCCCGTTTGATAGATGAAGGTTGATTGTTCTAAGTCGGCTAAATCAAACACGGTTCGTAGGCTTGCTGCTTGTTTGGTCTCAAAAGGGTTTTTGTGTCTACCGAGCTCAGGCTTGCCGACATTGATCGTAAACCCATCCCCCGGAAATGGCGTGGTGATATTAAACAAACGATTTAATAATGGCACCCGACTAATAGGACGATGCTCAGAGACAGCGATGTGCGCATCACCCCATTTCCAATTGGCTGGATCGTTGCCATATTGCGTACTGAGGTATTCCAGTGCGCGATCCATTGCCTGTTGTGAGGCCTGCGCGCAGCTCTCTACCCCTGCGGTTTGTGGAGAATCACACCAGGGGCTATTGGGATTTGAAATTTGCTCCAGTAAAGCATCCCTAAATTGACGCTTACCGTACTGCACCGAAAAATAATCCCCAAGACGTGAAAACAAATGGCGTGTCAGTTGATCTACCCATGCATTAAAGAGCAGGGCGCCGCCGCTATCCTTGCGCATGTCCCCATCAAAGCTAGCAATGATGGCTTGGGCTGCGGATGCGCTTGAATGGGTAGGCTGCGCTGATTTAAAAAGGGGAAGTAGAGGGGTTGCTGCGAGCGAGAGCGTATCGCCTTGCATGGCTCGCATCGATGCAAAGTCATGCTGCGCTTTGGCTTGCAGTAAGGCTGTAATGCGCTCATACCGAAACGGCAACTCCCAATCGCCTGTAAGCGGGTTGGGGTTATTGGCGGCCAAGATTTCTTGATTGGCGGTCGCAAGCCAGCCTTGCTCGGGATTTTCAGCCGCAGGCAACTGATCAAACGGAATGTAGCCTTGCCAGTCGTATTGTTTATCCCAGCCAGGGGCTGGTGCAATTCCATAGAGGCCTTGATGGAGGGTGCGCTTGGGCGCAACCCCAGCCGCCTGAAAGGCAATATTGCCAGCGGTATCGGCCATCACCACGTTTTGCATGGGTGCATAGTTTTTGCGTAAGGCTTTTTTGAAGGCATCTAGATTGGTGGCGCGATTCATGTCCAGTAAGCCGACCACCGATTGATTGTCGAGATCAAGCGCAGTCCAGCGCAGGGCCAAAGCAAAGCGATCGGTATCGATTAAATTCCGAGCGCGATCATAGACCTCCGAGAGGATGGGCCCGTGGCGACTCTGTTTAACAATGAAGCGGTGCACCGGTTTATTGCGAATCTCAATCACTTCCTCGCGAACCAAAAATGCAGCCATGCCATTGGGGGTGCGGTATTGGCCGGGATTGGCGGGGTTGAGTTCTTCGATGAAGAGGTCTTGCACATCTGGGCCGGTATTGGTGAAGCTCCAGGCAATGCTATCCGTTCTACCGAGTACCACCGCCGGAATGCCTGGCAGGGTTGCGCCAATGACATTGATTCCTGGTGCCTCCAGGCGCGCAAAGTACCACAGTGCCGGAGCCGATAAACCCAAGTGTGGATCATTGGCGAGGAGTGGTTTACCGCTGCTTGTCCGTTTGCCACTGAGCGCCCAATTATTCGAACCAATCCCTTCAATACCCCCCGGCAATAGTGCGCGCAATAACTGATCTTGCCGCGTATCCGGATGCCGCACATCCTGAATGCCCAGAGGATTGATGGGTTTGCTGGCATCGGTACCGGCAAAAATACCCATGTTTTTATACAGCGCTGCAAAGTCCATTTTGGTGACGGGATTACCTGGCGTATATGGTGGCAGGACTTCCCAAATTTGCGCTGTAGTCAGATCACGCGATAACTCCAAACGTTGTAACTCTTTTTGCCAGTTGCCACCCAAATCCATGGCCATCATCAGCATCCACGCAACGCTATCGGTCGGCGACCAGTGTCCGGGCCTTGAGCGCGTTAAAAAATACTCGAGCGGTAAGGCCCAGCCTAATTTCGCATTGCCTGCATTCACACCATCGGCATACGATTGCAACAGGCGTTTGGCCTCTACTGGGTAGCGCTCGTACTGACGCTCAGCGCTGTATTTAATTCCGACGGTACGAATGAAGCGATCAATTTTCAGGGTATCTTCACCGAGGATTTCAGAGAGGCGACCCGCAGCCAATCTGCGATTAATTTCCATTTGCCACGAGCGCTCGGTTGCGTGCAAATATCCCAGTGCAAATAAGGCATCACCCGCAGTAGCTGCTTTGATGTGGGGAATGTCGTTGGCATCAAAGCCAATACTGACAGCGTCATTGAGGCCCAGCAGGCGATCAATGCCAGAAGGATTATTTTTGGTTGAGGCAAGATAGATTAAAGCAAGGCAAGCCACCAAGGCAATAACCCCAGCAACGCCCAACGCCATCCATTTAAGAACGCGAAGCAATGCCGAGTTGCGCTGAATTATCCTCACCATGGATCTATTTTAAGTGCTCTCGATTACGTTTGACTGAACCAATAAAAAACCCCGCTTGCGCGGGGTTCTCTGACTGAAATTAACTACTACTTGTAAAGCACTTCGGGTAGCCACAAACCAATCGCTGGGAAGGTGTAGAGCAACACAATCGCCAGAATCTGAATACCCATAAATGGCAACATACCCGCAAAAATCTGGTTGAGGGTTACATGCGGAGGCGCAACGCCCTTCAGATAGAAGGCCGACATCGCTACCGGTGGCGATAAGAATGCAGTTTGCAAGTTTAGCGCAACCAAGAGGCCGAAGAACAATGGATTGATGCCAAAGTCATCGAGCAGGGGCACAAAGATCGGCATGAAGATCACGATAATCTCAGTCCACTCGAGTGGCCAGCCCAGGAAGAAAATAATGACCTGAGCCAGAATCAAAAACTCCATTGGGCTGAGGCCGAGTGACAGCACCCACTTTTCAACCAAAGTTTGACCGCCGAGCAGGGCAAACGCCGCGGAAAAGATCGAGGAGCCCACAAATAGCCAGCAGACCATTGCACCTGTTTTTGCAGTTAAGAACACCGACTCCCGAATCACGCGCATATTGAGCTGCTTGTAGGCCGCCGCTAATATGACGCCGCCAATTGCCCCAATCGCTGCTGCTTCGGTTGGCGTGGCTAGGCCAAACACAATCGAACCCAGTACAAATAAAATTAATACCGCTAATGGGAAGAAGGAACCCAAGAGCATTTTGAAGATCTCTAGACGTACCCAGGTGAGCAGCATGTAATAAACCGCTAGCATAGCCGCAAAGATTGCGGTCATGACCCAGAACCAAGTCGGAGCATCGCGTGGCTCGAGTGCTTTTGCGGCTGCAGCTTCAGCGGCTTTGGTTTCATCCGCACTCATCACTGGAGCTCCGGGAGCTGCTGCTGGCTTATCTTCTTCTGCGCCAGGAGGCAAGGATAGACCGCCACTGTCGGCTTTCTCAGCGCCCGGAGGCAAGGATAGGCCGCTACTCGACTCTTCAGCAGCTACGCCACTGCCCGCATCACCCATTTGCATTAATTCCATATCCGGCCCAGCATCTACCGGCGCAGTGACGACTTTGTATATCGACCCAGTAAAGATCGCAAAAACCAAGAGTGGTAACAATGCAATCATCAGGGACTGCAGTAACTCAGCGGGGCGTACATGCAAATTACGCTTACCCTTCAGAGCAATCAAAATGGCGGGAATGACGTTCTGACTAATTTTTTCACCGAGTTCGGTATAGCTCATCGGCATTGGGACCGCGCGCTGGTCAAGTGCGAGTGGTGGCATTAGTTTAGGCTTGAATTTAGCCAAAATAATGACGTAACCGATGTACA
>JBIJAC010000029.1:0-26890 GCA_044345935.1 Polynucleobacter sp. | reverse complement strand
AATTGAATTAATACCAAACCAAGCCCATACCAGGCTTGGTCTAAATTTTCATTGATCTTAATTGCCTGGCGAAAGCTGTGCTCCGCATCCTGAGTCTGCCCCATCTCTTCTTGCAAGAAACCGAGGTTATACCAAATGGCTTCGGACACATCGGGCTTCAGTGTCAAGCGCTTATAGTCAGCAATGGCGCCCGCCTTATCGCCATTTTCAGTTTTCATGAATGCCAAACTGGTAATCACGTAGTCATCGTGTGGAAAACGGCGATTCATTTCTTCGAACACATCCATCGCTTGATTTTTTAAACCAATGATGATTAATGCATTGGCGCGCCACTTCAGCAAATACCAATCGAGGTTGCGTTTATTTACTGGCATATCTCAATCCCAATGGTGATGCAGTGTTCAATCTTGGCTAAGGTCACGGCAATGTAAAAAACGCCAACAATACAAAATGCAACGAAGGGAATCTGACGATCGATAATTTGCTTTGGGGAAATAAAGCGCGCAATGAGTGTCCACGGTTTATTAATAATGCCAATCAGTTGGTAGAACAAATTAGTGTCGCGCTTTTGTCCAGCCAATACATAAAGCAAGCCTTGGCCAATCAGACCTAAGGCGCCGATGTACAAAATCAACTGAGCGATATTTAAAAATAAAAGCACTAATAATCCTAAAAGTTACATTCCAACTCGGAAGGCTTGTAAGTACAAGGATTATGGTGCCTATGGCAAGGTCACCAAATCAGTGCTTTCCCCTATAAAACCGTGAAAAAATGAGGGTTTTTGGGGCTCTCCTAGCGCGGAATCCAGCTCGCATGACGGGCAATAGCTCTTAATGATGACCATGAGCTGGCTTCCCTTTTTAAATAGGGCCAGAGGCGCATCAGCAACTCTGCCGTGGCAAAAGTGTCTGCGGCTGCCTGATGGCGGACTGCACACTCGATACCAAAGTGCCCCAACCAATCATCCAAGGCGCGCAAACTAGGGTTTACCCCAGTAATTTTCGCTAGCGGCTCGATATCCAGCCATTCATTTTGCAAGGGCTGTAATCCAAACATTCCATAAGCGCGACCCAGCATCGCCTCATCAAATGGAGCATGAAATGCCAATAAAGGGGATTGCCCAAGCCAAGCTCGGAACTCCTCTAAGACTTCCAGCGGCGGCCTTCCATCGGATTGGGCCTGCGTACCAATGTGGTGAATCAAAATATTGTCTTTATTGCTCGGCAAATCTTGTTTGAGGACGGCCTCATAACTATCGCCAATCACAATCGAGATATCCTCAAAGTTGGGGCTGACCTCGAGCGCCACTGCGGCAATCGCTAGAAGTCGGTCAGAGTTGGGATTGAGGCCACTGGTTTCCACATCGAGCACGATCCAGCGGCGCACTTCGGGCTGCTTCCCCTTAAACAGGGATCGCAACCCATCAAATAAAGGCGCATCTTTTAGATTAGCGAACATAGTCCAGTTGCAAATGCTGCTGCAAAGCACGCACCGTTAATAGGGATTCTTTAAGGATACTGCGATCGACGGAGTTCAGCAGGTCGAGGTCAATCACATTGGCGCTGCCGTTGATTGTGACTCCACCAATTTGGGCGGCGAGGCGCTGCGTTTGCAAAAACTCAAATGCCGTAATCCAGCCAGCACTCTCGGCCTCAGGGACCTTCAGCGCTTGACCCACCGCAGCCAATCGCTCGCGGGTATTGATTGCATCAATGCCATATGCCAGGGAATAAATTCGTGCTGTATCAACCACAAACGCTGTGCCTTGCAATTTCAGGTCAATGGTTTTTTTGCCATCGATCTCGGTTGTATTAATACCACCAAACCAATTGAGCGGCACCCCCGAATTTAAGGTATTTTCAGCCAGCAGTTTAATAAAGCGCGGAACGGCTACGGCCTTCACGCGGACAAGCTCTTTTAGCGGAATCAATAAATCGGCATTGCCAGCAAGCGCGCGAAGATCAAAAAAGATACTGGCTTTTAACAAATCTTCTGGATTACCTTGCTCCATCCAACGGCTAAAGCGATTAAGCCATTGCTGCTGTGACAAACACAACTCTGGGTTACTCGCCATGATGTTGCCTTTGCATAGCGGATAACCGCATGCATCAAGGGCTTCATTCACTTCCCGAGCGAACTGCAGGTAAATCAAGCGCTGTGCTTCATCCTCACCATCGGCGTATATCAGGGCATTGTCTTGATCGGTTGTAATGGTTTGCTCGCTACGCCCTTCCGAACCCAAGGCAATCCAGGCAAAGCGACTCAGGTTCAATTGATGGCGCTTAGCAATCAGAGCAATCAACTGCTCGGTCAGCAGGTCATTCAAGTGGCTAATGAGGGAAGTTAATTGGCGCGCCTGAACGCCTTGCCCTAACAAATTACGTGCAAAGGTACGAATGTCTTCGGCGCACTTTATTAAAGGCGCAACATCGTCAGCAGCGCGAATCGCGCCACTGATATTACTGAGCGATAAGCGCTGCAACGAAAATAAGTCCCGCTCTGAAATAACCCCAACCAAGCGGCCATGCTCCAAAATCGGTAAGTGTCGAATATTAAAACGCGACATCATGAGGCCTGCTTTCTCGGCGCTGTCATCCACGTTTAAGGTTTTTACTTCAGTCGACATAACGGCTGATATGGGCGTATTGAGATCTATATTGCTTAGGGTCACGCGTGGTAACACGTCATACCGGGTAAAGATGCCGAGGATGGTTTTTTCATCCTCACAAACTAAAATTGACCCGACTTTTTTTTCATGGATCAGGGTCAGCGCTTCACGCAGGGGTGTATTAGGGCCGGTGGTAAGTGGTTTCTTTAAACGCAAATCACCCAGACGACTTTCCAGCGATTGCTCTTCTAAAGCCTGTGAGGCAAAGGAATTACGTAAGGCCGCACGGGATTCCTGCAGCAAGCCCCCCATTCGATTACTTAAAAAATCACTGAAGGGTTTGGATTGTTCTTGCAATTGGCGCATCGCAGCTACCGGGATGAGCAAACAAAAACAATCGTCTACGGCGGTATATATAGTGGATACCGGTCGGCCTGCAAACGCGGAACCAATCGAAAATAAGCTCCCTGCCTCCAAATGAAAAGCAGTTTCTTCAATCCCGGGAATATCGCGACGCCCGGACACATGCCCTTGACGAATGAGGTATAAAAATGGAGGTGGGCCATCTGCTGGGGATAAGATGACCTCTTTAGGCGCAAAGTAGGCCTCACGCGACTGGCTTAAAAAATAATCTACATCTGCTGTGGCCATTTTTGAAAATGGCAGGCTTTGCATTAATTGCTGACGTAAATTTTGCACCAGGCTGTGTGATTGGGAAAGGCGTGAAGAAACCGGCTCATCCATGAATAAATCCTTTTAAGTTAAAAAAGCGTCGATCACCAGCAAGCAAGCTCATTTAGAATCGCAATTGGCGTCACTCATCATATGTCCAATTAGTGCACTTATCAATACAATAAGATCCATTCAGAAATACCAAGGTATCCTTAGCCATGAACCCCACCACCGTCAATATCGTCAGCAGCCTTCTCTTTGGACTGGCTGTAATCCATACCTTTTCCACGAAGTTTTTTGAGGGTTTGGCGCACAAGCAGCCCAACCATGCAGGGATATGGCATTTGCTGGGTGAAGTGGAAGTGGTGTTTGGATTTTGGGCCATGGTCTTAGTCTCGTTCTTTTTCATTCACACTGGATCGGATGCGACGATTGCCTATTTAGAAAAGCTGAACTTTACGGAACCGCTTTTTGTATTCGTAATCATGATCATTGCTGCCAGTAAGCCCATATTGGAGCTGTGTTTATTTTTAGTCCTGCGTGTAACGGCAATACTGCCCGTTAAAAAGTCGGTGGGCTTTCTGTGGGTCACGCTAACCCTTGTCCCTCTTTTGGGCTCCTTTATTACGGAACCGGCCGCCATGACGGTTGCCGCATTACTGCTGCGTGACTACTATTTTTCGAAACGCATTTCACCCAAGTTAATGTATGCGGGACTGGCAGTGCTCTTTGTCAATATCTCGATTGGCGGCGCCTTAACTCCCTACGCAGCGCCCCCGATCTTGATGGTCGCCAGCACCTGGAATTGGGACCTGTGGTTCATGCTTGAAAACTTTGGCTGGCGCTCTGCTGTAGCAGTGACAGCCAACTCGACTTTGCTGGTCTTTCTGTTCTACAAAGAACTACGTGGCTTTAATATCCAGCCCAATGAAAAGAAGATTGATGCCATTCCGGTAAGCGTCATTTGCATTCACTTAGCCTTCTTAGTGGCAGTGGTTATTTCAGTACACCACTCGGTTTTATTCATAGGCTTGTTTTTATTCTTTGTGGGCTACACCACTGCGTATGCCCGATATCAAAATAAGCTCATCATTCGCGAGAGCATGCTGGTGGCATTTTTCTTGGCAGGGCTTGTCGTCTTAGGTAGTCAACAAAAGTGGTGGCTACAACCACTGCTCACTAATCTAGACTCGACCTCGGTCTACTATGGGGCCACTATCCTTACGGCTATCACAGATAACGCAGCGCTGACCTATTTAGGCTCGCTGGTGGAAGGCCTCTCCGATGAATTCAAATACTCTTTAGTTGCTGGTGCGCTTACGGGCGGGGGCTTAACCGTGATCGCTAATGCGCCCAATCCAGCTGGATACTCAATTCTGAGGCCGAGTTTTGATGAGGGCTCTATTAGTCCACTGTATTTATTTTTGTATGCAGTGCCGCCAACGCTTATTGCCGTTATTGCCTTCCGCTTTATTTAGGGCATCACCTGCATGCCTAAGCTGATTGCATTTGATGCCTATGGCACCCTCCTCGATGTGTATTCGATGGGGGTCTTGACAGAAAATCTCTTTCCGGGTCATGGGCAGTCCTTATGTGTGCTCTGGCGTGATCGCCAAATTGAATACACCCGCCTGATTACGATGAGTGATCCTACGGGATCAACGCACTACCAATCGTTCTGGGATCTCACCATTGCAGCGCTGCGTTATTCCTGCAAACGCTTGGCACTCCCATTGGATCAGAATCAGGAATCGCAACTGATGGGGCAATATGCCAAGTTAAGCGCTTTCCCGGAATGCCAATCAACGCTGAGTCAGATTAAGAAAGCAGGGATCGCTACCGCCGTGCTCTCCAATGGCAATGAGGCCATGCTCTCAAGGGCATTACAGGCAAATCAACTCGACACCCTCTTGGATCGAGTCATCTCGGTCGATGAGGTACGCCAATTTAAAGTAAGCCCTGCCAGTTATGGTTTATTAACCAGTCATTTTGGATGCGCGCCCAAAGACATTTTGTTTGTTTCAAGCAATGCCTGGGATGTGATTGGTGCCGGCTGGTTTGGGCTTACGACTTTTTGGGTTAATCGCCAAAATCTGCCTTTTGAAGAAATCGGCCCCAAGCCCACTTATACTGGGGCCAATTTAAACGACGTGCTGGCTGTGTTGCCCGCGTAACGGATAGTCTCCTGCCAAAGGATTGCCTTGGAATTTTCTACCCTCATCGATTTATTTCTTCACCTCGATAAAAACTTAGCGATCGTTGCGAATGAGTGGGGTGTTTGGATTTACGTCCTGCTCTTTGCCATCATCTTTGTAGAGACTGGTTTTGTGGTGATACCTTTTTTACCAGGCGACTCTTTGCTATTTGTAGCAGGGGCGCTCTGCGCAGTCGGCGGTATGGATTTATATGTTTTGATGGCATTACTCACAACGGCCGCCATCTTAGGTGATGCCCTCAATTACTCCATCGGGCGCTTTATCGGCAATAAGGTTTTCTCTTGGGAAGACTCGCGCTGGTTTAATCGCAAAGCATTTGATCAAGCCCACGCCTTTTATGAAAAGTATGGCCCCATCACGATTGTCTTGGGTCGCTTTATGCCCTTCATCCGTACCTTTGCTCCCTTTGTGGCTGGGGTGGCTCACATGCGTTACCCCATCTTTGCTTTTTACAATGTCTTTGGCGGCATTCTGTGGGTCTGCAGCTTAACTGCATTGGGTTACTGGATTGGCGAGCATCCTTGGGTGAAGGCCAACTTCTCCCTTGTAGCCCTTGCCATGATCATTATTCCTGGCCTGCCAGCGCTCTGGATTTTTAGTAAAGAAGTATTCAAAAAGATTCAGGCGCGGCGCGGCTTGCACTAACGCATGCCCCGAAGGGCCACAAAGCCCCATTTATATGCCCCAGCATAGTAAAAACCGCGTTGGGAAGCCTGATGGGGAGAAATGAACCGAATTTGCTACAATTTAACGCTTGGCGATTTAGCTCAGTTGGTTAGAGCGATGGAATCATAATCCACAGGTCCGGGGTTCGAATCCCTGAATCGCCACCACATTTAGAAGCCACTGCTACCCTGCAGTGGCTTTTTTCTTAGGGGCACTAGTCCCACAAATCACGCTGCATGTCTCGCTTCGCAATTGATCGCACTTGATCGGCAATCGCGGTTTCTTGTCTTCCTGGTTGGTACTTAATCTGGCTGCCAGCAATCAATCTTCCTGGTTTGATGACCCGCATATACCAGCCGCAATGCCCCGATTGCAGCATTGCTTTGGCAGCGCCTTTGTAGCGCATTTTTGCGTTGAACTTAAAACACGGTTCGCGTAGCTTAGTCACGATAAATTCCAGATCGCCAATCTGCAGCGTATCGCCCACAAACACATCTGCCTCCAATAAGCCGGTAATGGTGAAGTTTTCGCCCATCGCTCCGGGCTGCAAATCAAATGGCGTTTTTAGTTCACGCGATAGTAGTGCATTCCAAAATGGGTAGTGCTCATGTGGATAAACGTAAATCGCCTTCTCAAGTCCACCATGGACACTCAAGTCGGCCTGCTCATCGCCCATTACACCAAGGGTATTAATGTCGACTGGATTTGCTTGGTCTATGTTGCTGATGCTACTCTTTTTAATACCCGACATCACCACGGTGCGGTCCTGATGCTGGTTTGCAAATAAGGGGCCTACTTTGCCACTGTTAATCGAGATTAATTTCATTGCTAGTAACGGCAACGTGCTTCACTTTTGTATTTGGTGAAATACACCACTAAATCCGCTTCTGATTTGTATTGGGTGTAGTAAATGCGAGCCCTGGCATTGCTTTTGTATTTGGTAAAGAACCAAACTCCCGGGTCGTTCTCACTTTGGTAAGGGGTTTCATACACAATGCAATTGGCCTCGGATTTGTATTGCGTCACAAATACCTTGGCATTGGCCTCGGACGGGTAGTTGGTAATGTAAATCGGGGCTGCAATCGCCCGCATACCGCTACCAGCCAATAAAAGCAGTGCACAAAAATGAAGGAGTCTTCTCATGGTTTATCTATCTTACGGTCACTTGCTGTCTTTTTGCTAGCAAGGGGCTGATTTCCCGTAAAATTGCGGATCGCCCCCAGTTATAAACCTGAAACGGCATATGAAAAAACTGTATATCAAAACCTTTGGCTGTCAAATGAACGAGTACGACTCGGAAAAGATGGCCGATGTCTTGCATGCCAATGAAGGCATGGAAACCACCACCGACCCCGCCGAAGCCGACGTCATTTTGCTCAACACCTGCTCGATTCGGGAAAAAGCCGAAGACAAGGTATTTTCCGACCTGGGTCGTCTGCGCGAACTGAAAAAACTCAAACCCGAATTGCTCATTGGTGTGGGCGGCTGTGTTGCGAGCCAAGAGGGTCAGCAAATCATTAGTCGTGCGCCGTATGTGGATGTGGTCTTTGGTCCCCAAACCCTGCATCGCCTGCCTGACTTAATTGCCAAGCGCTTATCCAGCGGCATCTCTCAAGTGGATATTTCATTTCCGGAGATTGAGAAGTTCGATCATTTGCCTGCATCACGGCAAACCCGCGGCTCTGCCTTTGTTTCCATCATGGAAGGTTGCTCTAAATACTGCAGCTATTGTGTGGTGCCCTATACCCGCGGCGAAGAGGTATCGCGCCCCTTTGATGATGTACTAACTGAAGTAGCCGGGCTTGCCGCACAAGGCGTTAAAGAAATCGTATTGCTGGGTCAAAACGTGAATGCCTACATAGGCAAGATGGGTAGCAGCAATGAGCTTGCTGATTTTGCCCTCTTGATTGAGTACATCGCCGAGATACCGGGAGTCGAGCGCATTCGCTTTACCACCAGCCACCCCAAAGAATTTACCCAGCGCCTGATTGATGTGTATGCCAAAGTGCCTAAATTAGTCAGTCACCTGCATTTACCGGTTCAGCACGCCTCTGATTCTGTTTTATCGGCGATGAAGCGCGGCTATACCGTCTTGGAATTCAAGAGCATTATTCGCCGCATGCGTGCCGTACGCCCTGACCTTTGCCTCTCCAGTGATTTTATTGTCGGCTTTCCTGGGGAAACCGATGCTGATTTTGAAAAGCTCTTAGCCTTAGTCGCCGAATTGCAATTTGATAACAGTTATTGCTTTATCTTCAGCCCCCGCCCTGGCACACCGGCGGCCAATCTAGCAGACGATACCCCTTACGCTGTAAAACTCAAACGCCTGCAGACTTTATTGGCACTGATTGATTCTCAAGCAGAACGCATCAGTAAGGCAATGTTGGGTAAAGAAGAGCGTGTGCTGATTGAAGGCATTGCAAAAGACGGCATTAACTTACAAGGCCGTACTGAAAATAATCGTGTGATTCATATTCCAGCTGATATTGAGGAAATGGATTCCTTGATTGGGACGATGATGGATATTCGCATCACGGAAGTGTTGGCGCATACCTTACGCGGTGAACGCGTCAACGCACTCGTACATTAATCGGTATGCCTAGCAATAGCGCTTCATCCAAAGTGACATCCTGCGCTGTCGAGATTCAATACGCGAGTGCTGCGCTCGAGAAAAAAGTGAGCGCATTGGCGTCCAGTGCCCTTATTAAAAAATGGGTCCGTGCCAGTATCAATCGTCCTGGCAACTTGACGGTGCGTTTTGTTAATCGCACTGAAGGGCAGGTGCTCAACAGCCAATTTAGAACCAAGCCCTACGCCACGAATGTACTGACCTTCACATATGAGATTAGCCAAGGTGAGTTGGCAGCCGATATCGTGCTTTGCATGCCGGTTGTCACCAGTGAAGCCCGCGACCAAGGTAAAGCAGTCAAGGCTCACCTGGCGCATCTGGTAGTACATGGCTGCCTCCACGCTGCCGGCCTTGACCACATGACGCAGCAGGGTGCCAAGGTAATGGAGGCACGTGAAGTGGCTATTCTGAAAAACCTAGGCTTTTCAGACCCTTACGTCATAAATTAAGCCCACTTTTTTAGTTTGCTTTCTTCTACGCTATTCTATTTCGATGCCTGACCCCGATAAATCATTACTCGAACGCCTTGCCGAATTTCTAACGCCACAACCCACCAGCGCAACGGAACGACGCCAAGAATTAATTGAAACCTTGCGCGCCGCTCAGACAGAGGGTTTTATTGACGCAGATGCCCTTTCGATGATTGAGGGGGTTTTTCAGGTCGGGGAGTTGTGTGCCAGGGACATCCTCGTACCGCGCGCGCAAATCGACTGGATTGATATTGATTCCTCGGTCGATGAAGTAATTCAAGCCGTTATCTCCGCCGCCCACTCGCGCTACCCTGTTTATGAAGGTAGCAAAGACACTGTCATTGGCATCTTGCTCGCCAAAGATTTATTACGCCATGCCAGCGAGGCAAACTTTCAACTGCGGGATTGGCTAAGGCCCGTCGTCTTTATTCCAGAATCAAAGCGCCTAAGCGTCTTGTTGCGGGATTTTCGAGCTAATCGCAATCATTTGGCCGTGGTGGTGGATGAGTACAGCAATGTAGCCGGAATTGTCACGATTGAAGACGTGCTCGAACAAATTGTTGGTGATATTGAGGATGAGCACGACATTGATGAAGATGCCGATAACGTTCTGCTCTTAGCAAATGGCGATACCCGCCTTAAAGGCATTACCGAACTCGAGCAACTGAATGCAGCCTTAGGCACGCAGTTTGATGACGATGAAGTAGAAACCGTAGCGGGTTTAATTACCCACCATTTAGGACGTGTGCCCAAACTGGGTGAGCGTGTACGGATTGAGGGTATCGAGTTTGAAGTGCAGCGGGCTGATCCACGGCAAATTCATGTATTGCTAGCAAGGCGCCTAGCATCTGATATCCCTTTATCAGCCTAAGGCAACGCTTGTTTAGTCAGAGCTTGCGCAGCGATACTCCATTCACGCACTGGCTCTACTGCATCGCCCTTGGCATTAGCGTTTCAATAGCGGGTGAACTCCCGTATGGTGGCTGGCTGCAAATACCGCTGCTTAGCCTCTTATGGTGGCGACTCTCTTTAATTAATACCACTGCATTTCTGCCGCACTTTTCTGGCGGTTTTTTGTTTGGCCTTGCGTATTTTATTGTTGGACTGTGGTGGATTTTTATTAGCTTGCATGACATTGGCGGCATGAATACTGCCCTGTCGGTCGCTGCCGTGGTTTTGCTATCGGCCTACATGGCACTCTTTTTTGGCTTGGCCAGCGCTTTGGGCAGATTACTTCGGCACCAATCTATTTTTCTGAATAGCGTCATCATGGCAGCGGCCTGGGTTCTCATGGAATACCTCCGCGGCCAACTCTTCACCGGCTTTCCGTGGGTCGGTTTTGCTGAGGCCCAAGTTAATGGCCCCTTTGCAGCGATTGCACCCCTACTGGGTGGTTTGGGATCTACTTTTTTGGTGGTGTGGGCATCGATGCAATTAAGTCGGTGGCGCCAATCGCTTGTGCGCATCAGTATTCCGCTTGGATTGTCGCTAGTGCTGATGCTGGGCCTCAATCAACTGCGCTTTACCGAGGCAATTGGTAGCCCCATCAGTGTTCGTTTGATTCAGGGAAATTTTGAGCAAAGCCTGAAGTGGAATCCAAACGCAATCGCACAGCAAATGCGTTTTTATAGCGACGCGATTGTTGCACAAGCGGCCGATCTGATTGTGATTCCAGAAACCGCATTTCCCTTAATTGAAAAAGATTTACCCAGTGACGCGCTCCCTCAGCTCAGGGCGTTTTCACAAGCGATGCACAGCAATATTCTGCTTGGTTTAATTGGCATTGTTCCGAGTCCCAATGGGCAGTTGCAGTATTCTAACCGCGCGCTTGGTTTATCACCATCTTCTACTGCGCCCTACTATTACGATAAATACCACCTCGTTCCTTTTGGTGAATTTATTCCGCCCGGCTTCGAGTGGTTCGTCAATGCTTTTCGAATTCCGATGAGTGATTTTGCCCGGGGCAATTTGATGCAAGCCCCTTTTCAAATTGAGCGCGTAGGTCAAGACAGTATTGGTGCCGCCATCACCATCTGCTACGAAGACATCTTTGGTAATGAGCTGGCTAGCCGCATTCGCAACAGCGAAAGTCCAGTCAATCTGTTTATTAATATGACTAACCTCGCTTGGTTTGGTCAGTCCCAAGCGCCTAGCCAACAATTGCGCTTATCGCAAATGCGTTCGATCGAAACGGGGCTCCCCAGCATTCGTTCGACCAACACCGGGATCACAGCCGTAATTGGTCCGGATGGGCGTGTACTAGAGGCTCTGCCGCAATGGACCCAAGCAAGCCTAAGCGCTTCGGTACAGGGCTTTACAGGTAAAACCCCGTTTGTGGTCTGGGGAAATTGGCCGATTTTGAGTTTTGTCAGTTTTCTACTGGCATTTGCCTTGCTGCAACGGCGCCGGTTTTAGGAAAACTCCCACAATTGGCAGGTAAAATCAGTGACTTAGATCGATTGGTTCTGGCTCACTATGCTTACATTTCAGCAAATTATTCTCACGCTTCAAGACTATTGGGATAAACAAGGCTGCGCCTTATTACAACCCATTGACCTTGAGGTGGGCGCAGGCACATCCCATACCGCTACTTTTTTACGGGCCATTGGTCCAGAACCCTGGAAGGCGGCTTATGTGCAACCCTCCCGCAGACCAAAAGATGGGCGTTATGGTGAAAATCCAAATCGCTTGCAACATTACTACCAGTATCAGGTTGTTCTTAAGCCGGCTCCAGATAACATTCTCGAACTCTATTTGGGATCCCTCAGCGCCTTAGGTTTAGACCTAAAACAAAACGATATTCGTTTTGTAGAGGACGATTGGGAAAACCCAACCTTAGGCGCTTGGGGCTTGGGCTGGGAAGTCTGGCTCAACGGTATGGAAGTAACGCAATTCACTTACTTCCAACAAGTGGGTGGCATTGATTGCAAGCCCGTCTTGGGCGAAATTACGTATGGCATCGAGCGCCTCGCGATGTATTTGCAGAACTGCTCAAATGTCTTCGATCTCGTGTGGACCGATGGCGTGACCTATGGCGATGTCTACCACCAGAATGAAGTGGAGCAGTCGCGCTATAACTTTGAATACTCCAATACTGACATGCTCTTTACCAATTTCAGTAACTACGAGAGCGAAGCCAAACGCCTGATGGAGGTACCGCTGGCCTTACCTGCTTATGAAATGGTTTTAAAAGCGGCTCATACGTTTAACTTGCTCGATGCCCGGGGCGCCATATCGGTAACGGAACGCGCTGCCTACATTGGTCGCATTCGCACCCTCTCTCGCTTGGTAGCACAGGCATACCTTGAATCCCGTGAGCAATTGGGTTTCCCAATGTGCCAACAGCAAGTCACTGCGTAAGGTTTTATTGTGAGTACATCTTCCTCTTCCTCGGCAACGCTTTTAATCGAAGTATTCACCGAAGAGCTGCCGCCAAAATCGCTTCGCAAACTGGGCGATGCATTTGCTGCATCGCTCTCAGACTCCTTAAAGGCGGCTGGCTTAAGCACTGCAGAATCAGTTACAACCAGCTTTGCAAGCCCGCGCCGTTTAGCGGTGCAAATCACAAACGTGCTGAGTAAAGCGGCTGACTTTCCGGTGCGCGAAAAAGTGTTGCCAGTCAGCGTCGCATTTGATGCAGACGGTAAACCTACGCCCCCTTTGTATAAAAAACTGAGTGCATTGGGTTATCCCGATATCGACATCGCTAGCCTCGAGCGATCGGGGCAAGATAAAAATGAAGCACTCTACTTAAATGTACAAGCCCGTGGTGCTGTTCTACAGGATACGGTGCAGACTGCCATCGTGCATGCCTTGCAAACGCTACCGATTGCGAAAATGATGCATTACCAAGTGAAGCAGGCGGATGGCATTTTAGAAGACGTTCAATTTGCCCGCCCTGCGCATCGCATCATTGCATTGCATGGCACTACTCCACTGCAGATTCATGCACTAGGTATTCATGCTGCAAATCAAACTGAAGGGCACCGTTTCTTAGCACCTAAGGTATTAACGATTGGCCATGCTGATCAGTATGCCGCTGAGTTACTCAAACATAAGGTCATGGCGAACTTCAATGAGCGCCGTGCCACTATAGAAGCCGAGCTCCTCAAGGCGGCGAATGGCGATACGGTTTTAATGCCCAGTAATTTACTGGATGAAGTAACGGCATTGGTCGAGTGGCCTGCAGTCTATGCCTGCCATTTTGATGCGGAGTTTTTAGAAGTGCCGCAAGAGTGCTTAATTCTGACGATGCAAACCAATCAAAAGTACTTTGCTTTAACCGATAGCGCAGGAAAGCTACGCAATCGCTTTTTGATCGTATCGAATATTGAAACGACCACCCCGCAATCCATCATTCAAGGCAATGAGCGCGTCGTACGCCCCCGCTTATCGGATGCGCGGTTTTTCTTTCAGCAAGATCAAAAAAGGCCGCTATCATCGCGTGTTGCTGATTTAGACAAGGTGGTCTACCACAATCAATTGGGAACGCAGCTGGAGCGTACCAAGCGGGTTAGTGCAATTGCCACTGCTATCGCAAGTGAGTTGCAAAGCAAGGCTACTGCAGTTAATCCAAAACACGTGGCACGCGCTGCCGAGTTAGCCAAAACCGATTTGCTCACCGACATGGTAGGCGAGTTTCCGGAGCTGCAAGGCATCATGGGCAGCTACTATGCCGTGCACGATGGTGAGGATCTTGAGGTTGCTGCGGCATGCAGTGAACACTACCAGCCACGCTTTGCTGGGGATGCACTGCCTAGCAGTATGACTGGCACAGTATTGGCCATTGCTGACAAGCTTGAAACCTTAGTTGGCATTTGGGGCGTTGGCCTTGCCCCCACCGGGGATAAGGACCCCTATGCTTTGCGCCGCCATGCATTGGGCGTTTGCAGACTACTGCTTGAAAAGAATTTACCGTGCAGCCTGCCTGCACTCATCGAACTGGCACGCGGGCAGTTTAAGCAAGCTGGTGTGCAGGAAAAAGCCGATGCAGCCGCAATCTATGTGTTTGTAATTGATCGTTTGCGAGCCTATTTGCGCGATCAAACCGAAGCCGGTAAGCCATTTACTACCGCTGAAATCGAAGCGGTACTCAGTCAGCAACCCGCGCAGCTCAATGATCTAATGGATCGGCTGCGCGCAGTACGGGAGTTCAATGCCCTACCCGAGTCAGCCCAATTGGCCGCAGCCAATAAGCGCATCAGTAATATTCTGAAGAAAACCACGACGCCTATTCCGGCGCAGTGCTCGGCAGCAGCTTTAACACTGCCGGCTGAAATTGCCTTGCATGGGGCTTTGCAAAAAGCCATTCCGCTGCTGACTAGTGCCTATACCCAGCGTCAGTTTGTTACCCTACTTCGAACGCTGGTTGATTTGAGTCAGCCGATTGACCAGTTTTTTGCCGATGTCATGGTAATGGATCCAGATCCAGCCCTACGCGATAACCGCTTGGCTTTATTGCAGCAACTCCACCACCAGATGAATTTGGTTGCCGATCTTGGCACCTTGGCATGAGCTCAAGCGCTTCTAAATTAGTTATTCTCGACCGCGATGGCGTGATTAATATTGACAGCGATCAGTACGTTAAATCGGCTGACGAATGGATTCCGCTTCCAGGGAGCCTGGAGGCGATTGCTGAACTCAATCAAGCTGGTTTTCAAGTAACGGTGGCGACCAACCAATCGGGTTTGGCGCGAGGCCTATTTACCATCAATGACCTGCATGCCATGCATCAAAAAATGATGGATCTATTGGCTCCCATGGGCGGTCGCGTGGATAGTATTTTCTTTTGCCCCCATGTCGATGAAGACCAGTGCAATTGCCGTAAACCATTGCCTGGCCTAATGCGTGATATTGCCTCCCGCTACCGTAAAGCAGATTCTGCTCTCCCTCTGACTGGCGTACCGATTGTGGGTGACTCCTTGCGTGACTTGAAGGCCGCCACTGTTTTAGGCGCAAGCCCCCATTTGGTTCTTACTGGCAAAGGTCAAAAGACAGTGGCTGCAGGCATATTGCCAGCGGGTACCGTAGTGCATGCCGATTTAATGGCATTTACTAAGTCCTTATTGGGATCTGCCTCGATTACATGATTTACCTGACATCCACCCTCTTTGCACTTTTCTTGCTGGTGTTCACACCGATCTGGGCAATCATTTGCCTAACGGTATTTCCGTTTATGCGCAGCGAAACCCGCTATCGTTTTGTGAGCGGCTGGAATAAAACCGTTCTTTGGGTTCTCAAATGGCTATGCGGTATTCACTATGAGATTCGGGGGATGGAATATATGCTGGGGGCGCTTGACCAACCCATCATCATTCTCAGCAAACACCAATCGGCCTGGGAAACGATCGCTTACATTGCATTATTTCCGAAGCAGCTGTGTTACGTCTTCAAGCGCGAACTACTTTGGATACCGTTCTTTGGTTGGGTCATGGCTGCGCTCAAAATGATTCACATTAATCGCGACAACCGCGAAACCTCAGCCCTTTCAGTGGTAAGTCAAGGCAGAGCACGCCTGAAAGAAGGCAAATGGATCATGCTCTTTCCAGAAGGTACGCGGACTGCAGTCGGATCGAACAAACCCTATTTAAAGGGAGGGGCACGCTTAGCCACCGCTACTGGTGCCGCCGTGATTCCGGTAGCGCACAACGCGGGCCGAGTTTGGCCACGCAATCGCTTTTTAAAGTATCCAGGGTTAGTCATCATTTCGATTGGCCCTGTGATTGCGTCGGAAGGCAAAACAGGTGGGCAGCTCAATAGCGCCGTTGAATCTTGGATTGAAACCGAAATGCGGGTAATTGATCCCAGTGCCTACGAGGACGCAGCTAAGAGGGAAGCCCACTCCAAGTAGCGTGCAACCGAGATGTCTTGTGCTCGCTTGGTCAGTTCATCCTCTTGTAGCTGCAAACGCTCGATGTAGTCCTGCAAATTAGTGCGCAGCATCTTGCGCCTTTGCGCAAACGCAGCTGCCACTACTTTTTCAAGGGCGCGCCACTCTGCGGGGGATGCACTAAAATTGCTGCGTGGAATCATGCGTACGACAGCAGAATTGACTTTGGGCTGCGGATCAAATGCCTCGGGTGGCACATCGAGTAGTTTTTCTAGGTGGTAACGGGCTTGCAGCATCACTGACAGGCGACTGTATTCGGATGAACCTGCATCGGCCACCATGCGCTCAACCACTTCATCTTGCAACATAAATACCTGCTCATTTATCTCGCTTGCAGCCCCTACTAAATGAAAGAGTAATGGCGATGAAATGTTGTAGGGCAGATTACCAACAACCTTGATTTGTTTTGCGCCGCCGGCTTTTTTTGCACGTGCCCACGCCAAAAAATCAAAATTCAAGGCATCGCCCTCGGTAATGGTTAGGCCCGGTAAATTCTGCTTACGCCAGTAGGCCACTAAATCACGATCGATCTCGAGTAAGTCCAAGCTCTCTAGATTAGCCAATAAGGGTTTAGTCAACGCACCAAGGCCTGGGCCGATTTCTAAAACGGCAACATCATTAGCGGGCCCAATCAAACTCACAATCGCATGAATGATGCCCTCATCATGCAGAAAGTTTTGGCCGAAGCGTTTACGCGCCTGATGCATGCGCTAACGTAGCCTTTCGATGCTGGGCAAGCTGATATGCAAGGCGGATGGCTTCAAGCATGCTACCCGCGTCAGCCACTCCCTTGCCCGCAATATCGAGTGCAGTGCCATGGTCTACTGATGTACGAATAATCGGCAACCCAAGCGTGACGTTTACGCCAGTGTTAAAAGTAACAAATTTAAATGGGGCCAGGCCTTGATCATGGTACATCGCTAAATACGCATCCACCCGATCCAGTGAACGCAAATCAAATAGGGTGTCCCCTGGAAACGGCCCCTCTACTCGAATACCCGCTTGCTGTGCCTGTGCAATCGCTGGCTCTATCGCAGTACTTTCTTCTGAACCCAAATATCCGCCCTCGCCTGCATGGGGATTGAGGCCAGCGACCAAAATCCGTGGATGTTCAATCCCAAATTGATTCTTCAAACCGGCGTGCAGAATTTCAATCGTCTCCAGCACCGACTTGGCGGTAATCTGAGCTGAAACTAAAGCAAGCGGTATATGGATGGTGGTGAGAGCGACACGCAAGGGTAAACCGCGCTGTAAACCCATCAAACCGGCAGGCAAGTTGGCGCATAGCATCATCACTACGCGCTCTACTCCACATGCGGCTGCTAAATATTCTGTGTGCCCCGTAAATGCAATGCCGGACTGATTGATAACACCCTTATGCACAGGGGCAGTCACCATGGCCTGAAAACGCCCAGCTTGACATCCAGCTACTGCGGCATCAAGTGTAGCCAGTACGTAGGCTGCATTCTGTACATCGAGCATGCCTAAAGCAGAAGGCTTCTTTAGCTTCACGGACTCAATCTGCAAGCGCGGATGACTTATACCCTCACTAAAAAGGGTCGGGTCACCAATCAATGTGATGTGGGCATCTGCCTGCTCTTGCAAAAATGCCAGTGCTGCTTGAGCCGATACCTCAGGACCAATACCGGCCGGCTCACCCGTTGTAATGACTAAATCAACGCGCGACATTGTCTAAGTTAAGAATACGCACAGTCGCTGTATCGCGCAATTGACGGAGCCAATCTTGATATAGCTGCTCAAACTTACGTTCACGTATGGCAGCCCGTGCGAATTCACGCTGCTTTTCGACGGTGAGCTGAGCTTCCCTGCGCTCAAGCACTTGAATTAAGTGCCAACCAAACTCTGTTTTTACTGGATTACTCACCTCACCAATGTCGAGGCGATTCATAGCGACCTCAAACTCAGGCACCAACTGACCAGGTGACATCCAGCCGAGTACACCACCGTTGGCCGCAGAGCCATCCTCAGAATGCTTCTTCGCTAGCTCACCAAAATCAGCTGCCTTGGCGCGCACTTGATCACGGTATCCGGACAAACGCCGCTCCGCATCGTTATCCGTTAGTCCAGCCCGATTGCGCAATAGGATATGGCGCGCATTGGTCTCTGTAATCGTAATGTTTTTTGGTGTGAAATCACCCACCGCCTCCGGAATCGGGGCTTGGCTTGCCGCCATCATGACTCGCCGATCTAATACTTTAAGTACATGAAAACCGGCTGGGCTTTTTATTACTGTATTGGCTAGCTGTCCAGGGCCAATATTGCGCACCGCCTCGAGAAAGAGTTGCGGCAATCGGTCTGGTGTTCGATAGCCTAAATTCTGGAATTTAATGCGTGGGTTTTCTTTTGCTGCCTTTGCACCAAGCTGCAAGAAATCCACATCGCCACGCGCTTCCCGCAATAAAGCATCGGCTTGTTTACGTGCTTCTGCAATCGTGCCAGGCCCAGCATTGGCATCGACGGGAATAAAAATTTGGGCAACGTCTAATTCTTCTTGGCCGCCTGCTGCCGGCATATTCGCTGCTGGCGCACTCATAGCCCGAGTGCGCTCGCTAATGTAATTATCGACTTCCGCATCGGAGATCTTTATTTGCGAATCGACCTCACGCTCTCGAAAGCGCGTCACGATGATGTCGTCTCGCAACATTTCACGATAACGCGCAAAACTCGATCCTGACTTCTGAATGGTTGCCCGAAATTCAGCCATACTTAACTTATTTCGAGCGGCAATGTCAGCAATGATTTTATCGAGTTCAGCATTACTAACACTGATACCACCCTGCTCCGCCTCTTGCAATTGAATTTTTTCTACGATTAGCCGTTCAAGTACTTGCTTACGCAGGGTTTCTTGATCGGGCAACGCAGCGCCGCCGCCCTGTTTTGTAATGGTTGCCACACGATCATCAATTTCTTTCCGAGTGACATACCCTGTATTGACCACAGCAGCGACACCATCAATATCCCGTATCGTGCTGTCAGACGCAGTTGAAGTGGCCTTCGATTGGGCGTAACTTGGAGTTGCCACGGCAACACAGGCAAGCAAGAAAAGAGTGTGAATTAGTCTAATGCTGCGGTTCATGCAAAACGTCATTGGTAGTTCTCATAAATTGAGGGCGGTATTGTTCTGGTGGTTGGCATGTAGCCCGGAACATTTAACCTCATGATATCAACTGGATTAGCTCCAGCAGCACCAAAGCCCCTAAATTCGATTTGAAATAGTACTTGGGTCGTGGTGATTTGGGTCGTATTGCGAACCTGAGAGTAAGCAAATCGACCGGTCCAGCAGTCTTCTTTGTATTCCAAAGCCGCCAGTAAATTAAGGGTATTCATGGTCAAGGAGTCATATCCCCAGCGGCCGAGCGTGGAAATCTTGCGGGTTATTGGCCACTGCCCAGAGATATTGTATTGATCGGTGGTGGTGGCGCCCGGAGCTGCTTGTATATTGTTTTCAGGCGAGGCTGACACAGGGGGGCTCCAAACGTTGCGGTAGCCAAAATTCAAGCTTCTACCCATGGTGGGTCGCCAGCTACCCCCAACCGTGGTCTGAACCAGGCGATTAAGCTGGGTGTTGTATTGACCAAATGCATCCACATTAAAGTTACCCATGAGCCGAACCGAGCCAGCGCCTAAGGTGTCGGAATACGTGGTCGGATTTTGTATCGTGTTCGTCAAACCCACCCGCTGCCCACTGAAATCCTGGCGTTGCGCCAAGGTCACATTCGCTCGCTCTGCACCAGTTGCAGCTTCAATCATGCGACTGGTAACGCCCATGGTTAACTTGTTGTTATCGGCAATACGGTCATTGCCGACAAAGGTATTTTCGCTGAAGATTTGGGTGATACCAAAACCGGCATTGGCGGTGTCAAATAATGGCGTGTTGGTTTGATCTTGGAAAGGAGTGTAGACATAAAAAGCGCGCGGTTCCATCGTCACCAACATATCCCGACCAAAAAATCCCTTGAGCTCCCTTGCCTCACGCTCAAACGCCAAACCCGAATCCAAGCTTAGGGTAGGAATGGTAAAGCCCTGTGCTGGCGCGTAACCTGGTTCGAATGCCGTTGCATTGTAGTTGTTCGACTGCACACTCAATCTAGGCTTGATGTAGTAACCAGGAGTTATCTTCGGCATGCCAACCGCTGCCTTGACTACGGTTCGATCGGCTTGACTAAAAACACCCGGTGCAGTAGCCGCTACATTACCGCCGATGTTGTAAGCAAAGCGAGTGAAGTCACTCGAAAAACTCACTTGTGGGCCCGTAGGCAGACTAACGAATTGCTGACTCCGATCGGGGGCTAGTAAGGCATTTTGGCTGTTATATGCGGCAACGACTTGTGGCAAAACGTTATACGGCGATTGCACCGTGACCGTAGGATCGGGCTGCAAGGTCTGGAAGGTCATTGCCCTGGCCGAAACATTCCAGCCTTTTATCAGGGATGTGGTTCCCACCTCTTGTCTAAATTGATTGGTAATACCGCCAGCCAAGGTTCTTGAAAAATCAATTGGGTATAAATTATCCGAGACCCGCGCAATGTTGGCATACCCATTCCAATTCGGCGCGATACTTTGACGCTGCTGCCAATCGTACTTCCACCGATCACGTCCGAGTATTTTGTCGTAAGGCAGAAACTCCCCTGCAACCGTTCCTGAATACTTCGGATCAATGTAGCGATACGAACCGCCCAATTGAGTACCTCGAAAGGTCATGTAACGCGGCATGATCAGCAGATCGCGATTGGGTGCAATATTAACGTAGTAGGGCTGCGTTACATCAATACCATTAGTCGAGCTATAGCCTGCGATTGGGGCAAGCAAACCTGAGCGCCGTTGATTGGAGGTTGGTAAACTAAAGTAGGGTGTGTATGCAATCGGTACATCAAAAAATCGCATCACGCCGTTGGTGCCGGTCATTTCTTTTTGCTCGTTATCGACTTCCATGCGATCTGCTGTGAAATACCAATCTAAGTTATCGGGCGAGCAGGTCGAATACGTTCCCTTATCAAATACAAAAATATCGGATGATTGAATTGTTAATTTTTTCGCCTTGCCACTCGAGCGGTTATCACGCATTTCATAACGAGGCTCTTGCATTTCCCCTTGCCGGGCATCTACTTTAAAACTCGCCTTAGGACCTCGAAAGGTGGAGTTGCCTTTAATCATTTCCACATTGCCGATCAGATCAGCAATATCGGTATCGGGGTGATAAATAATTTCATCGGCCTTAAGAACGGTATCGTTCCGTCGAATTTGAGCGCGGCCCTTTAATTTCATTTCACGGTCAACAATGCCTTGAATCGAATCACTAAAAGTAAACGTTAAGGCTTGGTTATCCGAAATGGGCTTTCCAACCCGCAATTGATCATCTAACTTTAAAACGCTGACATTGCCGCGGTCAGGAACCAAGACAAAATTGGCGGTATTGCGCTGTGAGGATGGGAGGTTCGAGGCCGGCGCCTGAGCAAATGCGGTCGTTGAAAAATACAAGCAAAAACACCCCATCAACGTGCGTAAAAATGGGGTAAAAATAAGGGGGGCGCAAAGACCAGCGCGACGGCGATAATGGCTCATAGATCCAGACCCACTTATTATACGAATCGATATGCCCAATAACCGCCTAGACACCCTCTGCCACTGGCTGGAAGGCCTCCCTTCGAGCTGGAAGCTTGACCTGTCATCGCTTGTGCCCGCATCAGCTGATGCCAGCTTTCGGCGCTATTTTCGGCTCAATAGCCAAAATGCCTTACATCCCACCCTGATTGTGATGGATGCACCTCCACAATCGGAGCCGGTTGAGCCCTTTATTGCGATCGCTGAATTACTACAACATGCAGGACTGCATGTGCCCCATGTTCTAGAAAAAAATACAGCCGATGGGTTTTTGCTGCTGAGTGATTTGGGCTCCACAACCTACCTGGCAGCACTCAGTGATTCCAATGCAGACGCACTGTATAGCGATGCAATCGATGCATTAGTGGCAATGCAATTAGCAAGTCAGCCTGGCGTGTTACCAGAATATTCAGAAGCCTTATTGCAACGCGAATTGGATCTATTGCCCGAGTGGTATTTAAAAAAACACCTGCAATTTGTACTGACTGCAGATGAAGAAAAATACCTGCGCAATGCATTTAGTTTGCTTCTAAAAAATAATCTTGCGCAGCCGCAGGTGTATGTCCATCGGGATTTTCATTCGCGCAACCTGATGTGCACTGAAACGAAAAATCCGGGCATCTTGGATTTTCAGGATGCCGTATATGGACCGATTACCTACGATGCCGCATCCCTGTGGCGCGATGCTTACATAGAGTGGCCTGAAGAACGGGTCATTGACTGGGTTGCACGCTATTGGGAGTTGGGTCGTAAAAAAGGATTACCAGTACATGTTGATTTTGGCGAGTTCTATCGTGACTTTGAGTGGATGGGTTTACAACGCCACATCAAGGTATTGGGAATCTTTGCGCGCCTATATCATCGCGATGGAAAAGATGCTTACCTCAAGGATATTCCTCTGGTATTGAAATATGCCCTAGCGACTGCTAATCGCTACATTGAGTTAAAGCCACTCGCTCGCATATTAGAGCGCGCTAATGGCATTAGCTCGATAAAGTAATCGCCTATGAATAGCCTACCTACCTCCGTTGCATTGCCTTGCTTTTTGTTGGCCGCAGGACGTGGGGAGCGCATGCGCCCGCTGACGGACACAACACCAAAGCCGCTCCTGCAAATTCAAGGTAAGTCATTATTGCAATGGCATGTCGAAGCACTGGTAGCGGCGCATACCAGTCGCATCGTTGTTAATCACGCATGGCTCGGCAAGCAAATCGAGTTGGCTTTGGGTAATGGGACCAAGTGGGGGATACAAATACAGTACTCACCAGAAGAAACCGCCCTTGAGACTGCAGGAGGTATACGGAAGGCCTTGGCACTATTAAATCCAGATCCCTACTTTTTGGTAATCAACGGGGACGTATTTTGTCCAGGCCTCCCCATTGCTGCATTTACAAGCCGCTTTCAGGCGCATTTAAATAGTGGAGCTAAGCCGCTTGCCTATTTAATGCTCGTACCCAATCCTCCACAACACCCAGAGGGCGATTTTTACTTGCATGGCGAGCAAGTTAGTGACAAGCCGATCGCCTCCCCAATGCAGGAGGCGAAACTGACCTTTTCAGGGATTGGCATTTATCACCAATCGCTGTTTGCAGACCTAAAAATAGGGGAGACTGCAAAATTAGCCCCTTTACTGCGCTTGGCTATGGCTAAAAATCAGGTCTTCGGTGAAAAATATACCGGTCCGTGGCACGATGTAGGGACACCACAGCGTTTATACGAGCTAAATCAATCCTATGATCCCAAGTAACCTCCCTGTCTTTCAGGCCGATCTCCACCGCCAGCGCCGTGCCCAGTTGGCTGCGCGCATTCGTGAGCAGTCCGGAAGTGGAATTGCCATCCTCTCCACAGCGCCAGAACAATTGCGCAATCGCGATAGTGAATTTCCGTATCGGCATGACAGTGATTTCTTTTACCTGACTGGATTTGATGAGCCAGGCGCAACCCTGGTGCTGCAAGTTGACCGTAATACAGTGGTAGCGCACCTCTTTTGTCGCCCTAAAGATGCCGAGCGAGAAATCTGGGATGGCCTGCGCTTAGGGCCGGAAGCCGCTCCAGATTATCTGGGGGTTGACCATGCATACCCCAATGCTGAATTGGATCAGGAGTTGCCCAAGCTGCTGGCCGATCAAGCGGCACTGTACATTCGCTTAGCCAGTAGCGCTGAAACCGATCGCCGCATACGCCATTGGATTGATCGCGTTCGTGGGCAAGCGCGCGCTGGAGTCAATGCCCCATCGGAGTTTCGTGACATTGAAGCGCTCGTTCATGAGATGCGTCTCTTTAAAGACGCTAGCGAAATTGAAACCATGCGCCGTGCCGCAGCGATTTCTGCAGAAGCCCATTTGCGTGCCATGCGTACATGCCGACCTGGTCAGCGGGAATACCAAATTGAGGCGGAGTTATTGCACGCGTTTCGTCACAGCGGCGCGCAAAGCGTGGCCTACAACAGCATCGTTGCTGCTGGTGCCAATGCCTGCATCTTGCATTACCGTGCCAGCGCTGCCGAACTGCAATCTGGCGATTTATGCTTGATTGATGCTGGCTGTGAACTGGATGGCTATGCCTCTGACATCACACGCACGTTTCCAATCAATGGGCGTTATTCAGCGGCACAGCGGGCGCTGTATGACATCACCTTAGCCGCACAAGAAGCGGCTGTGGATGCCACTAAGCCTGGCAATACCTTTATGCAGCCCCACGATGCTGCGGTACGTGTTCTCACGCAAGGCATGCTCGATGAAAAACTCCTCTCATTGCATCAATTGGGCTCCCTCGACAATGCCATCGAAACAGGTGCCTACCGCCGTTTCTATATGCATCGCACGAGCCACTGGTTGGGTATGGATGTACACGATGTCGGCTCCTATCGTGAAGCGGGCATTGGCAGCGGCTCTGAAAAGCCATGGCGCATTCTTTGCGAAAACATGATGTTGACCATCGAGCCCGGCTTGTATGTCCGCCCAGCAGACGATGTACCAGAGGCATTTTGGAACATCGGCATTCGGATTGAAGACGATGCCCTAGTCACTAAAAATGGGTGTGACTTGATCTCCCGCGGCGTCCCAGTCAAGGCTGCTGAAATCGAAGCAGTGATGCGCGGCTAAGCATGTCTTTATCGAATGCATCTGTGGATGTGCAAATCATCGGCGGCGGTCCAGTTGGTTTGGCCTGCGCGGCATGGTGCTTGCAAAAATTTCCGGAGCTCTCGCTCCAGCTGATTGATCGAAATCCACAAAACGACAGCGACATTGTTGCCAGCGACACTCGAGGTATTGCCTTGTCCCATGGCAGTAAGTTATTGCTGGATACGATCCGGGCGTGGCCCAGTGATTCGTGTGCAATCCATTCGGTGCACGTATCGCACGTCGGTCAATTTGGTCGCGCACTCATGACCCGCGATGAATTGGATCAAGAAGCGCTGGGGCACATTGTGCGCTACCGCGGTATCCACCTTGCACTGAGAGAGTCCTTACGTCAATTGCAAAAAAGTGCGCCGCACTTCGTTTGGCAACATACCAGTCTCGACGGAGATCAAGATCATTCCGTTGCTCGCTGCATTGTGCATGCGGAAGGTGGTCTCTTTACCCAGCAAGACTGGGTCGAATCCGGTCGCGACTACCAGCAATCTGCTCTCGTTGGGCTCGTTGAAGTGGAAAATGCCCAACCTCACCACGCATGGGAGCGCTTTACTGCTGAAGGCCCATTGGCCTTGCTGCCGAGCCATCACGGTAGCAATATACTCAATATGGTGTGGTGCAGTTCCCCCGCTACCGCAGAAAGATTGAATGGCATTTCCGATTCGGACTTTTTGCAGGAAATTCAATCGACCTTTGGTTCGCGCGTAGGCCAATTCAAATCGATTCGTGATCGGCGACTCTATCCCCTGGGCCTCAATTACCGCAAAGAGATTGTGCAAGGCAATGAAGTGTGGATTGGCAATGCAGCGCAAGCCCTCCACCCCGTTGCTGGCCAAGGTTTAAATCTGGGCTTGCGTGATGCTTACCTTCTGGCTGAACAACTCAGCGGTTTGTTTTCAAAACAATCGCACTCCACTAAATCCCGCAACGCGATTGACAATACTTTGCATGAATACAGCATCAGCAGGCAAGCCGATCGAAAAGCAACGATTGGCATCACCGATTTTTTAGCGCGCGTTTTTACCTCACCGCTCACCCCCGTGATCGCAACCCGTGGCGCGGCGCTATCATTACTACAGTGGCTACCACCCCTCAAAACGGGTTTAGCGCGCCAAATGATGTTTGGTCGCCGCTAAACAAATCCCCTAAAGTAAGTCCTTTTAGAGTCTCTAATTTAACTCGCCCTGCCTAAAAATTAGGCATATTAAGTTCCGCCTACGCTACAATGGAGTGCTTATTTATTGCAGTATTCGCACCCACACCCCCATTGATGTTTCCATTGACGCCACGGCATTTATGAAAATCGGCCCGCACCAATTAGCCAATCGACTCTTCGTAGCCCCCATGGCTGGCGTGACCGATCGGCCATTTCGGCAGCTCTGCAAAAAACTAGGGGCAGGCTATGCCGTCTCTGAAATGGTCGCCTCTAATGCCCTGCTGTGGAATAGTGAAAAAACCCAGCGCCGCGCTAATCATCAAGGCGAGTTCAAGCCTATTGCTGTACAAATTGCCGGCGCCGATCCGGCCATGATGGCTGCCGCTGCCAGGATCAATGTAGACCATGGCGCGCAAATCATTGACATCAATATGGGCTGCCCTGCCAAGAAAGTCTGCAATGTAGCGGCAGGTTCTGCCTTATTGCGCGACGAACCCCTGGTACAGCAGATTCTCGAGGCTGTGGTGAATGCCGTTGGCACCGGTCCAGATGCAGTACCCGTGACATTAAAAATCCGCACTGGCTGGGACAGGGAACATAAAAATGCCTTAGCGATTGCAAGCCTTGCAGAGCAATCGGGTATCAGTATGCTGACGGTGCATGGCCGTACCCGCGCGGATCTGTATCACGGCGAAGCAGAATACGAAACCATCACCGCGGTGAAGTCAGCCGTTCGCATTCCGGTGGTCGCCAATGGCGATATTCATTCGCCTGAAAAGGCCGCATCTGTTTTACAACAAACCGGCGCCGATGCCATCATGATTG